>JBOHFJ010000485.1:0-2919 GCA_050699655.1 Pseudonocardiaceae bacterium
GTAGAGGAGGGTGGTGAGGAAGGTTTGCCAGGTGGTGGGGGGGACGGACAGGGCGGGGCCGGTGCGGTTCTTGGAGTCGCGGACCAGCACGGCGTCCGGGCCGGGCGCGACCTCGACGCAGGCAAAGTTGGTGTTGCTGTGGCTGCTGGTTCGCCAGCCGACCTCGACGCAGTTAAAGTGGGGGTTGCTGTAGCTGCTGGTGCGCCAGACAATCCCGTCCGGCTCAGGCGCGGTCATCCTGGTCCTCTCGATCCGCAGCGAGCTCGGTTGCCAGGTGGGCAATCAGCTCTCTCGATTCTTCCTCGCCCAGCGCGGTCTTCGCCAGTGCCCGCAGGATGTTCTGGTAGGCGGCGGTCTCCTCCGGCCGCTCCAGGAACAGGCACGAGGTCTCGTTCTCCAGGAAGGCCACCGGCTTGAACTCGGCGAACTCCATCACAACGAACGACCCGCTGATCGCGGCATGCCCACCGTGCGCCGCCGGCACCACCCGCATCGTGAGGTAGGGGCGGATCGACATCCGCAGCAGGTGGCGCAGCTGCTCGGACATCACGCTGGCGCCGCCGACCGGCAGCCGCAGCGCGAACTCGTGCAGGTAGAAGGTGAAGCGCGCCGGGTGCTCCCGGCTGAACAGGCACTGGCGGCCCAGCCGGGCGGCCACCCGGCCGTCGACCTCCTCCGCCGGTACCGTCCCGGCCTCGTGGATCAGGGCCCGGGCGTAGCCGCCAGTCTGCAGCAGGCCCGGTACCGTGGTCGACTCGAAGCTGCGGACCGCCACCGCCTTGCTCTCGTGGTCCAGCAGCGTCACGAGCTGCTCCGGGAGCCGAGAACCGTGTTGCTGCCACCAACCGGGGGTGTGCTGCTCGTGGCACAGCTCGATCAACCGGTCGCGCTCGGTGCCGGTCACCCGGCACACCGCCAGGAACGCCGACACCTGCAACGCGGAGGCGTTACGCTTGCCGGCCAGGATCCGGGACAGCAGGGGCGCGGACCAGGCGAGTAGCTCCGCGATCTGCTTCCCGGTCAGGTCGGCGCGCTTCATGGCCGCGCGCAGTCCGTCGCCGAGCTCGCGGCTGCGGATCGTCGGTTCGATGTCGTCCATGGTGACCTCCCGGCACGACCTTAAACCCACAGTCCGACAGATTCCGCACCGACATCCTTTGTGTCACTGAAGCGAGTATTGCGTGCCCTGAGGGCAATCTGTTCTCCTTATCGCGAGCGAGCAGAATACCTCGCCGGACTTCTTTGGAGGGCAACCGCTATGGACACGCTGTCACCAGCCGTCGCTGACGCACTCGAGCTGCTGGCCGCCGATCTCTACGAGCATCTGGGCGAGGCGGAAGGCCTGGCGTGCACGTTCGCCGACTGGACCAACGAGGACATCGACCACGCCCGCAAGCTGATCCCCGACCTGGTGGGCGTCATCCGCGGGCTGCTGATCGAGCACGAGATGTCATCCTCGGGGGCCTGCCGGACCTGCTCGTCACCGTGGCCCTGCCCGGTGGTGTGCACGATCCACGCGCTGGTCAAGGACCCGGACCACGCCTTCGTTGCGCTCGTCACCCGCGTGCGCGAAGGTGAATGCTCAACGTTTTCTCATGTCTCGTCACCCAATAGGTAGCTCGGAGGGGCTAATCTAGGTATCGTTGGGGGCAGAACGTGACTAATACGACACGAGGAGGCCTTCCCGCGATGGGTGACGCGAGCCAGCGACTCGACAACCTGCTCACCGAGAGCCGGGTGTTCCCCCCAAGCGAGGCGTTCGCCGCGCGGGCGAACGCTACCGCCGCGCTCTACGAGCACGCCGAGGCTGACCCGGAGGCCTTCTGGGCGGAGCAGGCCCGCCGGCTGCACTGGCACACCGGCTTCGACCAGGTTCTCGACTGGTCGGGCGCGCCGTTCGCCAAGTGGTTCGTCGGCGGCACACTCAACGTCGCCTACAACTGCGTGGACCGCCATGTCGAGGCTGGCCACGGCGGCCAGGTGGCCTTCTACTGGGAGGGCGAGCCGGGCGACACCCGCACCATCACCTACGCCGACCTGCAGCGCGAGGTGTGCAAGACGGCCAACGCGTTGCGCTCGCTGGGTCTGGAAGCCGGGGACCGGGTGGCCATCCAGCTGCCGATGATCCCCGAGGCGGTCTTCGCCATGCTCGCCTGCGCCCGGCTGGGCCTGCCGCACAGCGTGGTGTTCGGTGGCTTCTCCGCCGCGGCGCTGCGCCAGCGGGTCAACGACGCGCAAGCCAAGCTGGTGATCACCGCTGATGGCCAGTACCGGCGGGGCACCGCCGGCCCGTTGAAGGCCAACGCCGACGAGGCGCTGCGGGACACCCCGACGGTGCGCCACGTCCTAGTGGTCAAGCGCACCGCCATCGACATCGACTGGGTGCAAGGCCGTGACCTGTGGTGGCACGAGCTGGTGGATCACCAGCCTGACCAGCACACCTGCGAGGCGTTCGACAGCGAGCACCCGCTGTTCATCCTCTACACCTCGGGCACCACCGGAAAACCCAAGGGCATCCTGCACACCACCGGCGGTTACCTCACCCAGTGCGCGTACACCCACCACGTCGTGTTCGACCACAAGCCCGGTGAGGACGTCTACTGGTGCACCGCCGACATCGGCTGGGTCACCGGGCACAGCTACATCGTCTACGGGCCGCTGGCCAACCGGGCGACGTCGATCATCTACGAGGGCACCCCGAACACCCCGCACCAGGGCCGGCACTGGGAGATCGTGCAGCGCTACGGCGTCACGACCTACTACACCGCACCGACTCTGATCCGCACCTTCATGAAGTGGGGCAAGGAGATCCCGGAGCGCTACGACCTGTCGTCGCTGCGGTTGCTGGGCAGCGTGGGGGAGCCGATCAACCCCGAAGCCTGGATGTGGTACCGGGAGCACATCGGCGGTGATCAGTGC
>JBOHFJ010000486.1:0-2919 GCA_050699655.1 Pseudonocardiaceae bacterium
GGGTGGGGGTTGGCCGAGTCGGATCCAGGTGTGGTGGGCGGTTTCGATGGTGTCCCAGGGGTTGTGGGTGCCATCGAAGGTGACGAGAAAGCCTCGGGGTTCGCGCTCACTGGTGGTGGTTTCCGCCCAGGAGCCGTCGTGGGCGACGACGGTGGCCTTGGTGGTGGTGTTGATGAGGCGGTGGCCGCTGCGGCCGGAGCCGAGGTGCAGCTGGCAGAAGAAGGCGAACGCCGGGTCGGTCAGCACGGCGGGGTCGAGTGTGGTCTGGGTATGGCGGGCGCCGTGCAGGTGCTCGGGTGGCAGCTCGGCGGGGCGGGGTATCCGCTCGGGTGTGTGGCGCAGGGTCATGAACAGGCCGGGATAGTCCAGGAAATGCCCGTGGGCGGTGCCGTCGTCGGCGACGGTGAGGCGAACCAGCATGCCGCCGCCCCCGGCGAGGGCCTCGGTGAGGATCAGCCCGCCGGGCCGGGTGTGGGCGACCCAGGGGTAAGGGATGGTGGAGATCCCGCAGGTGGCGATGATCCGGTCGTAAGGGGCGTGCGCGGCCCACCCGTAGGCTCCATCAAGGCACGCCAGGTGCGGGTGGTAGCCCAGGCTGGCCAGTCGGGTGTGGGCGGTGGTGAGGAGCCCGGGGTGAATGTCGAGGGAGAAGATGTCCCGGTCACCCAACTGGTGGCAGAGCAGGGCGGTGTTGTACCCGGTGCCGGTGCCGATCTCCAACACCCGGTGGCCAGGACGGGCGCGCAAGTCAGTGAGCATCCGGGCCATGAGGCTGGGTTTGGTCGAGGAGCTGGCCGAGACGCTCAGCGGGAGCAGAGTGTTGCCGGGGTCGATCTGACCCAGCTGGGTGGTCAACGCGGTGTCGGAGTACACCGCCTCCAGCCACTGGGCGCGTCGCGCCGGATCACTACCGTCGATCGCGACCAGTGCCCCGGTGGCGTCCCGGTGGAAGAAGCGCGGGATGAACACGTGGCGGGGCACCGCGGCGAACACCCGCGCCCACCCGGGATCGGTCACCCGCTCCTCAGCGAGGGTGTCGGCCAGTGCGGCGGCGTGGGCCCGCCACTCGGTGCCGGTCACGAGCGGCGCCGTGGTCGTCACGAGGGGCCCTCGCCCAGGAGGAGGAGCTCGGCCATCGCCGCAGCGATGGGAACCTCCACGACATCGGTGAGCCACCCCCACTCACCGTTGGCGTTGGCTTCCAGGAAGTAGTGCTCACCGGTCGTGGCGCGAACCAGGTCAAACGCGGCGAACGCCAGGTCAGCCGCCTTGAGATAGGCACGCAACCCGGCGGCGACATCCTCGGGCAGCTCGGTGAGCTCGTAGTCGAGACCGCCGTAGTCGCGGCGCCAGTCCACCCGCGCCGCGGCGCTCCGGGCCCGGATCGCCACCGGGAACAGGCACTCACCCACGGCGGTGACCCGCAGGTCGACGTCCTTGTCCGCGATGTAGCGCTGGAACTGATGCGCCGTCACCTCGATCGCCTCCGCGTCCCACCACCGCTCGACCGTGGCCGGCTCGAGCAGCGTCGCGTACACCACACCCGGGTGACCCGGTTCCCGCAGCGCCCCCGGTGACATCGGCTTGTACACCACCGGGGCATCGAGCGCGGCGAGGAACTCCCGAACCTGGTCCGGCGAGCTGCTGATCAACGTCTCCGGCACGCGCAGACCACACGCCGCCGCCAACCGCAACTGCCCCGGCTTAGCCGAGGCATCGGCGATCCTGCCCGGATGCGACACCCACCGGCACGGCAGGCAGGACAACAAGCCCCCCACCCCGTGATGCGCTTCCGCCTCAGCGAACCGACGGTCCCCGACCGACAAGCCCGCACCCATCCGATACCGGCTGGGCCTGCGGTAATAAACCGCCCCCACCCGTTCCAGATCCACCTGGACATCCGGGCCGACCAGGCCACCCCGCCACACCCCGGCCGAGTCGATCCGCGCCGTCACCGACCAGCGCCGCGGGAAATCCCCCGTGTCGAGCCGGGCCACCGCGGCGCCGCGCCGCACCAACGCCTCAATAACCATGCCCGCGGTGGTGTCACTCTCGTTCGTCAACACCAGGACAGTCGAGATAACGGGTGCCCGCCTTACTCCTCGTCCTCATACGGCTCATCAATGGTGTCCGGCTCGTCGGTGCCGTCAAGGATGTTGCAGGTTGCCTTCGTCTCCACCCCATGCGTCCGCGTCTTCCTGTGCCTGGCCCGAACCGGCGCGACCGCGAAAGCGGCAGCCAACGGCCGCGCCCCCACCGTCACCGACCCCACCCGCGCCGACGGGCAGTCACCCCGCGCGCTCAACGGGAACCGCGCGAACGCCACCGGGCCAGCGCCACCGACAGGACCACCCTCCCACTGCCGCACCAACCCTTCCCCTCCCGACCCGATCTTGACACCAGCCTGCCCGACCTCCCCCCACACTGGCCACCCAGCTCCCCTGAACGGACTACCCGAGGCGCCATGAAGGAAGTGTCACCAAGTCGCCGCCGACGAAGCCAGCGACCCCCTCGGCGAGCGCTGGCCCCGCCACAAAACCAGCGACGACGCCACCACCGCCCTCTGCGTCTTCCCGCCGCACCGGCCCCCGAGCTGACCTCGTTACCCGAACACGCCACGTGGTACACCTCTGGACACGAAACGCAAGACATGCTTAGTGCCCACACCAGCGCTCAGCAAACCAACGTCACATGACAGGGAGACGGGGCCTTGGCCACGACAAATGATCAGTTCAAGGATGCGCGGGAAAACACCGAATCGCCCACCCACCCAGACTACTGCCTGACCCGGGAGGAGCTCGCCGAGCTGGTCAACGCCTACATTTATGACAACTACAAAAAGAAGGAGACAGAGGCCAGCGCGAACTATATCGGACAGGTCGAACGCGGTGAAATATACTGGCCAGGTAAACTATACCG
>JBOHFJ010000487.1:0-2909 GCA_050699655.1 Pseudonocardiaceae bacterium
GGCCGTGACAGAGATGCTGTCACGGCCCACCCACCAACGACCGAGGATCACAGCTCCTTAGCTCCTTAAGGCCAGACTTTTCGCTGGGAAGCGGGCGAGCGGAACTTTTTGGCGAAGTGGGCCGAGTAGGACACCGTGCCTCGGGTGATGGGGACCGCGACGCGCTCAATGGGCAGCTGGCCCCGCAGGCGTAGCACCAGCGCGCGCTGGCACTTCTCCTTCTCGGCCCAAGCGGCCTCACGCTCCAGACGACGCGCCACCTGCCACACCGTTATTGCCTCGGTCACGCTCCGCTGGAGCAGTGATTTCCACCAGCTCGGCCGCGCGCGGCGACGCCGCCGCACCCGCGGGCCCCGTACCTCGGTCGGCTCTGTTGACGCTCGGAAGGTCACAGCTCACCGCCCACCACTGGGAAGGTCCACTCTTCGGGCGCCACACCCGCTAGGGAGATCCTTCAGAGCGTCCGGCATGTTGTCGGCGAAGGTGAAGCGCTCCCGCACTCCGATGGCATCCAGTGCCTCGTTCGCGGTCTGGGAGCGGCACACCAACCGCAGGTCGCGGTCTTCTCGGGTAGCGAGCTCGTTCGCCTCGATCAGCGCGGACAGCCCGACAGGCCCCAGGAACCGCACACCGTCAAGGTCCACCACCACAACCCGGGCAACGCCCAGCTGCGCGGTCAGAAAAGCGGCCAGTTCCGGCGCGGCCAGCGCGTCGATCTCACCTCCTACGGTGACCACACGAACGTCGGGACCATGCTCGGCCACCCGCAGATCCAGGATGTCGGATGACAACGGTCCTGCCCTGCTCAGCGTGCCAGGTAATAGCACCATCACCAGCTCCCTTCTCCAGCTGTGGTGGCACCCGGAGGGACGCCGAATCCTCCTTTGACGGCCCCGCGCCCACACCGGACACCAAGTGACCATTCGGTTGCTGTCAATACCCCGTCTCACACGGGAGTAAACCTCGATGAAATCTCCGATGACGGTGCACCGGCCGCTGGACCGCACGGATGATCACCCCAATGGTCCGTTCGGGAACCTTGCGGCTCGGGTTTCCCGTACCGTGTGTCAACGAGCGGGGTCCGGTGGGTGACCCAGCCATTGTCGGTGGGGACCGGGTTTATCGCGAGGTGAACGGGGGTAGCTGAGTGCCACCTTCACGGTCGGCTTTCTCGGGGCGGGCGCCGAGCCGTCAAGGACAACCTGGTGTCCAGAGGGGGCGCCTTTGAAGGCTAGGAGGAGCAGAGATGACTTGGGAACCGAGCGTCCTGATGGCGTCCGTTTTGGTGATTGTAGGCGTGTTCCTGGGGTGGAGACTCAGCCAGTGGCGACTGGAGGTGCGAGCGAGACGGCAAGCGGCAGCGCAACTTTCTCTTTCTCGGCAATTGCTCGAACTGCGGGCCGCGAGGCAAAAGAATTACTCTGATTTGTCGCGGCTAGGATACCCGGCAAACGAGTTCCAGCGCCGAACTGGGTAGGAGACCGATCTGGAGGAGCCGCCCCGACAGGCACTGCCGCTGCGGGTCACCTTCCTTGAGGTGCCAGCCTGAGCTGACCTCAGCTGAACCCGGCCACGGCGCGTGGCTGGTAGTTTTTCTCCAGCGACTCGACTTCCGCGTCGTCGAGGCGGAGGTCAACGGCGGCGACGGCGTCGTGGAGGTGGTGGCTCTTGGTCGCCCCCACGATGGGCGCGTCAATCCCGGGCTTACCCAGCAGCCAGGCGAGCGCGACCTGAGCGGGAGCGACCCCCCGTTTGGCGGCCACGCCGATGACCGCGTTGACGATGGACTGCTCCGCGTTGCCGTAAAGGGAGCGGCCGAACTCGTCGCTCTCCGAGCGTGTGGTCTGCTCTGCCCATGGGCGAGTCAGCCGGCCTCGAGCCAGGGGACTCCACGGGATGACCCCGACGCCCTGGTCGGCGCAGAGCGGGAGCATCTCACGCTCTTCCTCCCGGTACAGGAGGTTGTAGTGGTTCTGCATGCTCACAAAGCGGGTCCAGCCGTTGCGCTCGGCGGTGTAGAGAGCCTGGGCGAACTGCCAGGAGTGCATTGATGACGCGCCGATGTAGCGGGCCTTGCCAGCCTTGACGACGTCGTGGAGGGCTTCGAGGGTCTCTTCGATCGGCGTGTCGTAGTCCCAGCGGTGGATCTGATAGAGGTCGACGTAGTCAGTGCCGAGGCGGGACAGGCTGTTGTCGATCTCAGCGAGGATGGCCTTGCGGGACAGGCCCTGGCCATTGGGCCCAGGCCGCATGCGCCCGTGGACCTTGGTGGCGATGACGATCTCTTCTCGGGGGGCCATCGACAGGAGGGTCCGGCCGGTGATCTCCTCGCTGCTGCCGGCCGAGTAGACGTTGGCGGTGTCAAAGAAGTTGATGCCGGCGTCCAGCGCTTGGCGGAAGAACGGCTCAGCCGCCTCCTCGCCGAGCGACCAGGGGTGGGCGCCGCGGCCGGGCTCGCCGTAGCTCATGCATCCGAGACAGATGCGCGAGACCTGGAGCCCAGTGGTACCGAACGGAACGTAATCCATGAAATCACCTCTACCACAGGTGGTTCGTCATGACGGACACGCCAAGGAGTTCTTGCGGGGGATGGTTGTGCTCGCGTTCCGCACCGTGATTGTCCACTGACCATGGTCGTGACCGTCTCCTCGGCCACGTGCGGGGAGTTCACGGTGTTCTCCGCTTTCCCTGTCAGTCATCGGCGAGCTTGTTCAGGACCTGCGCTAGGCAGGCCAGCTCCGCTCACCGCGGCGCCCGAGGGCACCGAGGTGCTCATCTGGGCCACCGGATCCGTTACCTCGACCGGGCCCTTAGTTGGGCCAACCTCGGAATCTTGCTCAGCACCGTCCTGCTGCCATGCCCCACCGCCGTGTTGGCCCAGGGTCGTTTCAAGATCGCATCTACAGTGC
>JBOHFJ010000488.1:0-2903 GCA_050699655.1 Pseudonocardiaceae bacterium
GTACCGTCGCGACGTCGCGACGAGAGGGGTGCGTGGTGGAATCGGTGTTGGTCGCCAACCGGGGTGAGATCGCGCGGCGGGTCATCCGCTCCGCGCGGAGCCTGGGGATACGGACCGTCGCGGTGCACTCCTCGGTGGACGCCGAGCTGCCCTTCGTCGCCGAGGCCGACGAGGCGCTCGAGCTGACCGGGCCACCCGCGCAGGCCTACCGGGACGCCCACCAGCTACTCGACGCCGCCCGCCGGGCCCGGGTGGCTGCGGTGCACCCCGGCTACGGGTTCCTGTCCGAGGATGCCGGGTTCGCCCAGGCCGTGTGCGACGCCGGCCTGGTGTGGGTCGGCCCCAGCGTCAAGGCGATCTCCGCGATGGGGGACAAGGTGGCCGCTCGGGAGATCGTGGCCGTCGCCGGGGTGCCGGTGGCGCCCGGCTCGACTGGCGCGGTGGTCACGGAGGATGCCGCGGTCGCGGACGCTGAGAAGATCGGCTTCCCGGTGATGCTCAAGGCCGCCGCCGGGGGAGGCGGGATGGGGATGGCGGTCGCCGCCGACGCTGCGGCGGTGCGCGCCGAGTACGCCAGGGTCAGCGCGTTCGCTCAGCGGCTCTTCGGTGACTCACGGCTGTTCGTCGAGCGGTACTTCCCCCGGGTGCGGCACGTCGAGGTGCAGGTTCTCGGGTTGGCTGACGGCCGGGTGGTCACGCTGGGGGAGCGGGACTGCTCGGTGCAGCGGCGGCACCAGAAGCTCGCCGAGGAGAGCCCGTCGCCCGCGCTCGGGCCGGAGCTGCGCCGCCGGATGGAGCGGGCCGCCGCGCTGGCCGCCGCCACGGTGGACTACCGCAACGCGGGAACGGTGGAGTTCCTGCTTGACCAGGACAGCGGGGAGTTCTTCTTCCTGGAGATGAACACCCGGCTGCAAGTGGAGCATCCGGTCACCGAATTGCGTTATGGCGTGGACCTGGTGGTCGCCCAGCTGCGCATCGCCGAGGGGGCCGACCCCGGTTTCGACCTCGACGCTCCCGCCGGGCACGCGATCGAGCTGCGGGTCAACGCTGAGGACCCGAAGCGGTTCCTGCCCGGCCCGGGGCCGGTCACCGAGTGGGTGGAACCGACCGGGGACGGAGTGCGGGTGGACGCCGGGTACGCGGCGGGCACCACAGTGACGCCGTTCTATGACTCGCTGCTGGCCAAGCTGGTGGTGCACGGCCGGGACCGGGAGCAGGCGCTGGCCCGGGCCCGGGTGGCGGTCGCCGAGTTCACCGTGGTCGGGCCGAAGTGCAACCTGCCCTTCCACGCCGAGCTGCTGGAGCACCCCGAATTCGTCTCAGGCCGCTACGACACCGGCTTGATCGCCCGCATGCGCCCCTAGCGTCTGCCGTGGGTGAGCATGCCCGCGTAGCCTTCGGCGAGGTCGGGGGTGACCTCGGTGCAGATTCCCTCCGCGATCAGGGCGTCGGCCAGGGCGGCGGCGTCAACGCTGGTCGCCGTGGTGATCTCGTGGATGTCGGCCGGTTGTCCGCTCAGCAAGGGGCGCAGCGCGGGTAGCGCTTCGGTGGGGACGGTGATTTTCTTGCCTGCGGCCAGGATGATGGTTTTCCCGTCGTGGGTTTCCAGTTGGGGTGGGAAGTCGGTCACGCAGGTCACGGCGTCTGGGGGGCCGAAGACGCCGAAGGTCGCCACCTGCCTGCCGCTGGGACACTCGCGCTCACGGGTGGTGAGATAGTCGGAGGGGCAGAGTGTCTGGACCAGCCGGGCGGCTGCCGCGGCGAGTTCCCGCTGCTGGGCGTCCCGGTCGTCTGGGGTGCTGTGCTGGTCGAGGTCGCGGCGGAACAGCTCGTCGGCACGGGCTTGGTCGGCGACCCATGCCAGCCAGTCGACGCCGGTGCGCCTGGTGAGCCCGAAGGTGGCGTGCAGGCTGAACCCGCCGCCTTTGCCGGTCCTGGTGGCCTGGTGCCACCAGCCGCGCGGGATGTGCATGACGTCGCCCGCGCGCATGGTGCCCGACCACACGGGTTCGGTGCTGGGCTCCAGGTTCGGGGCCGCGTCGCGTTCCATGGGTGCGGGACGGGCGGCTCCGCGTACCTCCCAGCTCTTCTCGCCGGCGAGTTGGACGCAGAGCACGTCGTGGGAGTCCCAGTGCCGGCCCCAGCCGCTGGCGTCTTGGGTGGTGAGGTAGGCGTTGACGCGGGTGGTCTCGCCGGCCCACCAGCTCAGGGCGCGGCAGGCGAGCTCCAGTGTGGCGTCCAGCGGGCCGACGTCGTCGAGGACCAGTGTGCAGCCCTCGCGCAGCAGGCAGCCCAGCCGGCGCATGTCCGCGACCGGGATGCGCTGACCCCGGCTGGTTGTGGTGGCAGTCAGGTAGGCGGTGGGGTGCAGGTCTTTGCCGTGTTGCAGGCAGCGCAGCTGCGGGTGGGTGAGGCTGCGGCGCAGGATGAGGCTGAGCAGCTTGCGCGGGTTGAGCAGCCGCTCGCAGAGACTGGGGTCGGGCATGTGTCCGAAGGCGAACTTGGTGCCCAAGGGTTGAGGGCCGTCCCAGCCGAGGGCCTTCTCGACGTGCTGAACGAGCCGGTGGTCCATGGTGATGTCCAGTTCCGTGTGCTCGCCCATCTGGTCACCTCCTCTCAGGGCTATCTCAGGGCTATTTCAGGTCGTTGACGAGCTGGTCGGCGGCGGCCCTGGCCGGCTCGGCGAGGTCGCGGGCGTCGGCGCGCGTGTCGGCCAGGCGCAGGATGTTGCCGCAGACCCACAGTCGCGCGATCTTCCCCGAGCGGCGGTCGAGGTCGTCGCGGAACTCGGCGTGCACCCGGTCAGCGGTGTCGGGGACGGCCAGGGCGCTGCCCCACAGGCAGGCCGCGTCGTTGCCCCGGGGCGCCAGTCCCCAGTCGGCCCAGTCCAGCAGGGACAGCCC
>JBOHFJ010000489.1:0-2895 GCA_050699655.1 Pseudonocardiaceae bacterium
GACCTGTTCCTCGGCCGTTCCGCGGGCCGGCAGCCGGACTACTCCCTGGAAATCGCGCACGAGATCGACGAGGAGGTGCGGGCACTCATTGAGGCCGCGCACACCGAGGCGTGGGACATCCTCAACACCTATCGAGACGTCCTCGACGATCTCGTCGTCGAGCTGCTGGAGCGGGAAACGCTGCATCGCAAGGATTTGCAGCGAGTCTTCAGCCGGGTCGTGAAACGCCCGCGGATCACGGCGTTCAACGACTTCGGCGGGCGCACCCCTTCAGACAAGCCGCCGATTAAGACGGCCGGCGAGCTGGCCAAGGAGCGCGGTGAACCATGGCCTCCGATCCAGCAGGAACCCCGGCCCTCACCGGTGGGGGTAGTGCCGGGCGGCGATGACCTGCCGGGCCGCCCGCCACACACCCCACCCGGTCCCAACGGCACGGGACCGCATCCGGGCTACCCAGCCAGCGCGGCAAATGGTGGCCCGCCTGGACGCCCGGCACCCGGGCAGCCCACCCCGGGCCCCACGCAGGTCGGATTCCCCTCGTATTCCCAGCCCTACCCCCTGCCCCCGAACGGCCCCATGCCGCCGCCCTCGGGTGCTCCGCAGGGACCGGTCAGGAGCAACGGCCCGCTGGAGTCTGGTCCGCCGAACTATGACGCACCGCCGGGATGGCGCCCGGCCACCGAACCACCCAATCCGTCCTGGCGGCCCGCCCCACCGGGCGGTCGTCGGCCGCCGAGGGAGACTCCCCCCCACGACCAGCGACCCCCCACCCAGCCATCAGACAACCAGTCACCTGCCGACTGAACCGAGGTTCGGTGTGGCTTCGCACCGAGTCTTCGACCACGCCCGAGCCGAGGCGGCGGTGCGGGAACTCTTGATCGCCTGCGGAGAAGACCCGGATCGGGAAGGTCTACGCGACACTCCGGCCCGGGTCGCGCGGGCTTACCGGGAGATGTTCGCCGGCCTGTTCCTGAACCCCGACCTGGTGCTGGAACGGACCTTCGACGAGGGGCACGACGAGCTCGTGTTGGTCAGGGACATCCCGATGTACAGCCAGTGCGAGCACCACTTGGTGCCGTTTCACGGCATGGCGCACGTGGGGTACATCCCGAACGCGGCGGGCCGGGTCACCGGCCTGTCCAAGCTGGTCCGCCTGGTTGACCTCTACGCGAAGCGCCCACAGGTCCAGGAGCGGCTCACCTCGCAGGTCGCCGACGCGCTGGTGCGCCGGCTGCAGCCGAGAGGGGTGATCGTGGTGATCGAGGCCGAGCACCTGTGCATGGCGATGCGCGGCGTGCGCAAACCAGGATCGACCACCACCACCTCGGCGGTACGGGGGTTGTTCAAGACCAGCGCCTCCTCCCGCGCCGAGGTGCTGCACCTGATGACGCGGAGGTGAGTGTGCACCCGGCCCTGCCCACCCCGGACCGCTGCGTGGTGATCGGCATCCTCAACGTCACCCCCGACTCCTTCAGCGATGGTGGGCGATACCTGGACCGCGATGACGCGGTGGCCCATGGCCTGGCGCTGCGCGCTCACGGAGCCGACCTGATCGACATTGGGGGCGAGTCCACCCGCCCCGGGGCGCACCGCGTCGATGCCCGCACCGAGGTCGCCCGAGTGCTCCCGATCCTGCGCGAGCTGACCGGGCGCGGTGTGCCGTGCAGCGTGGACACCACCCGCGCGGCGGTCGCCGAGGCGGCCCTGGAAGCCGGCGCGATCATGGTCAACGACGTCTCGGGCGGCCTGGCCGATCCCGCGATGGCGCCGATGATGGCCCGCGCCCGGGTGCCCTGGATTCTCATGCACTGGCGCGGGCACAGCGCGGGAATGGACGAGCTGGCCAGCTACCGGTGTGTGGTCACCGAGGTACGCGCCGAGCTGGTGGCCCGGGTGGACGCCGCGGTGCTCGCCGGGGTGGATCCCGGTGCGTTGGTGCTGGATCCCGGGCTCGGCTTCGCCAAGACGGCGGAGCACAACTGGGCGCTGCTGGGCCACCTGCACGCGCTGACCGAGCTGGGGTTCCCGGTGCTGCTCGGGGCCTCCCGCAAACGGTTCCTGGGTACCCTGCTGGCCGCTGCCCACAACGCCGCTGCCCACAACGCTGGTACTGGTACTGGCCGGGACACCGCCACCGCCGCGGTGTCCGCGCTGGCCGCGGCCGCTGGTGTCTGGGGAGTCCGGGTACACGATGCCGCCGCCTCGCGGGACGCCGTCGCCGTCGCCTCGGCGTGGCGCCGCGGCGCCCGCACCACCGTTCACCCGGACGGCGGGTCGGGGTGAGCCCGAGGACCCACCCCGACCGGATCACCCTCACCGGGTTGCGGGTGTATGGCCGGCACGGGGTCCACGCACACGAGCGGGCGAACGGCCAGGAGTTCGTCGTCGACGCGACAGTCTGGCTGGACCTGGGTCCCGCCGGGGCCACGGATCAGCTGTCCGCGACGCTGGACTATGGCGCGTTGGCTCACCACATCGCCCAGATCGTCGGTGGGCAGCCCCGCAACCTGATCGAGACGGTGGCCGCGCGGATCGCCAGTGACGTGCTGGCCGACCAGCGGGTACAGTCCGTCGAGATCACGGTGCACAAACCCACCGCCCCGCTGCCGCTGCCCTTCGCCGACGTGGCCGTCACGATCCGGCGCTGCCGGGACGAAGGCGGTGTGGGGTGAGTGCCGCTGTGTTGTCGATCGGGTCGAACATTGGGGATCGGCTGGAGTACTTGCGCGGCTGCATCGCGCTGTTGGGGGACGCCGTGCTCGGGGTGTCACCGGTGTACTCGAGCGCTCCGTGGGGGGGTGTGGCGCAGGATGACTTCCTCAACGCTGTCGTGCTGGTCGCCGACCGGGTCGCCGACCCGCTGGAGTGGCTTCGCCGCGGGCAGTGCTGTGAGAC
>JBOHFJ010000490.1:0-2895 GCA_050699655.1 Pseudonocardiaceae bacterium
ACCCGCCGCCACTACGTGACTTGTGGAGAGCCGGATGCGGTGAGAGCCGCACGTCCGGTTCGGAAGAGCGGCATGGGGAAACGCCCCGGAGAAATCCGGGAAACGCGCCCCATGCCGACTCTTACTGTGGTGGACGAGGTGTGATGCGCGGGCGATCCCGATGGTCACTCCCCGTTGCCTGAGTTCGGCGGCAAGATCGCGCAACGACTGCAGTCCGGTGTAGTCGATGTCGGGTATGGCGTCGGCGTCGAGAACCACCGTGTGCGGCGGAGTGGGCGCGGTGTCGACGAGGGTGCGCAGTCGCGAGCGGAAGTAGTTGGCGTTGCCGTACCAGAGGGGAGCGTAGATCAGGTAGACCAGAATTCCGGGAACCTGTTCGGTGGGGTGGCCGAGGTCCACCGGGATCCAGTGGTCGGTGTCCGGCTCACGTCCGAGGATGGTGTCGCGGGGTCGGGCCGAGCGCCGGGTCCGGTCGGCCAGCGAGAGGATCATGGCCAGGGCTACGCCCTGCTCGATGCCGACCAGGGCCACGACCAGCAGGGTGGCGGCGGCCAGCGCGAACTCGACCCGGTCGAAGCGCGCGACGGTCCGCAGCTCGCCGACCCGGAACAGGGTGGTCGCGATGTACACCAGGGTGGCGCCCAGAGTCGCCTGCGGCAGCTCCGCGAGTGGTGCGGTGGCCACCAGGACAACCGCCCCGACGACAACGACGGCCACGAGATTGGTGAGCTGGGAGCGGGCGCCGGACGCCGTGATGATCGCCGTGTTGGGCGGGCTCGCGTCCACCGCGAATCCCCCGATCAGCCCGGCGGCGATGCCGCCGGCGCCCACGCCGATCAGATTCCGGTTGAAGTCCTCGGTTGCCGCGGCCCCGGCCGCCGAGGCCCGCACGGTGGCCGCGGTCTGCGCGATGCACACGAAGGCCACGGTGAGCACCGGTCCGGACAGCTGCCCCAGCCTCGGCCAGGGCGCGGCGGGCAGCCGCGGGCGTGGCAGCCCACCCTGGACCGGGCCGAGGATCGCCACACCGTGGTGGCCGAGACCGAAGACGTGGACGGCGACGAGGGACAGGATCAGGCCGACCAGCGCCCCGGGGAGTCTCCGATCGATGCGCTGGGCGGTGACGATCACGGCAAGGACTCCGGCGGCGATGCCCACCGACCAGCCGTTCGTGTGGCGCAGCTGGCCGAGCAGCACGCCGATCCGGCCGAGGGTGCTGCCGCCCCCACCGCGCAGGCCGAGGATGAGCGGGAGCTGGCGGACCACGATCTCGACGGCGATGCCGGCCAGCACCCCGGTGATCACCGGCGTGGACAGGAACTCCGCGATCCACCCCAGGCGCAGCAGGCCGACGGCGATGAGCAACGCGCCCACGAGAACAGTGGCGAAAGCCATCACCGTGCTGTAGCCGGCGGTACCCACCGCCGCGACGGCCGCGACGCCGGTGGCGAGCACCGGTGCGATTGTGGAGTCCGCCCCGACCGAGAGGTGACGGTTCGTGCCGAGCAGGGCGTAGAGCAGCGAACCGGCGACGAAGGTGTAGAGCCCGGCGACCGCAGGCAGGTTCGCCAGCAGTGCTGTGGCCATCTGCGACGGCACCGCGACAGCGACCAGTGTTAGACCGGCTAGCGCATCGGCGCCCAACCACGATGCCCGGTACCCGCGCAACGTTGGCGGGACCCACCAGGAGCTCATGGTTCATCCTGGCGCACCCGAGCCGATCACTAAATCGATGCCGCTTGCGCCGGGCTTGCGCTGTCTTCCAAGACTGATGGCGAGCAGCGTGAAGGGTGGGTGAATTCGTCGGCATGGCCAGCGTGGCTATGGCCGCAATCCTACGACGTTCGTGGTGGGAGATGGCCCCTGTTCGTCACTCGTAGGTTGAGCGTTGCTCCAATTGATGGTCCGTTTGTGGCACGATCAGCGTAACGCGCGGGAGAGTCCGGGGGGATGAAGTCGTGGGAGTATGTCAGCCACAGCACTGCCATGAGCTGGAGCATGGCCCGATCCAGCCACCCAGAGGGCCCACGGTCCTGCGCATAGTGCTGGGCGCGCGGCTGCGCCGGCTCCGTGAGGCACGCGGAATCACCCGTGAGGCCGCTGGGGAAGCGATCCGCGCCTCGCACGCCAAAATCAGCCGTCTCGAGCTGGGGCGGGTTGGTTTCAAGACGCGTGACATGACGGACTTGCTCACCCTCTACGACGTCACCGACCAGCACGAACGAGAGACGTTCCTCAGACTGGCCCAGCACGCCAACGAACCCAGTTGGTGGCGCGATTACGGTGACGCCCTGTCGAGCTGGTTCGAGACCTACCTGGGACTGGAGCAGGCAAGCTCGGTGATCCGCACCTACGAGGTCCAGTTCGTGCCCGGGCTGCTGCAAACCGAGGACAACGCCCGCGCGATCATCGAGTTGTGCCAGGTCCACGCCAGCGCGCGGGAAATCGACCGCCGCGTCGCGTTGCGGATGGCTCGGCAGGACTTCCTCGCTCAACCAGAGGCGCCCGATTACTGGGCGGTGGTGGACGAGGCGGCGCTCCGGCGACCCTGGGGCACCCCACAGGCCCGGCGCGCGCAGCTCCACCACCTCATCGAGATCGCCGAGCTACCTAATATCACGCTCCAAGTCGTGCCGTTCAGCGCCGGCACCCACCTCGCCGCGGGCGGCCCCTTCACCATCCTCCATTTCAATGAACCGGACATAACAGACATCGTGTACCTCGAACAACTCACCAGCGCCGTCTACCTCGACAAGAAACGTGACACCGACAACTACCTGACAATCATGAACCAGCTGCGCGTCAAAGCCTACTCAACAACCGACACCATCACATTCCTCAGCCAGATCAGCAAAGAAATGTGACAGATGAGGCGTGCCCGGCTGGGCCGGGATC
>JBOHFJ010000491.1:0-2894 GCA_050699655.1 Pseudonocardiaceae bacterium
CGGTCGTACCTTCCCGACCGGCGTTGCCGCGCCGATCTTGCTTGAGAACCTCAGGATGATCGGGAGGGTACGACCCTCCGTTGATCTTTCTCATCCACAGGTTTCAAGTATTGCTCGCAGGGCGGCCGCGACACCGGTGTCGGTCAGGTAGATCTTGGGTCGCTTGACCACCTTCGCGGTGAGGCTCCGGCTCCAGGCCGGAACCCGGTGGATCAGGAAGACCGTTTCCAGCCACGGCAGGTAGCTCTGCGCAGTCCCTCGATCGATACCGACCCGGTCCGCCGTCGTGCTGACCACGAGTTCCTGGGCGGTGGTCGCGGCGAGATATCTAATCATCGACGTCAGCGCGCCGGCTCGGCGAATGTCCGCCATCAGCTCGATCTCCCGCGCGAGCACGGTCTCGACATACCGGGCGAACCATCGGCGCCTGGTACGAGCGGCCATCCGCTGGACAGCCGGGTAACCCCCGGTACAGAGGGCCTCGAAGTAGCTCGCTCGATCGACGGGCGCGTGACGGCTGGTGAGTAATTGCTCGGGACTGTCGAAGGCCCGGTCGACGAAGTCATCGGAACCCGACCGGAGCTCACCCTGGGACAGCGGCCAGAGGGTTACGATGTCCGCCCGGCCGGCGAGGGTCTCAGCGATCGAGGGCACCGTGAGGAAATTCAAGGTCAGGCGGCCCGGGTGGCGCGGAGGCGGTCGTGCAGGGAGCGGATGGCCGCTGGACGGTGGGTGGGTGGCAGGGCGGCGAGGTCGGTTTCCAGCCGGCGCAGCACCAGCGCGCAGCGGCGGGAGCGCACGGTGGTCAGCCGGCGCAGCGCGGTGAGCCCGGCAGGTACCGCACGCTCTAGGTCACCGGCCGCGACATGCGCTCGGGCCAGCCACGCGGCATTGAGCACGGCGCTGCGCGGAGCGCGAGCTGGATCGGTGGCGATGCGGCCGAGGGTCGCCTGCGCACCGTCTAGCAGACGGTGGTTTTCGCGGGAGGTGATTCCGCCCAGGGTGAGCGCACCCTGGGCGAGGTGGCCCTCCAAGTAATCCTGCCCGTACCAGGTCAGGTAATGCGGGCGGCCCTCCAGCGCGCCCGGGGTGTCAAGCAGAGCGCGGGCCTCATCCGCAGCCGCGTGGAAGCCGTGGGTATTCCCGGCCGCCGCCTGGGCCAACGCGAACCGGTCAGCGGCCAGTGCGCGTACCGCTGGGGGAGTTGAGCGGGCCGCCTCGTGCGCGGCGTTGGCCAGCTCCACCGCATCCCGGGCTGCCCGGTCCAGGTCGATGCCGTCAGCCAACCGACCCCGGCTCACGGCGCACGTGCTCATGCAAGCCAGCAGGTATACCCCCACCGAGCGGTCACCCGCGGCGTGCGCGGCGTGCAACCCGCTGGTCAGATACCGCTGGGACAGCCCGTGTTCGCCGGTGTCGTGGGCGATGGTACCGGCCAACTGGGACAGCTGGGCCCATTCGGCGAGCAGTCGGTCAGCGACCGCCGCAGTGGTGAACCTGGCCTGCCGCAGGAGTCTGGCGACAACCGTGAAGTGGTGGTGGACCAGGCGCAGGATGTCCTGGTGCCCGCCCTCGGCGCCGCCGAGATCGCGAAGCCCGGCGGTGGCGGCGGCGATCGCGTCCACCATACTGGGGGTGATGGTCATGATGCGCCCACCCTCAACCAGCGCGGCGAACGAACCGCCCCGGCTGGCGAGGTGGTCAGCATAGGCCCAGGCTGGTGCGGTCAATGCGCCACCGCTGACCCCGAGAAACAAACGGCGGTCCACGCTGATCGGGCCTCCAGTGTGAGCGAGCCAGTCGTCCAGCACCTCCACGGTACCGGCCGGGGTCCACGGCACGGCCAGCCCAGCATCAGCGGGTACCCACAGCTCGGCCGGCGTGGCCCGCCCGGACCACACCCGCCGGAACCGGAGGATAACCTTGACCGGCGGAGTGATCTCGTCGTCATGCGACGGCGCTCGTGGGCGACTGGCAAAAACCGTGCACGCTGGCAGGAAAGATCACGGCAATGGGTTTCGAGCGGCCCAACCAGCGCCCTGATGGGAGGCCGTGGATGACCGGTGGTCCAGCCCTCGACACGTCCGCCCCAACTGCCCTGGAGATCCGGGGAAGCACGCCACTGGCCGGCACCACGGTGGTGGACGGCTCCAAGAACGCCGCTTTGTCTCTCCTGGCTGCAGCCGCCTGCATGCAGCAGCAGGTCACGCTATGGGGTGTTCCGGCCTGCGCAGATGTCGAGGCGATGCTGAGCATGTTGCGGCTGCTCGGGTGGGCAATTTTCCGACACCGGGATCTGCCCAAGATCACCGTGGGCACGGTCTATGAGGCGTTCGGCGACCACGTGGACTCAGATACCGGTAGTTACATGGTGCGGGGTGCGGGTGCCGGCTGGCCGGGAAGCGGCACGGTGCACATCGCTCTGCCGTTTCGCAGCCGCGGCGCCACCGTCGCCGCGTTGTTGCGCGCGGTGGTGGCCGCGCGGCCAGTAGTGATCGGCAACGCGAATCTGTCAGCTGAGTTGCGTGCTCTGTACCGGGCGCTGTCGGCCGCAGGCTGGGAGGTGCAGCTTGATGCCCAGCAGGTCAGTCTGTGGCCCGGTAGAACCGGTGGACGAATCTGCTGGCGGGCACCAGGTGACAAGATCGAGACTGGCACGCTGGCGTGCGCGATAGCCGCGACCGGCGGGTGCGGTCATGTCGACGGCGCTCTGGTCGAGGACGTAGCCCCGTTGGCGGAGGCACTGGCCTTGCTCGGTGTGCCGGTGCGGTAGCTGTCAAGTCAAATGAGACAGTGGATCTTACTGGGTTGGCTCGTTCTGGGTGGGTTGGTTGATCCACGCCTGCTCGGGCATGTGTGGCGGCTGGGGCCGGCGGCTGAAGCGTTCGGGGTGT
>JBOHFJ010000492.1:0-2874 GCA_050699655.1 Pseudonocardiaceae bacterium
CCCCGAAGCTCGACGACACCGGCGAGGAGTAGCGGTACTCGGTGCGGTGGGTGACCTGGTACGTCATGGCGAGTCCGGGATCAGCAGCGACTGCTGTGGGGGCAGGTGAGTGAAGTGCGCGGCGTCCAGCGCATCGCTGACCCGCTCCAGCATGCTGATGAGATGGTCCAGGAAGACCTCGACCCCGGGGCGCCGGCCGTCGTGATCGACCTCGGCCAAGCCAGGAGGCTTCGTGAGCCGCAGCGCGGTCGAGGTCTCCAACACCAGCCGCTCGGCCTCTGTCAGCCGAGCGGGCCCATCTCGACGGGCGACCGCGCTCACGTCCTCGCTCAGCTGGTTTATCTGGTAGCCGACCGAGCGAGGGTTGTCGGGATCAAGCAGCAGCAGGTCCAGCAGAGTGGCGAGCTGGGCGTGCGACCGGTAGCGGCGCCGGTAGGTGATGATGCTCTCGGCCGCGGTGAGCACCGATTCCAACAGCAGGCTGTCGGTGGCCGTGTCGTGGGCAACGGTGACGGTGGAGCGCAGCAGCGCGCAGACCTGGATTCCTCGCTCCAGGCGCCGCCCGGCGTCCATGAACCGCCAGCCGTGGTCGCGCACCATGCCCTCACTGGCCAGACCACCGAGGGCGAGCAGGCTGGTCAACACCCGGGGCAAGGTGCCCGGCGCCAGCGCGGCACCGGCCGCGGCAGGCTCCAGCAGCTCCCGCTCCAGCGCCCCGATGACCAGCCAGGTGTCGGCGGAGAGCTGGTCGCGCACCGGGTAGGCCGCATCACGCAGGCAGCGCACCGCGAAGGCGAGCGTGCCGGGACGCCCCGCGTCGATCGTCAGGGCGAGCAGCTCGCGGTCGACGTCAGGGGTGTGCGCGTCCAAGCCGGGATGGGTCCTGGCGAGGTCCGTCACCGCGGCCAGCAGTGACCGCAGGCACGCGCTGCCCGCGGAGTTGACCCGGTCCGGGAAGTCGTTGCGCCGGTCGCCGACCACGCGCAGCAGGCGGGCCATCGCCTCGGCCCGCTCCGCGTAGCGGCCCAGCCAGAACAGGTTCTCGGCGGCCCGGGCGGACATCGCGCGCTCCAAGAAGACCGGCGCGGCGGGTTGCAGCCAGAAGCCGGCGAGATCCTCCGGTTCAGAGGCCAGCACCCAGATGTCCTTGCTCAGCGCTCCGGTCTGGTTCGCGATGAATGCGCTGCCCAACGCGCTGTCGAAGGCGCTGTCGGAGGCCGCCGCGACCCTGGCGAGACCACCCGGCATCGCGGCGTAGGACTCATGGCGGGCGACCAGGAAGGCCCGCAGCACGGCTCGGCGCGGCGCCAGCCCGTCCTCGGTCAGTGTGGGCACCGTGCCCAGGTCCAGCCGTTGCTGGCCGACCCAGTCGTGTGGGCGGGCTTCAATCCGGCGGCGCAGATCGTCGCGCTGGGCGCCACTGAGCTCCCAGCCGAGCAGGGTCCGCGCGCCTGGATCGCGCGAGATTGACTTCACCACCAGCGTCTCCAGGCGCTCGAGCACGTACGCCCGCCCGTCCGGCTCGCCGCACCACCACGTCGGCACCGACGCCAGTGCCAGCGGCTGGCCGAGCAGGTGCTCGCACAGCCGCGGCAGCAACGGCAGCAGGCCCGGATTTTCCAGCACCCCGCTGCCCAGCGTGTTCACCACGGACACGTTGCCCAGCCGGCAGGCCTCCACCAGGCCGGGCACCCCGAGGCGGGACTCCGAACGCAGCTCCAGGGGGTCGCAGTAGGAACTGTCGACCCGGCGCAGGATCACGTCCACCGTCTCCAGCCGCCCGAGCGAGCGCAACCACACCCGGCCCTCGCGCACCGTGAGATCAGCGCCTTCGACCAGGGGATAACCCAGGTGAGACGCGAGGAACGCGTGCTCGAACGCCGACTCGCTCCACGGGCCTGGCGTCAGCACCACGATCCGCGGTTCGGTCGCCGTCGGCGCCGCCGCCCGTAGCGCCGAGCGCAGCGTGCGGAAGAACGGGGCGAGCCGGTGCACATGCGCATCGCGGTACATGCTGGGGAGCACACGTGAGACGACCAGCCGGTTCTCCAGCGCGTATCCCGCGCCGGTCGGTGCCTGGGTGCGGTCGGACAGCACCCAGTACCCACCGGTGGCGTCCCGGGTGAGGTCCATCGCGCAGGCGAACAACTGCTGCGAGCCAGGAATCCGGATCTGGTCGGCCTCCCGCAGGAAGCCG
Organism: Pseudonocardiaceae bacterium; assembly: GCA_050699655.1. Lineage (GTDB taxonomy): Bacteria > Actinomycetota > Actinomycetes > Mycobacteriales > Pseudonocardiaceae. Next base: position 2,198 of record JBOHFJ010000492.1, read on the forward strand.
GGATGGCCGAACACCAGCTCGGGTGGCACGAGGCCCCGGCGCAGCAGCTCGCGAGGGCCGTAGAGGTCGGCCAGGACAAGGTTCAGCAGCTCCGCGCGCTGGATGACACCGCGCTCGATATCGCCCCACCGCTGGCTGCTCAGCAGCAGCGGAACCGGGTCCAGCTCCCATCGCTGCCCAGTGCCGGTCGCGTCGGCGGCGACGTGGTAAGTGACGCCGTCGCCCGCGAGCAGGCGAGCCGCCTCAGCGCGGCGCCGGGTCAGCTCGTGGCGGCCCAGGGCGTTGAGCACCCGGCCGACGTGCGTCCACTGCTCGCGCAACTCGCCGGTGCCATCGACCATCTCGTCATGGACGGCGCGCAGCGGGTGGTAGCCGGCGAGGAGTCCGATCGGGGTGGCGCTCGCCGTCTCGGAGGGCACGTCATCTCACTCGGCGCAGGTCCACCGTGTAAGGGTACTCAGCGGTCGCGACTGCGGGTGGTGGAGCGTGGTCGGCGAGGTCGACGGGACCCGGCGTGTGGCCATCTGGCCGGAACCGGCTGGCGCGGCGGGTCTCGGCTTCGCTGGCGTTCACCGGCACCCGGTCGTAACTCAAGCCCCCGGGGTGCGACACATAGTAGGTGCAGCCGCCCAGCGAGCGCCCGTTCCAGCGGTCCATCAGGTCGAACACCAGGGGGG
>JBOHFJ010000493.1:0-2872 GCA_050699655.1 Pseudonocardiaceae bacterium
GTCTGCGCCAGCACCCCCAGGATGCGCTGGTAGGCCTCGATCTCCTCGAGCGTCTCCAGGAACAGGCAGGAGGTCTCGTTCTCCAGATACACCACCGGCTTGAAATCGGCGAACTCCATCAACGTGAACGGCCCCGTCATCGCGGCGTGCACGCCGAGCGCGGCCGGCACCACCCGAAGGGTGAGGAACGGGCGCATCGACAGCCGCAGCAGGTGATGCAACTGGTCGGACATCACCGCCGGGCCGCCCGCCGACAGCCGCAGCGCGAACTCATGCAGGTAGAAGGTGAAACGCGGCGGGTCGCCCCGGCTGAACAGGCTCTGGCGGGCCAACCGGGCCGCCACCCGATCGTCCACCTCGTCGGCCGGCATGTTGCACGACCGGCTGATCAGCGCGCGGGCGTAGTCACCGGTCTGCAACAGCCCGGGCACGCCCGGCTCCTGGAACTCGCTGATCGCCACCGCCTTGGTCTCGTGATCGATGTACGTCACGAGCTTCGGGGGCAGCCGGGAGCCGTGTTGCTGGAACCAGCCCGGGACGTGCTGCTCGTCGCAGAGCGCGAGCAACCGGTCGCGCTCGGTGCCCGTCACCCGGCACACCGCCAAGAACGCCGCCACCTGCACCGGGGTGGCGTCGCGCTTGCCGGTCAGCAGCCGGGATATCCAGCTCGGTGACAAGCCCAGCTGGTGCGCGGTTTGCCGGCCGTTGAGCCCGACCCGGTCCATCGCCCGGCGCAGTCCCTCGCCGAGCTCGCGGCTGCGGACCGTCGGTTCGTGATCTTCCATGATGACCTCCCGCAGCGGACCATAATCCCACTGGCGGACAGATTCCGGCGTCACCCCGCACCATGTCGCCCAATTGGGTATTGCGTGCTTCGGGGACAACGGGTTTCGTCATGCTGGGCGAGAACGGGTCTCGCCAGACCCTTGAGGAGATATGCGATGGACACGGTCTCACCAGTGGTTACCGACGCATTCCGCCTGCTGTGCCGCGATCTCTACGAGCATCTGGGCGAGGCGGAATGCCTGGCGCGCCAGTGTACCGAGTGGCGCGACCAGGATCTGGACACGGTCCGCAAGCTGATCCCGGACCTGATCACCGTCATCCGCGGGCTGGTACTCGAACACGAGGTGACGCCCAGCGGCGGCTGCCGGACCTGCCCATCGGCGTGGCCCTGCTCGGTGGTGGCGACGATCCACGCACTGGTCAAAGACCCGGACCGGGAGTTCGTCGCGCTCCTCCGCCGGGCGCATGAGGAGGAATCCAACCGTTGAGCGGGATCCCAATGTCGTCGAATGTCACACCACCGGCCATTGATGGGGGCCCTCAGGTGTGTCCAGCCAGATCACGTGGCGTTGTGGCGTGACGGTCAGGCCGAAGCGTTCGCGGGGCGGGGCGCTGAGTGCGCGCCATCTCTGGTGGAGGGCCTCGATCTCATCCCAGAGTCGGCGTGGCCCGAACTGGGTGAGCTCGCCCTCGGATGTGATATGGGCGTGTGACCCGTCTGGCGCGCTGATCGCGAGATCGTGTAGGTCGCCGTCGCGATAGCCGTGCGCGAGGCCGGGAATGGTCAGGTCGAGGAAGAATCGGAAGTCGTTATCGTAGTACGCGCCGCTGGGCAACTCCGTGGTGCGCTTGGGCCACCGTGGCTTGTCCGCCAAGGCAACTGGGCGTTCACTGGACGAGGCATCCGGGGTGCTGCGGTGGTGCATGAAATAACCCGACCCAATGAAGGGTCCCTGTGCGCTGCCTTGGCCGGTAACGGTGAGTTTAGCGAGACCGGAGAAGACCGGGGCCAGGATGATGCCCCCGGTTCGGGTTTGGTCGGTCCAGGCGGGCGGGATGCTGGTCACCCCGAAAGTGACGATGATCCGGTCGTAAGGAGCGCGGTCCGGATATCCGTGCGCACCGTCAGCAGTGATCATGCTCGGCGTGTAGCCACAACGCCGCAACCGGTCCCGGGCGGCGATGGTGAGGTCGGGGTCGACGTCGATGCTGGTCACCTTTGCGGAGCCGAGGTGCTCGCACAGCAGGGCGGCGGTATAGCCGGTGCCGGTGGCCACCTGGAGGACCTGGTGGCCGTCCTCGACCTCAAGCGCCTGCACCATCATCGCCACCAAGCTGGGCATGGTGCCTGAGGAGGTGACGGCGTCGGGTCGGCGTTAAGTGATCAGTGTCGTATCGGAGTAAACCAGCCGTAACCAACGTTCCCGATCGGTCTCGCTGACGATGTGTTCACTGGCCTGGTAATAGGCCGGTACCAGCACGTGCCGGGGCACCCTGAGAAATGCGCGGCGCCAGCGGTCGTCGGTGAGCGTACCGGCGTTCGTCAAGGTGGTGACCATCTCACGACGTAAGACGCGGGTCTCGTCGGAGTCAACGGTGGTGCCTGGGTCTTGGTTGATGGTCGGTATGTCTGTCACACTGGACTCCCCTTCAATGTGGCCGCGAGGGCGCGCGAGAGGGGTTGCCCGGTCTGACGCTCGATCCATCCCCACTGGCCATTCGGATTAATTTCGATGAACTGATGTCCCTGATCGGTGAGGACGAAATCCAGGGCGTCGAAGACGAGGCCGAAAGAGCGCATCAGCCGGTGAACTCCCGCGAGTACGGTGTCAGGTAGCTCGCAGGGCCGGTAGGTGATGTTGTCGTGGCTACGGCGCCAATCCAACTCGCCGGGGTTGTCAATACGGGTGGCGAAAACCGACTCACCTATCACGGTCACGCGGAGATCGGCAATCTTCACTAGTGTAAGAAGATATGTTTTTCTTTACGCCGCCTGGCGGGCTACATCGTCGATCTCGGTGGCGCGGAGAAGAGCATCCATGCGAGCCGTGATAGTGCGGACCTTCTCAAGGATCTCCTCCGCCGT
>JBOHFJ010000494.1:0-2865 GCA_050699655.1 Pseudonocardiaceae bacterium
CCGTCCGCCACCGTCAGCGTCGCGCCGGTGGCCAGCTTCGCGATGGCGGCGGCGACCGTCTGCAATGTCGGCCGCATCTGTCGGCTGGTAGCACCCGCGGCCACGACCGGTGCGGCACCCGCGTCCGGGAGACCGGGGTTGTCCGGGTGCATCGTCGCCAACGCAGGCAATCCGCCCGCATGGGCGGCGGCGACCAGCCGGGCGCACGCCAGCCCGTAGCGTCCGCTGCCGAAGGCAGGCCCAGCAACCAGCAGTTCGGCACCGGCCGCACGCGCCATCCCGAGCAGCTCCTCGGCGACGGCGGCATGAGAGGCGGCGTAGTCGTCGCCGCACACGATGGTGGCCACGATCTGGTGCTCGACACTGGGGTGTTCGGCATTGAGTAGCTGGGCATTGAGTAGCTGGGACAGCAACCGCCCAGGGCCCACCGTGCCCTCGAGTACCCGGGGGCCGATACCCGCCGCTTCCTCGCCACCGAGCCCCGCGTAGAACTGGTTGACGTAATGCACGATGCGCATCAGGCCGCGCCTCCCCACTGCTGGCCGGCCCACTGCTGGCCGGCCCACTGCTGGCCGGCCCACTGCTGCTCCGACCGGCAGGTGAGCCACCCGGCGCCCAGCGGGCTCAGGGCGCTGAGGATCGCGGCGGTCGGCACTTCGACCGCCGCGGTGGCCTCCGCATCAGCGATGCCCAGTCGAGCTCCCCCTAACGCCCGCTCGACCGCCGGCAACGTCACCCGCTGGTCGTAGTTACCGGTACTGACCACCGCACCTCGGCGTGGGCCGGCCACCAGCGGTGGGCCGGTGCCGTCAGCGCCGGACAGCTCGGCGTACAGCGCCACCGCGGTCAGGCCGTCAGCCTCCAGCGCGTCAACCTTGAGCATCAGGTCATTGTCGGCGTTGCCGGCGCCTTCCTTGGTCACGATGGCGGCGTCGAAGCCAGCGGCGCGGCACAGCCAGGCGGCGTGGGTGGACACCAGTTCTTTGTCGGCTAGCTCGACCGGCTCAGGGCAGAGCACCACGCCAGCGAAGCACAGATCCCGCCCGTCACGGGCGCGCAACTCGGCGATCACCGGGTGGTTCTGGTGCAGGTAGGTGGGATTGCGCAGCGCCGGATGCCCATACTGGCCGCTGACCACGGCCCCGTCCTCAATCTCGGCCGGGTCGAACAAGGTCGGCAGGCTGCCGGCCATGCTGCGCCCGTAGACGAAGACATCCTTGAACGCGCCCTGGGTCTGCAAGTTGGTGATCACACCGACGCGCGGCAGCCCGCCAGTGGGCGCGCCCGGACGGTGCGGAGGTGCCAGCTCCTCGATCACATCGGGCGGGGCATCGACGGCGGCGTCGGCGAGGTGCACGGCCAGGCGCAGCAGCCCGCGGCGCACCGCCACCTCCACCTCCTGCCAGGAGGCATCGTCAGCGCGGTCGAACTCGATCACTACGTTATTCGTCCGGGCGAACGGGGAACGCCGCGCGGCTGGGCCGGACATGTCGATCAGGCCCTCCTGGTTACGGGGCAGGTACCCGGCGGCGAGCACCGCGGCCCCGCGCAGCACGTGGGTGTCACCCCCGCGCTTGCGGTTCACCGGCGCCATCCAGCCAGGAAACACTCCCCCGCCGCGTACCCCCGCTGATCCTTTTGTGCGCGGCTCCACGACATCAAGCGGCGCGACGATCCGAACCCGGTCTCCCGGTACCGCGACGTACACCCGCACCGACTCCAGGGCGGGATCAGCGAACAGTGCCCGGGACTGGTCCCGGCCCACCACGAGCTGATGCCGCGCGTACCGGGTGGCGGCACCGATCTCGACGGAGTGAACCTCGTGCACCATGCGCCGCAGTCCCGACATCAGTCTCCCCTCGACAGCGTCGTCGGTACCTCCATCGTAGCGAGAATTCGCAGTGCCCGGACCCGGGCGTGGTCGGCGCCAGTCGATCCAGGCTGCCCCGCTCGGTGAGTCACCGTGGCTGGTTCAGCGTGTCAAGGAGTACGCCCGTCGGGAGGGCAGCGCCCCGTGTTCCTTGGCGACCGCGACCTGCTCGACCCGGCAGTGCGGGGGGATGGGGTTGCCGTGGGCGTCGCGCCAAGGGTCGTAGGCGGGCATCGCGTGATCAGTCCTTGCCGCCGCGCCACTGGCGCAGCTCCTGGTATCGGACCCGCCCCGCGTCGGTCAACGCCAGCACCACCAGCCCGTCCTCCTCGGGGGGCGTCAGGGTGATCAGTCCCGCTCGCGGCAGCGTGTCGAACAGCAACCCGGGGGCCAGGTGTCCGGGCATGGGTTGCCCGGCGTCGAGGTACTCCCCGTGGCAGCGGGTCACCCGGCCGGCGTGCACCCGGGACAGGGCCATCCAGTCCATGAGCTCCGCCTCGCTGAGCATCCGGGGCAGCGGGTGGTGGCGGGCGAACCTCGGCGGCGAGTTGAGCACGTCCGCGTGGAAGATCAGGTCACACGGTGGGCAGCGCCGCGCCGGGGGCGCGGCGGCTGTCGCGGGCAGTCGGTGACCGCACCGCGCCGTGAACCCGCCCTGGGGGTGCTCGCCGTCCTCGGGCAGCAGGTGCGCGTGGTGATCCAGCGGGGAGTGCGCCCAGCGCACCGGGCGCACGAACCAGAGCATGCTCACGTGGGGAGTCCTTCTTTCGGGGGGTGGGGCCGGCCGGCCGCCGGGAACTCAGGGCGCGGAGGCCGGGCTCAACCAACGGCTGGCCGGGCATCACTTCGTCTCGCGGGCGCCGGAGTCTGCGAGGAAGATCAGGTGGCGGTGTCCCCTCGCTCGGTGTGGCGCAGGCAGGCCACGCACATCCAGCCGGGTGGCTCCCGGTACAGGGTGGTGTCCTGGCCAGTCGCTGCCCGCAGCGGGCAACGTG
>JBOHFJ010000495.1:0-2859 GCA_050699655.1 Pseudonocardiaceae bacterium
GGGCGATCGATACCGCTGCTCCGGCTCCATCGCCATGTCACCCCGCCGCCCAATCGTCACTCAACCCTTACTCAACCGGCAGGGCACGCCCACTCGGCGAGCTCGCGTGGCAGGCGACTGTCTCGCTCGTACACCAGATCGCTTACGGTGTCCTCGAGCGCGTGCGCCGGAGGTTTCGGTTTCGGCTGGCTGACGAGGTGTGGCTGCGTGCCAGCCGCGGGCCGAGCCTGAGCGGCGCCGAAAAAATCCCGGCACAGCTGCTCGAAGATTGGTGTGGCTGATGTCATCGCGCTCCTTCCGTTGCGTCCTGAGCGAGGATCGTGAGGGTCGGGCGCGCTGTCAACACCTGATCATCCTCCAGTGACGGACGAAACGGCGAACGGTACCTCTGAGGCGATCAACGGTCACCCTGCGCAACACTCCCGCGCGGCTGGAACCCTTCACAGCGGGGTAGTGTCGGCGCTGTCCAGCGCAGTCGCCAGGAGGAGGTCGCCGTGGGCACGCTGATCTCGGTGGTGGTGCTCGTGCTGCTGATCGGCGGTGGCGCGGCGTACTACTTCCAGCACCGGCGAGCCGCCCAGCAGCGTGATCTTGATGACGCAACGGCCGAGGCGCGCCGCTGGGTGGAGCGCCTCGGTGGCCAAGTCCTCAACCTCATCGGCACCGACGAGCCGTCCAAGCAGGCGTTGGCCGACGCCGCGGAGCGCTACACCGCCGCCAGCTCCCAGCTGGACTCGGTCCGCACCGCGGTCCAAAGCCGCCTGATAACCCAAACGGCCATGGAAGGGCTGTACTACGTGCGCGCGGCCCGCGTCGCGATGGGAATGGACCCAGGCCCGGACTTGCCCCCGGTGCCGGGCCAGGGCGGCGCCGGCTCGGTCACCGAAGACCGTGACGTGCAGGTCGACGGTCGCGGGTACGCGGCGTCACCGAACCCCAGCGACCGGACGCCACACTACTACCCTGGCGGCCGGGTAGCTGGCCGGCCGGTGCCCCAGGGCTGGTACAGCGAGCCCTGGTGGAAGCCGGCGCTGATCGGTGGCGCCTGGGGCCTGGGCTCGGCGCTGCTGTTCAACTCGTTGTTCTCCGGAATGGGCGGGATCGGGTCGGCGGACAGCTGGGAACGGGGCTATGACGCCGGACAGGACAACGCCTGGGCCGGCGGCGATGGGGACTGGGGCGGTGGCGATTACAGCGGTGGGGACTACAGCGGCGGGGACTACAGCGGTGCTGACTACGCCGCCGGAGACTATGGCGACGGGGGCGGTGGAGACTCGGGCGGCGACTTCGGTGGTGGCGGCGACTTCTAGACCGCAGGTCCCGCGCGTCAGCTTTTCCTCGCGGTCACCGCATTGCCTCTGGCCACCGCCACCATGGGGACAGCCGAGCTGCGGGACGAGTAGCTGCGCGAGGCTCTCCGGAAGCCCTCAGCCTATCTTCGTCCGCCAGGCCCGCTCGAAGGGCAACCTCCACGCGTTCGGCGCGATGAGTTGATGGATCGAGTTGTGCCCCCACGTACCCGGCCCGTAGACCTTGATCGGTGGCGGGTCCTCAAGTAGCGGCACCGAGCGCTCCCACAATGACTCGATGCCCTCCGCGGTGGTGAACAGGGTGCGGAACTCGCCGCTGCTGATGTCCTCCATCGCCGTGCCCACCACCCGGATGTCCGGCGCGAGCGCCGACTCCGCGAGGTAGGCAAGACCTGGCAACAGCTTTCGCTTGGACAGGTCACCCGTGGCCCCGAACAAGACGATGACGTGGGGTGCCAACGGGTCGAGGTGACGCCGGAACGGACGCGAGCTCGGCGAGGGGTAAGCGATGGTCTGGAGACGGGAATCAGCCACGCTGAAGCCTCCTGGGACGAACCTCGTGGGCGCGATATCCCCCCGAATCTTAGCGTCTCGGCCCACCGCCAGTTCGGATTTTTTTCCCTGGTCGGAGCTAAGCTCGGGCACTGGATCTGTTCGGTGAAAACTCGGTGAACAGCCTGCCAAGCACACACGAACACAGCTACCAGACCGTCAGGCCAGCGTGACCAACGGTGAGCAGGCATGTAGGCATTGTTAGTTGTTACGTTCGCTTTGCTCGTACACCTGGGCTGGTGGGCCGACGATGAGGGGGTCGGGTGCGCCGACAATGTCGAGGTCTTTGGTTGGATAGTCCAGAGTAGACAACACCCAGCGGAGGGCCACAATCAGGCAGCGTTTCTTGTCGTTGCTCTTCACGACCGTCCACGGCGCACACCGCGAACTGCTGGTAAATCCCCTCCCCGTGCGGGTAAGCCAACACGTGAGTAGGGTTACTGTACACCCCGGCGAGCCCGGTAACCTTGATAGCGACGCTGGCTTCCTCAACGAAGTCGCGGACCCCGCCGCCGAGGCGGACGCCCCGGCTTCGACCCGCCCTCCAGGCAACTCCCAGTACCCGTCATCAGCGCGGCGCACCAGCCGGAAGTGGGAACTGTTCAACGGATATTCCTGACGTTGGTTCACTTCCCCATACCCGTACAATGATCATCGGGAACACGTCGCCCGCCGCGACCCCGTTACCCACGTGGAGCTGGCTGCCATCAACCCGCTCCCGATGCTTCAGTAAGCTCGCGGCGGCCTGCGCCCCGCGCCGGTTGATCACGTCGCATCGTAAAAATCCAGCGTGTGACGCACCAGCCCGGCCGATCGCCGACACAGCCTTTCCTGGAAATTACCTGAGAGTTGACACGAAATGGAAACCTCCCGGTGGCGCGCAGCGATAACCGCTGCAGGGGACGAGTTGGGGCGAATGCGTCCCCCCAACGAGGGAAAGGGATCGCAACGATGCGAGTTGCTGAAGTGTTCACGCCGTTCACCACTGACCGTGAAA
>JBOHFJ010000496.1:0-2848 GCA_050699655.1 Pseudonocardiaceae bacterium
GCAGCAATGCGCCGCACCTACCCGGCGAGGCTGGCTACCGCTTCAGGGACGGGTGCGGAGGTGGGGATCTCGGCGATTCCGGTGATCACCGTTCGGGGCGCTGGTGAGCTGTTGGGTTGCTTTGGGTCGGGGTCGAGTAGGAACGGAACGGGGAACCGGGGTTGGTGTCACATTTGTTGACACCCTGGTTTGGGTGGGGCCAGTCTTGCGGGGTGGGTTCTGATGGTGTGGCGTTCCTGCGGGTTGATGTCGAGCGGTTTTGCGGTGGTCTGGTGGGTCTGGCTCCGGCGATTCGATTGCGGACGCTGGCGGAGCTGCGGGGGATGTTGGAGGAGGTGACCTCGTTGGCCCTGGTTGGGGCGATGGCCTCGGCTCGGGAGGAGGGGTTGGGGTTGCGGCGGATCGCGGAGTTCGCAGGGGTGTCGCATGAGCAGGTCCGGCGGGTGCTCGCTGCTGGCGATGGGTCGTAGCGGGGGGTTTTATCGCTGTGGCGGGGGTGTGCGCAGCGGGCGGAGGTGTCCGTTGCGCACGATGTCGGGCAGCAAGAAGTTGTAGCGGCCCAGCATGTCCTTATCTGGACACCTTCGGGTGGTCGTTGACGGGCAGCCGTCGAGCCTCCCAGTGCTCGGTGAGCAGGGTCCCGCTATGCCGGGGTGCGGGTGATCAAGCAGCGTAGCGGCGGCATCGTTCGTCGCGTCGAACTTGTGGACGAGGACGGAGAGCCGGTCGCCGCGGCTTGCCGGTTTTTCGATCATCTGGTTGATCGAGGGTTCTCCCCGCACACACTGTGTGCCTACGCGTATGACCTGAAGTACTTGTTCACCTTCCTTCACCGGGAGGGTATGGGCTGGCGGGAGTTCCGGGCACCGGATGCGTTGCGGTTGCTGGCGTTTTTGCGTCGTACTCCGTCTCGGCGGCCGGCCCAGCGGTTGGGGCTGACGGTCGTGGTCGGCGGCACGGACACACCGGGCAAGCTGCTGGTGGCCTCGACGGTGAACCGGGTTCTGGCTGCGGTGGCGAGCTTCTATGACTGGGCGATCGTCGCTGAGGAGTACGACGGCGACGCTTCGCCGATGCGGATGCGGCCCGATCCCGCTCTGGCCAGGGTGCCCGGTCGGCATCAGCCGTTCATGGGCCGGGCGAGTCGTCAGCAGCCGGTTCGCCGCACGGTCACGGTCAAGCAGCCCAGGTGACTGCCTCGGCCGATGGATGAAGACGTGCTGGAGGGCTTCATCGGCAGCCTGAAACGGCTGCGTGACCTGGCGATGTTTCTGCTCATGTTGGATGGTGGGTTGCGTCCTGGCGAGGCGCTCTCGCTGCACCTGGCCGACGTCTCCTACGGCCAGCGCCGGGTGACGGTGCGCAAACGAGACGATCATCCACATGGGGCGCGCGGGAAGTCCCGCACCGAGCGCGTCGTGGATCTGCACGAGCCTCGGACCCTGGATGCGGTCAGCCGCTACGTGATGCGCGAGCGACCGTTGGAGGCGGCCAGCCCGTTCGTCTTCCTCATCGGCGGGAACGGCGCCCGCCGGCTTGAGCCCTTGGGCTACGACGCCCTGGTACGGCTGTTCTCCCGACGCATGACCAAGCTGGGACTGCGTACCCCGGAGACGACCCCGCATGCGCTACGGCACTCCCATGCCACCGCGATGTGGGAGGGCGGGATGCGGGAGCTGTCGCTGCAGAAGCGGCTCGGGCACGCCTCGCCGGAATCAACCAAGGTCTACACCCGGGTCTCGGACGAAGCGGTGCTGGCCGACTACACCCGAGTCCTGGAGAAGAACCGGTGACGGCCCTGGCGCTGGCTCAGGTGTCAGAACCGTCACCACGGCGGTGTCACGTGTCCCGCAAGGAGTATTTCTCCTGGCTGGACGACGTCTTCGGGTTCCAGGCCAGCCCGCATAGCGCCGATCTGGACGCGAAGGCCAGTAGCGCCAGGTTGTACACCCAGTCCAGCCCGAAGCGGTCGCTCAGCCACACCGTGCTCGGCACCACCACGCCTAGCGCGAGTGCGTAGCCCGTGACCACCCATTGCACGTCGTAGATGGTCCCCCCGAAGTCGTTCTGAATGGTGGGGATGGCCATATTGACGATGCTGGTATCCAGGACCGACATGAACGTCCCGACGATCAGCACCGTCAGCGGCAGTCCCCAACCCGCCGCAGCGGGCCGCGTCGCACCGTCCGTTGGGGAACTAGACACGGAGGTGTTGGTACACTTTCTCCCGGCTGAACCCGAACTCCCGGGCTGGCGTCGTTTTCGACTCACCGTCCGCGCTGCGCCGGGCAGGCTCGGCGACCTGGGCGGCGGTGAGAGGTCTCTTGCGGACTCGGTGGGCGCCGCGTTGCTTGGCCGCGGCGATCCCTTCCCGTTGCCGCTCCCGAATCAGTGCCCGTTCGAATTCGGCGAAGGCTCTCATGACCGACAACAGCAGGTTCGCCATGGGAGAGTCCTCCCCGGTGAAACTGAGCTGTTCTTTCACGAACTCGATGCGGACCCCGCGAGCGGTCAGGATGCGCACAGTGCTCCACAGATCCTCGAGGTTTCGGGCCAGTCGATCCATGCTGTGCACCACGACAGTGTCGCCCTCGCGGACGAATCCCAACAGCTCCTGAAGCGCCGGTCGTCGGACGTCCTTGCCGGAGGCGGTGTCGGTGAACGTCCGGTCCAGCGCGACGTCCTCGAGCTGCCGTACCGGTTTATGGTCCAGGCCGCTGACAGGGTGAGCCGCAAAGTCGTTCTTGCTGGTCATGAACTGTTTTGAGGGGCCGGGTGGAGTCCGAGGATGGTCAGCAGCAGGTGCGGGTCGGTCTTGATCTTCCGGATGATGGCGGCGATCTTGGTG
>JBOHFJ010000497.1:0-2843 GCA_050699655.1 Pseudonocardiaceae bacterium
CACTCAGGCCGGTCGACGCGCCGCCGACACGTGGACGATCACCGACACCACCCAGGACCACGTCACCGAGCCCACCAACACCGACCAGCCGGACCACGAGACCAGCAGCACGGCACCCGATACCGACGCCGACACCACCGATGACACAGGTACCAGAGAGATCAAGGCCAGAGACCCGGGCACGGCAGAGCAACCCACCACATCAGCCACCCCCACCGGTACCGGCGCCGCTGCGTCCAACAAGGCGATACCTGGGCAGACCGCGCGGCTGGGCAAGGGTGCCCTGCGCGGGATGGTCGAGGATTACCTCACCGAGCGCCCCGGCGAGCAGTTCAGTCCCAGCGCGATAGGCAAAGCGCTCGGGCGCTCCTCGGGCGCGGTCGCCAACGCCCTGGAGAAACTCGCCGCCGACGGGTACGCCCTCCAGATCCAGGACAAGCCCAAGCGGTTCGCCGCCACAGCAACCCCCGCGTCCGCTCTCGGCTAACCCACACTCCCTGGCCCGCTCGCCGCTCACGAATCAGCTGATCGGCGCTGCACGGGGATGATCGCAGGCGACGCGCCTCACCAGCGGCGACTCCTACCCCGCCCGGTACCCTCACCAGTTAAGGCGCTTTATCCCCTTGAGGAGGTGTCAGCCGTGCCTGACATGCCGACCGGTGCGCTCATCCGGCTGTACCGCATCCAGCGCCGGATGAGCACGGTCTCGCTGGCCACGCATGCCGGTATCACGGTGCGTTACCTGGAGATGATCGAGACCGACAGCAAGACACCGTCGGTGCCGGTGTTGCGCAAGCTCGCGAAGGTGCTGGGGGTGCGTACCTCGGCCCTGGTGGGTGAAGCACCGAGCGAGAATCACGAAGGGGCGGTGAACCCCCGGCTCGCCGAGGTGGAACGGGCGTTGTTCACCTACCGCTCCCTGACGCTCACCGATCCCGGACAGCTCCCCACTCTGGATGAGCTGGGTGAGCGGATCAGCGCCGCCAAACAAGCCTGGTATACGTCACCGAGTAAGTACAGTGATGCCCTGCGGGTGCTTCCGGATCTGATCGTCAAGAGTGAGCGAGCGGTGTACGAGTACGATCGCTCAGCGCAAGCCTGCAGCCAGATCTCTGAGCTGTATCAACTGGCCCGGACGGTGTTGAACCACCTCGGACGAGTCGACCTCGGCGGTATGGTGGCCGATCGGGCGATGCGCTACGCCGAGGAAACCGAAGACCCGCTCCTGATCGCGGCCGCCACCTGGAGTCTCGGCCAAGCCATGCTGTCGAATGATATGTCAGCCCAGTCGCTGGAGGTCGCCATGAAGGGCCGCGAAGCGCTGGAGCCGTTACTGCCGGACGGGACGCCTGAGCACTTTTCGCTCTACGGTGGCTTGCTGCTGGTAGAAGCCATCGCGTCAGGGCATACCGGTGATCCGTGGCGGGCGCGGGAGCTGCTGCGGGAACCAGCCCACAAAATCGCCCTGCGGGTTGGTGAGGGGCGCAACTACCACCAGACGGTGTTCGGGCCCGCCAATGTGGCTATCCACATGGTCTGCGTCGAGCATGAGCAGGGTGAGATATCCGAAGCGTTGCGCCTCGCGGACAACGTGGATATCTCCCAGATCGCATCCTTGGAACGCAAGACCTCACACCTGTACCAGCTCGCTCAGTGCTATGGCTGCCGGAACAATGACGCGGCTGTCTTTGTGCATCTGAAAATGGCGGAACGGCTCTGTCCGCAAGACTTCCAGCACAAGCGGGTCGTCCGTAGCATGGTCAGCACACTCGTGAAGCGCGCCAAGCCGTCGTATGCCCCGGAAGTACGTGAATTCGCCGGGCGGATCGGCCTGCTGGACTGACAACCACTTTCCCATTGACGCAATGAATGAGAGGAGCAGCGTGATGCGCGCCTCTCATTCTCCTGTTCGAATAGCGTGAGCCGGCGAACTGACCGTTCAGGAAGGCCGCGTTTCGTTTCAGTCTATTTGCTCAACGTTAGCGTTCCCGCATGGCCCCAGGGTCGGGATGGACGGGATACCCCAGCGCACGGTTGGTGCCGTTTCCGGTTGATCCGCGCTTTCTTCCTTCAGTGCGGGCCAAAGCAACTGGCGGGCACCGAGCCCCCGAACCGCGCGCTGCTCTAGGACGGACCCGCCTCGGTCCTGGGCGCCACCCACGTGAGCCGAGCGGGACGTGGGCCGCGAAGGAAAGACTCCGACCCGAGGGGTGCTATGGCAGGCACACACCGATACCGATTGATCGCCGGACTCCGAGCGAGTCTGGGCCGAGGCGGCCGCGCCCGGACGCCCGTCGCCACCACGCCGGGGTGCACCATCGGGTTCGCCGACGGGCCGACCGGTATCGCGCACCGCGTCACCCCTGACGCCTTCGCCGCGGGCCGCCGCGCCGGAGGCTGCTACGTCGCCCTCCGCGGCGCGCGGGTGCTCCCCGCAAGCCTCACCACCCCCGCCCGCTACCACTGCCCGACCTGCGAGCGGAGCACCTGTTGACCACGTACTCGCTGCCTGCCGATACCGCCGTCTTCCTGACCGAAAGGTGACCACCAGTGAGTTCGATTGACCCCGAGTTCTTCGACAGTGACGAGATGCGCGCCGCGCTTTCGGCCCGCGACATCGGCACCGTCTACCGCCTGTTCCGGCGCCAGGGCCTGAGCCAACGCCGGATCGCACAACTGACTGGGCAGTCACAGTCAGAGGTGTGCGAGATCCTCCAGGGCCGTCAGGTGCTGAACGTGCGGGTACTCGAGCGCATCGCCGACGGGCTCGGCATACCCCGAGCGCGGCTGGGCGTCAGTTACGGTGAGCAGGCGCCGGACACACCTTCAGCCAACAAGGAGGT
>JBOHFJ010000498.1:0-2843 GCA_050699655.1 Pseudonocardiaceae bacterium
GGTGTGGTTTGGTCGCCTCCTTTCTATCAGCCGGAGAAGCCGTTGCCTGTTATTTGACGCCGCGTGTCGGCAGCTTTCGAAAAAACGACCGCCAGCTAGCCTAAACGGGGTTTCGCATAAGCCTCATAGTCGGCGACCTCGCTCGGCAGGAAGCCCGCTACCGGTTTTTGCCGGGATTCGTCCTGCGGCTTGACTTGGACGGGTAGCACGGCCTGCTGCCGACGCAGCTCCCACCGCTCGCGTCGCTGGATGTTCCTGGCCCACCGCCCCAGCACGCCGAGCAGCGGGACGACGAGAAGCAGCCACGACCATGCCGGCCAGCCGAGCGCGGCACCGAGCGCGATTGGCACCAGCACGCGGTGGTCGTGAGCACGCCTAGCAAGGTCTTCACGTCGGCGGTCATGGCGAGATCCCCTCGGCACGGTCTCGGGGGTCGAGTTCGGTGAAGTCGATCCCCAACACGGAATCGATCATGTGTTTCAGCCGGTTGGCGATGCCGATCCGCTCCTGCTGGCATTCCCCGGGTGCGTGCGCCCAGTCGCGCGCGATGACATACAGGCGGCTGAGCTGGTCACCCTGACCCTCGTCCGCCTCGACTAGCACGGTGAGCAGAAGCTCGCGGTACTGGTTGTCTTCGTGAGCCGCCGCTAACCAGGTCCGCACAGGATGGGTGCAGTCCGGTGAGGACAACCCGCCCAACACGGCCGTCCAGCCAGTGCGAAGCTGAGCTCCCACGGCCGCGTCCGAGATGAGCGGTGGCGGCTGGATGAGCCGGTCAGGGGCCGCGAGCTCAAGGAACAGAGCGACGTCCCGGGCGGTGTCCTTCATCAGGTCGTCCGTTACCCGGGCGAGCAGACGGCGGTACAGGCGACGGTCGCTGTCAACGAGCTTGCGCAGGGCGTCACGCGCCGCCTCGCCGGTCGCCGTACCTGGGTGCCGCCGGACGATGTGGTGCAGACGGACCAAGGCCTGCTCGGGGTGGGTCAGCGCGAGCACCTCCGAGCACACCTGGATAACCACCTGGGCCAGGTCTGGCGACAGGTTGGGATCTCGCGACCAGGCGTAGAGCTGGCGCCGGAAGAAGAAGCCGTAACGCTCATCATTCAGTCCACACTCCACAGCCCTCGCGACCTGCGGCAGCAACCGTAACGGCCATCTGCAGGATGCTGGATAACCTGGCACAACTTGGAGGTCGAGTCAAAGATCGCATCGGCGTGCGCTCCGCTGAACATCGCGGTAGTCAGCAGCAGTGCGCACTGTTGACCCGAGCGAAGCTCCTTCTGATCTGAGCGAAGCTTCGTCACCTGCGTGACGACCTCGTCACTGCGCTCGGTCCACGCCGCGAACGCTTCGGTCAGCCAGTGTTGGAACTCCCGCCTGGGCTCTGACTCCTTGGCGAGCCGCACTAGCCCGGCCAGATCGGCGATGCGCTCCATCGGCTCGGAACACAACAGCGCCGGCAACTCGCTGACATCGAGTTGCGCATCGCGCGTGATGTCATCGAAACGCAAGTACCGCCGGAAGACCCCCTCACCCTTCGGGCGGACGATGTCCACAACAGACAATCCGAATTCCGAGCTGAGGTAGTTCTTCCGGCTATTCGGGAGCACGACGACCAGGTGCGCACCGCGATCCCGTACCGCGTGGCGGTATGACGGCAACTGTTCCAGCCAGGGCGCAGAACGTCTCGTCTCTGGTGGACAGGTCCAGCAGCAAGCGCTGCCCGGAATCGACCGTCTCGTCGGCCAGCTTCGGCTGATCTGGGGCACCATCTGGCAGCTCCCGAATCTGGGCCTCCGCGCCGGGCAGCCGGTACAGGAGCATCTGCCCTTGGGCGCCGAAGAGGACCGACTCCGCCTCGGCACTCATCGCTGGTCGCCCGAAGGCTTGCGCGCGGAGCCGAACCTCTGGCGGATACCCCTTATTGTCACCTTCCACGTAGTTCACACTGTCGCCGGTGAACTGGTTCCCGCTGCCGGTGTTCACCGACCCTTGGGCGTTGTTGACCACGGTGTTGGTGCTGCCGCTGCGCTGACGGGCATGGTCGCCTGCGGGCAACGTCGCCGAGGCCGGTCCGTCGTCCGATCCGGAAGGTTCCCCAGGCTGGTCACTGTCGACAAGCGAGGGGACAAGATTGACGATCACGTCTCCCAACCAGCGGAGATCTCGCTCAGAGCTGTGGGTGTCCAGGAGGCAGGACTGGAGGCCAGCAAGCCCGGCCAGGTCCGGAGGAAGGTCCGACGGGTCCAGTCTCGGCTGACGGCGGCCGACCAGGACGGGGATGACAGCCACGCCGTGCTCGAAAGCCTCCAGAATCTCCCTGCGGATCCAATCGTCCTCGTCGCCCAGACGGTTTCGGCCCTGTTTATCGACTGCGGTGAGCCAGCGGGACCCGATGACCGCGAGCAACACCTTGCTGCCGCGGACGGCGGTAAGCAACGCGGGAGCGAAGTCCTCGCCAGGCCAGATTGACCTGCTGGCGCGGAAGACCTGATCGCGGCCGAACCGATCAGCCAGCTTCTCGTCGATCAGCGTCGCGGTGCCTTCCTCGTCGCCGTTGCGATAGTTGATGAAGATGTCGGGCATGCGGAGCTCTCCTTCTCGGCTCAGATGACGGGACCCTGCAACGCCGCAGTGAGCCGAGGGGACAGCTCGCGCACGGATCGAGTAGTGCCGAAGCGGGAGAGGGTTCTCGCGAGGCGGCGCACGTCGGTACGGTGTCGCTTGCCAGCGTGATGGGACCAGCGGTTTGCCATGACCTAGGGACCGCCAGGTCTGGTTAGTGAGCATGGTGATCTCCCTTCTGTTGGTCAACGGACACGCCGGTGTTGGCGTCTGTTTTT
>JBOHFJ010000499.1:0-2827 GCA_050699655.1 Pseudonocardiaceae bacterium
TGGTCAGTGCGGTTATCCGGGTGGCCAGCGCGGCTATCGGCGCGGCGGTGGGAGTAAAGACGATTGTCGGCCATTGGCTCGATCCTGGCAGTGCCCCGTTGTTCACTTGGGGTAGCAGACCGGCGTTGAGCAGAGAGGATTTTCCCGCTCCCGACGGGGCCACCACCATCTGCACGCCGCCAGTACGCTGACGCGCATCAAGGCGCGCGACCAGCTCCGCGGTCAGCTCATCCCGGCCGAAAAACCATCCCGCCTGCGCACGCCCGAAGGAGACCAATCCCGGATAGGGGCACTCCTGCGCCCCGGTCCTTGGCTCGACGCGGCGTGCGCCACGAACACCGTCTTGATAGTGCAGGTGCAGATCCCGGGCCGCCTGGTTGATGCGGGCCGCACCGGAAGCGTGCGCTTCCAGGTGAACAGCCTCCCCCGCGCTCGCACGCTGCGGAGTCGCCAGTTCCGGGGGCTGCTCCCCCGAGGCGCCCATCGATCATTCCCCGGTGGTGACGTGCAGGTCGCGACCCGCCTGGTTCACCCGACCGGTGTCGAACGCCGTGGCCCGCATGGTAATCGTGGCGCCTGTGGATGCTTCAGTGGCGGCCAATACCGAGCGCAACCGTGCTACAACTTGCCGTAGCTCATCGGCTAACTGTGGGTCAGCGCCCAGCAGGCGCCGCAGTCGGCTCTGCCACTCGCCAATCAGCGCCTGCGTAACCTGCTCATGTCCGTCTCGTCGAGCGGCAAGCACCGCCGTACGGCTGTCCTCCAGTTCGGCTTGCACCGTATCAGCCCGCTCCGGATGCACCCGCCGCCATAATTGGCCGATCGCGTGCTTGGCTTGCTCCCACGCCGCGGTCGACAGTAGTTGCACTACCGTGGTCGCCGCCGTGGCGGTCAACGTCGACAGCTCTGCGTCCATACCAGATGCCACTCTCCTGGGCTACCACGCATGGGTGGATGTTACTCCGCGCGCGTAGAAAATCGAGAAGATTCCTAGGCTGCGATCTCGCAAAAGAGTGAAAAAACGGTGAGCGCACTGCGCAATGACACAAGGAGTAGTCATTCAAGATCTCAGGGTAAAGAGGGGCGCAAGCCGGCGGAGATCGGGTCTTGACTCACACCGATCGAACCCCGCAACGTCAACCGGTGGGAGACAGCCTCGGTGGGCGAGCTGCTGGTCGCCAGGCTGCGAACCGGCCTGGCGTGTCGCCACAACATCGAGTTGGAAGAAGTAGCCGCCGAACTCAGCGTCGACCTTAACAGCCTGACAGACGACTAAGGCGGCGCGGGGGATGGTCGAAGTCCGGCTAACCGAGGACGCGCGCGAGGATCTACATGACCTGGATGGTGCCGCGCGCGTCACTGTCTTGAAGGGCCTCAAGAAGCTTCAGTCGGAACCCGAGAAGCGCGGATCACCCTTGGGCAGCAAACTCAGCGGAAACCTTACGACGTTCCGGAAGCTGGTGGTCGGTGATCGCGACTACCGCATCATTTACCGGATTGACTCGGACGGATCAGCAGTCGTGGTGTGGGTGATCGGTCGGCGCAGTGATGACGAGATCTATCGCCTAGCGATGTCGCGGCTACGGCTCCATCCAGACGAGGCGGCCCGGGAGTTCGCTGTTGCGCTGGACGAGATATGGCGCGGGTAGTAGGAAACCCGCTCTGAGCTGGTGTGGACCTGCTGGTAGCTTACTCGAACCGCTCTGACCTGCGAGAACAGCTCCAACGGGTAGCGGTGATCTTGTCGGAGGAAGCCAGACAGGACGACGAGCCGGACTCCAGCGGGGACGGTGAAGTGCGCAGCGCCACACGCTGGTGGAGTCTGCGTGACCGCTTCTCCCCCGAAGATCTCCAGACGATGATCGACCTCTGCAAGTCAGGCGCCACCGCCAAGCAGGTAGCCGAAAAGTTCAGTGTCAGCGTGCGCAGCGTGACCCGACTGCTTCACCAGTACGGCGTACGCCGTGACTGTAACGCCGGTCACCCTTGACCATGTGCTGAGCACTACTCATCGAAGATCACGGGTCTACGATCACTCCACCCACGGCCGGGACCCGAGGTCATGGTCCGTCCGGTCGGTACTCGTCGCCGCCTGGCCGATGGCGAAAGCCCTCATCGTAGTCACCAGGCCTGCACCAAGACTCATCCTGATAGGTCGGCACGTCTTGGCGACGGGGCTCAAGCTTGTGGTACCTGTTGTGGATACTGAGGACGTGGTGGTGATGGACTGCGCTGCTGGAGGAAGGCTGGGAGATCGACCTGGAAGACCTGGCGCACATCTCGCCGTACCTGACCGAACACATCAACCGGTTCGGCGAGTACAGCACCCACGAACTCGGCATCCAGCCCGAGGCGTACGACCCGAAACTCGACGTCGACTTCACCCCGCTGCGCGAGCAGGACCTGACCCCCGCCGGCCTCGGCCAGGCCGCCTGAACCGTGAGGTGAACTAGCTGGTGACGCCCTTCACCGGAGCGGGCCGGTATACCCCAGAATCCTGCTGAGAGGGTCAGCCTCCAACACCGTGGCCTGGGCAGGTGATCCGATAGCGCTGCCGTGGGGACGGGGTTTGTGACGGTTCTCGTGAGCCCTCGCCGTATTTCAGAGGGATACCCGTGCTGTTCTGCCAGCGGCAGAACACCAGCCGGACCGGGCTCGACGATCACTACAGTCCAGTCTCATGACGACGATTACGACGCGTACGGTCGAGTATCCGGCCGACGGTTTGACGATGATCGGGCACCTCGCGCTCCCGGCCGGTGTCGACCGCCGGCCCGCAGTGCTGCTCGGACCAGAGGGCATGGGGCTCAGCGACGTAGAGCGCCGC
>JBOHFJ010000500.1:0-2802 GCA_050699655.1 Pseudonocardiaceae bacterium
CGCTTGCCACCCATCCCGCCATTCCCACGAGACAGACTGCCCTCAGCTTCACCCGGCTGCCGTGACAGCCCGGCGACGGGGGTCTCTCACCCCCATTCGGAGAACACGCGCCTCATGGCGCACGTGCACAATGTGATGAGCATGGCAGTAGCGAGGTGGGCGGTCGCATCCCGGAAAACAACACCCTTGATCGCGCCTAGCCAAAGCGTCGCGCAGCGCCGCGGTGGCCAGGCGTTGCTGGCGCCCGACATCCAGCGGCATCGAGTCGCCGCCCAGCACCATCGGAATCACACCCGAATCACAAGCCAGGCGGCGGACTTCAGCCGCGGACATTCGCCCGCCGGTGTCCAGCACGGCCGACCCCAAGCCCTCGATCAGGTCGGGCAGTCTCATGGTGAGCACCAAGTGCGGGCGCTGCCCACCCCGGGTCGGCAGCCCGCCCTCATCAAGCAGACCGCTCATCGCCTCCACCAGGGCATCGGCGTCCCGGCGCGCACGGCTGCGCTGGTCAGGGACCCCGTCCACGGGTGGGCGGCGGCCGTTGAGAGAGTTCAGGACCTCCACGACCCGGGCACCGCCCTCGGGGTCCAGTTTCCCGTTCAGGGTGACGGTGCCGTCAGAGCCGGTGCGCACCCGCAGCTCCCGCACCCGCTCAGGCTCGTCGGCGGGTTCGTCGCCATCCGGGTCCAGGATCGCTAGCAGGCGCTCACCGATCCGGGTCAACGCGCTGGGATCGAACCGGCGAGCGGCGTGCGCAAGAGTCTCCTCAGCCTGGGCGGCGGTGCCGGGGTGCGTCGTCGGGGGGATCCGGCGCATTGTCGCGGTGATCACCCGGACGTGGGCGGGGCCGATAGCACCAGCGGCGAGCTCGGCGGCGGTACTGGGCAGGGCTGCGGGCAGCTCCTCGCCGGTCAAGCTCCACCGGGGAGTGAGCAGTTCTGCTTGCTCGGCGCGAGCCTTGGCCTCACCCGTGGACAGATTGAGCACCCCAGCCAACAGCCGGGCCGTGGTACCGAACCCAGTGGCCGCACCGGCGTTCTCCCGCGCCAGCTCGGCAACCACTCCCAGAACCCGCGAATAGGATCGCCGAAAGTCGGCCTCGGCATCACGCAGCACCCCCAGCAGCCCGTGCAGGCGGGCCTCCTCAAGGGTGATGTCCTCAACCGTGGTCACCCATGCATCATCGCATCCAGCACCGACATTTCGGGCCATGATCAATTCTGCGGTGGGTCGTCGCTCAGCACGGCGAGCTGGTCCGACACGGTGGCCAGCTCGGCCCGGAGCGCGGCGGCGGCATCGGCGTGGCCGAGTTCCTCCTCGGCCTGGGCAAGATCATCGATCCCCACCTGCAGGTCTTGCAGGGCGCGCGCAGTGCCGAGCTGCTCAGCCAGGCGCCGGTCGATGTCGAGCGCGTGCTGGTAGTGAGCGCGAGCGGCGGCCGGGTCGCCGAGCTCACGAGTGACAGCTCCGAGCCGGCTGAGGCTGGAGGACAAGTCGCGCTGGGCTTGGAGGGTGTCGCGTTGTTGGGCCAGGCTCCGGAAGACGTCGAGGGCGTGCTGGTAGTGGGTGGCGGCGGTAGCCGAGTCGCCGAGTTCCCGGGCGACATCACCGAGCCCCGCGAGACTCCGAGCGAGGTCGCGCTGGGCTTGACGAGTGCCGAGTTGGTCGGCCAAGCGCCGGTCGATGTCGAGGGCTTGCTGGTAGTAGGTCGCGGCGGTGGCCGAGTCGCCGAGGTCACGGGCGACGTCACCGAGCCGATTGAGGCTCCAGGCGAGGCCATTCTGGGCTTGGGGGGTGTCGAGCTCGTCGGCCATACGCCAGAAGATGTCGAGGGCTTGCTGGTAGTGGGTGGCGGCGGTAGCCGGGTCGCCGAAGTCGCGGGCGACATCACCGAGCCGGTTGAGACTCCAGGCGAGGCCGTTCTGGGCCTGGGGGGTGTCGAGCTCGTCCGCCAAGCGCCGACGGATGTGAAGGACGTGCCGGTAATGGATGGTGGCGGCGGTGACGTCACCCCAGTCGCGGGCGACGTCACCGAGCCGTTCGAGGCTCCAGGCGAGGTCGCGGTGGGCATGGGAGGTGCCAAGTTGGTCGGCAAGGCGCTGGAAGATGGCGACGGCATGCTCGTAGTGTGTGGCGGCGGTGGCCGAGTCGCCCAGGTCGCGGGTCACGTCGCCGAGCCGTCCGAGGCACCAGGCGAGGCCACGCTGAGCTTCGGTGGTGTCGAGTTGGTCGGCGAGGCGCCGCGCGATGTCGAGGGCCTGCTGGTAGCAGATAGCGGCAGCGGCCAAGTCACCGAGTTCGCGGATGGCGTTTCCCAGTTTGTAGAGGATGAGGCCGAGGTCACGGTGCGCCTGGGGAGTGTCGAGTTGGTCGGCGAGGCGCCGCGCGATGTCGAGGGCCTGCTGGTAGTGAGTGGCGGCTGCGGCCAGGTCACCGAGGTAGCGGGTGACATCCCCGAGCCGTCCGAGGCTGGTGGCGAGGTCGCGCAGCGCGTCGGGGTCCTCCGGCTTCACCCGTTGCTCGGTCAGCACCACCGACTCGGCCGCGTACCGCCGTGCCAGTTCCAGCTCGGAAATACTGATGGCCAGCTCCACGCCGGAACCAAGTAACCGTTCTCGGGTTCGGGGCTCGATGCCGTCCAGAGTGAGGCCCTGCTGCACGAGGTGCAGGGCACCGGCGGGATCCCCCGCAGCAATGTACCCGTCGGATTGGGCCAGTAGCAGCACGGCGGCCAGCTGCCCTTCGCCCCGTTCCGCCGCGCGGTGCACCGCGCGGGAGATGCGCTCGCGGGCCGGGCCGGCC
>JBOHFJ010000501.1:0-2797 GCA_050699655.1 Pseudonocardiaceae bacterium
GTTGTCCGGTGACGCGATCCTGTGCGATCTCGGGCCGGTCGGCGTCGCGTTGACCGGTGCGCCGTTCACGGTCGGACCCGGCTGGTTCGCCGGTGCCGACGAGCCGATCGCGGTCCTCGACGAACGAGTCGCGAAGCGGGCCGCAGACCAGATTCGAGCGATCCTCGGGCCCTGACTTCCGAGACCGACCAAAACCGTGGTTGCGACATGAGGTCGCAATGCGCCGTGAAGCGGCGTGAACCGAGGGAGGTGCGAGACCTTCTCGCTGGGCTGTCGCAACAGGCACATCTGTTGTGCGTCACGGCACCGACTTGACACCCAGCAACGTCCCTTGACCAGCGGCGGCTCCGGCTATTCGTTTTTTTCGCTACTTATTACCGGGAGGCCCGCCCAAAGGGCGGGTCGCTCACGGTTTGCGGGCCACCGCACCGTAGGCGTTCAGGCGCCGGGGTGCGCCCACCTGGATATCATCCGGGTGCCATTCGGTGATGCGCACAAAACCCGGGTCAATCATCTGCAGGCCCTCGAAACACTCCAGGAGCTGCTCACGGCTGCGCAGGCGGTAGGGGACAGCACCGGTTGCCGCGTACTGCTCAACGGCCTGCACCTGGCGGGGATCCTCATCGGGTGAGTCATACAACGCCAGGTAACTCCCGGAGGACACTCTGGCCATCATTCGTTTCACAATCGAGCGCATTTCAGCGAACGCGGCGACGTGGCCCAACACACCCATGAACATCACGGCGACCGGCTCGGTGAAGTTCAACACGTTCCGTGCGTCAGCGAGGATTCGCTCCGGGTCGTGGAAATCCGCGTCGATGTATGTCGTTACACCCTCATCGGTGGTGTCGCGCAACAAGACTCGCGCGTTCATCAACACCAACGGATCATTATCCACATAAACAATCCTCGATGCGGGCGCCACCGACTGGGCCACCTCGTGGGTGTTCACCGTCGCCGGCAATCCCGTGCCGATGTCCAGGAACTGGCGCACCCCCGCCTCGGTGGCCAGGAACCTCACCACCCGGACCAGGAACTGCCGGGCCTGCACCGCCATCGGGAAAATATCCGGGAACATCTCAGCAAAGGCGTCCCCCGCCTCACGGTCCACGTCGTAGTGGTGCTTGCCGCCCTGCCAGTAGTTCCAGATCCGCGCGGAGTGTGGCGTACGGAAATCGATCTGGTCGGAGGGCGGTTGAGGCCGGTCGTCGTCTCCGCTCATGGGGCCCGATCGTAGCCGCAGAGCGAGCCCTGGCCAGCGACGAGCGCGCCCGCGACCTGGAACTGGAACTGGAACTGGAGAACGAAACTTTTTGGGGGAGGCAGCGCTCGCCGGGGAGGGCCGTGTTCGCTGTGGCGGGTAGCTGGTTGGCCCTCAACCTCCTCCAGTCCGCGGTAAGGGGCCCCGCCCGTCGACACTGACTCCCAGTTCAGCGCCGCCAGGCGTCCGCCTCCCCAAAAAGTTTCGCTCTCCGACCCCATCAGATCAGGCGGCGGTGGAGGCCAGGCGATCGCGCAGCTCAGCGACACCGGTGCTGGTGTGGAGGGGTTGCAGCGCGGTGTCCAGGACTCGCAGCCGGTCATAGGCACGGGGAGAGTGCAGCGCCGTGACCGTGTCGATGGCCTGGTGACCGAGGGTGACTGCGGTGTCGACGTCCCCGGCCAGCGCGTGGGCGCCGACGAGATCCACGAGGTAGAGCGCCCGCGATCGTGCGTGGCCAGGGCCGAAGCCGTCCACGGCGCGGCGCAGCAGCGGCACCGCCCGCGCAGCGGCACGCGGGTCACGGCTGGCCAGGGCTAGCGTGTACTGGGCGTGACCCTGGAAGCCGGCGAGATGTGGTTCATCCACGAGGGGTGCGGCCCACGCTTCGTCGTCCGCCGAGTCGATGACGGCGAGGTGGTCGAGTGCCCGCCCCAGTGCCCGGTCACAGCCCACCGCGTCTCCCTGGGCGGCGTGCGCCGTGGCCTGGATGTTCGCCAGACAGCTGGTGGTGGCCGCGGTGACGGGATGTGAGCTGACGGCGGCGGTGTTGTGGCCGAGGTGGACCAGGCGCAGCGCCTCATCGGGACGGCCCAGATGCACCGCCTGCAGCGCCATGTCATACAGGACGAACACGGTGAGGTCGCTGCCCCGGGGGTCCTCGGCGGCACGAGCGATGTGCAGCCCGATCAGCCACAGCCGCCGGGCGGCGTCGTGCTGGTTGACGTCGTAGCTCATATAGCCCGCCTGTGTCGCGAGGCGCGCGGCGGCCAGGTACAGCTGGGGCCGCACCTCGGAGCTGACCTGGGCGCCCAGCAGGGGGAGGGTGGTGTGCAGCTGCGCCACGGCGGTGTCACGGGCAATGCCGCTTCCGTGGGCGAAGTCCTGGTCACTGAATGCCACGGTGGCCCGCTCAATTGCCTCGACATCAGCCGCCCCGACGTGCCGGGTGCCGGTGGGCTCGGCGTGCGGCAGCAGTGCGGTCAGCCGGTCGATGTCCAGTCCGGTGGCCGCTGACACGAGGGTGAGCCCGGCGACGTGCTCCACGAAGTTTCTGCGGTCCACCCATCTGCCTTTCCGCCCGAGGGTCGTCTTCTGCCCCACAATAATCCCGTGGGTGAAGCCGAGCTTGTTTACCGGGATCGCGAGGTTGTTGGCGACCAGCACGACATCACGCAGGTTGAGCAGTGCCCGTTTGCCCGTCTCGATGGCGGAGATCCGGCGTTGTTCCCAGCCCAGGAACTCCGCGAGGGCTTCTTGGCTCCAGTCCGTCGCGGCGCGCACGTGCCGAAACACGGTCCCGAAATCGAAGTAGCC
>JBOHFJ010000502.1:0-2787 GCA_050699655.1 Pseudonocardiaceae bacterium
GGCGGGTGCCACCGCTCGATGACGGCGCCTCAGCGCCGCCGAGCGCCGATGAGGCGCAGCGGGTACTCGCTGAGGCACTGCGCTCAGGCTTCGACGATGCTGACCCGAGCTAGTTCTCCGCGGCAGCGGCGGGCGGGACGGCATCACCGCGAGCGGTTGAGCTGGTAGCGGCCCCAGCTAGGCGCGGTCGTGGAGGTGACAGTGGCGGAGCTGGGGCGCCGCGCCGAACGCGAGCGCGCCTACGCCAGCCGGGCCCGGCGCGTGCGAGTGGTGCCCCGCCAGCGCCGCGCCCCCGAAGCCCAATCCGCCGGCCAAACGCGCTCGGCCACCAAGGCTCACTGTGTCCGAGAAGATTTGAGTACCGCCGACTCGCCACACGGCGAGCCACATAATGTCCACCACTGATCCGCTCGTGGGAGGAGACCCGCCGTGCCCATCGAGCACATTGCGCCGACTGAGTTCGAAGGCAAGATCCTCGGCGTCGACCCCGAGGCCGCCGAGCGGCTGATCCTCGACAAGGGCGGCCAGAAACTCGGTGAGAAGTTCATGCGCCGCTACGTCTACGACATCACCCCCGGCGACCGGTCCAAGTGGATCAGGCTCCGCGACACCGGCGAGGAAACCACGCTGACCGTCAAGCAGATCACCAGCGACGCCATCGACGGCACCCAGGAGATCGAAGTAGGTGTCGATGACTTCGCCGCCACCAACGCCCTGCTGGAGGTGCTGGGCTTCACGCCCAAGTCCTACCAGGAGACCAAGCGCACCAGCTTCATCCTCGACGGCGCACAGGTCGAGATCGACACCTGGCCTCAGATCCTGCCCTACCTGGAGATCGAAGCCGGGTCCAAAGCCGAAGTGGCCAGAGGAGCGGGGCTCCTCGACTACACCGAGGCCGACCTCACTGGCGAGAACACCATCAAGATCTACGCCCGCTCCGGCATCGATCTCACCACCATCCCCGAGTTGCGCTTCTGACGCAGGGGGCGTAGCGCCCGACCGGCTCCGGCGCGGGGCCGCATGGCGGCGGCACCGGCTGTGACGGGTGTGAGAAATCCACGATACCCAGTCAGCCCTTGTTATCGCGGGTAAGTCGCAGCACACTGAGGGTGAACAAGGGCTCGGCGAGCTGCCGCATCCCAGAATCGCATGGCGCGGGGTCCTGCGTCGTCGGGGGGCGCAGGAGCGCGCTGGGCGAGAACCGCTCTGGAGGCTGGGGAGCGGCCGAGCGGTTCACGGGCGCTGGGGATCCCCCGTCGGGGGACGGGGATCCCCGGCGCCGTTTCCCCGCCGGGTACGCTCCGGCTGAAGGCCTCTCACCACTGGCCTCTCACCACTCCAGTCGAGGATCCTGACCAGCGCATGGCGTCTCCCCAGTTTCAGTTTCCCCCGACACTACGACACCTGGTGACCCTCGCCCGAGAGACGCTGCCGCCGATGCACCCGGCGGGTAAGCCGTTCGTGGTCGCCGGAGTGGCCACGACACTGCTGCTGCGCCGGCTGTCCCCGACCGCGAGCACGCTGGGCGCGCTGGCCACCGCCTGCTGCGCGGCGTTCTTCCGCGAACCGCACCGAGTGCCACCGCAAGACCCAGAGCTCGCGCTCGCGCCCGCGGACGGCATGGTGAGCGGCGTGAGCAACGCCGCGGCGCCAACTGAGCTGGGTCTCGACAGCCGGCCGCGGCTACGGGTGAGCGTGTTCTTGTCCGTGTTCGATGTGCACGTGCAGCGCATCCCGATGGACGGCGAGATCCGCCGCGTCGCCTACCGCCCCGGCAAGTTCCTCACCGCCGACCTGGACAAGGCCAGCGACGACAACGAGCGCGCCAGCGTGCTGCTGCGCTCGAGCACCGGGCACGACCTCATCGTGGTGCAGATCGCCGGGCTGGTGGCCCGCCGGATCATCTGTTCGGTGCGGCCCGGTGACAAGGTGTCGGCCGGGGCCACCTATGGCCTGATCCGCTTCGGGTCCCGGGTGGAGCTCTATCTCCCGCCGGGCAGCGCGCCGCTGGTCCAGCCCGGGCAGCGCACCGTGGGCGGGGAAACCGCGCTGGCCCGGCTCCCCGCGGCTGGGGAGTCCTAGGCCGTGCCCCACGCCGGCGCCGGGATCCGTCTGCTACCCAACGTCATCACCGTGCTGGCGCTGTGCTCGGGCCTGTCCGCGCTGAAGTTCGCCCTGGACGGGAACGACACTGGCGCGCTCGGCGCGATCGGGGTGGCGGCGCTGCTGGACTCGCTGGATGGCCGGCTGGCCCGGCTGCTCGACGCCACCTCCCGGATCGGCGCCGAGCTGGACTCGCTGGCCGACTGCGTGTCCTTCGGCGTGGCGCCAGCGATCGTGCTGTTCATCTGGGCGCTGCGCGGCACCCCGGTGGGGTGGCCGGTGGCGCTGGTGTTCGCGGTCTGCGTGGTGTTGCGGTTGGCTCGGTTCAACACCCTGCTGGACGACACCGAGGCGCCGCCGTTCGCCAAGGAGTTCTTCGTCGGGATCCCCTCGCCGATGGGCGCGCTGCTGGCGTTGCTCCCACTCACGGTGTTTCTCCAGTTCGGCTCGGGCTGGTGGTCCGCGCCGCCGACCGTGGCGGCATGGACGGTCACGGTGGCTCTGGCGATGGTGAGCCGGCTGCCCACGCTGTCGATGAAGACGGCGCGAGTGCCGGCACAGGCCGCGGCACCGCTGCTGGTGCTGATCACCGGCCTGGCCGCCGCAGTGATCACATTCCCGTTCGCGTCGCTGAGCGTGGCTATGCTGCTGTACCTGGTTCACGTGCCCTACGCGAGCTACCGC
>JBOHFJ010000503.1:0-2787 GCA_050699655.1 Pseudonocardiaceae bacterium
GCGTAGACCTCGGCGAGCAGCGCACGGCGCCGCAACGCGTAGTCCACCACCTGCCGAAGGTTCCGCACGCCCAACAGCGTACGCAACCGTTGCCTGATCTACCCTCGCGCGTTCGGGCGGCGCTACGAGCTTGTGATGTATCGACGCGATATAGTGCTGTCGTACATCGTAAGGATCCAGTGGGAGGTGCCGCATGCTGGAGCTAGCGGTGCTGGGGGTCCTGCATGACGCTCCGATGCACGGCTACGAGCTGCGCAAGCGTCTCACTGGCCTGCTAGGGGCGTTTCGGGCCTGCTCGTTCGGGTCGCTGTACCCCACGCTACGCCGGTTGCAACACTCCGGTTTCATCGTGGAGGACAACGAGCCCGCGGCGGATCCGCGTGCCAACCGGGGTGCGAACTGGGCCTGCCGAAGCCGGCGGGTGTACCGGCTCACCGCCGACGGCAAGGAGCGCTTCACCACCTTGCTGACCGACGCCGGCCCGCAGACCTGGGACGACCACGGGTTCGGCGTGCACCTGGCGTTCTTCTCGCGAACACCGGCCGAAGTGCGGATGCGCATCCTGGAAGGACGACGCCGCCGGGTCGAGGAACGGCGCGAGGGGCTGCGCGCCACGCTCGCCCGGGCCGGCGACCAGATCGACCGTTACACCCTCGAGCTCCACCGGATGG
The DNA here is from genome assembly GCA_050699655.1 of Pseudonocardiaceae bacterium. Lineage (GTDB taxonomy): Bacteria > Actinomycetota > Actinomycetes > Mycobacteriales > Pseudonocardiaceae. The sequence goes on from JBOHFJ010000503.1 coordinate 672, forward strand.
GTCTGGAAACCAGCGAACGCGAGGTGCGCTGGCTCAACGAACTGATCGCCCATGAAAAAGCCAATCCGACCGCAACCACATCATGACACCGAAAGGGCGGACCATGAATGAAGACCATGACACCGGTCCCGGCATCCGGGTCGCCATTGTCGGCGTCGGCAACTGCGCTGCCTCCCTGGTACAGGGCGTGCATTATTACCGCGACGCCGACGCCGCGACCCGAGTGCCCGGCCTGATGCATGTGCGGTTCGGCGACTACCACGTCAGCGACCTGCGGTTCGTCGCCGCGTTCGACGTCGATGCCAAGAAAGTCGGGCGCGACCTGTCCGAGGCCATCGTGGCCAGTGAGAACAACACCATCTCGATCTGCGACGTGCCGCCGCTGGGAGTCATGGTGTGCCGCGGGCACACCATGGACGGCCTGGGCGAGTACTACCGGGACATCATCACCGAGTCCGACGAGAAGCCGGTCGACGTGGTCACCGTGCTGCGCGAGTCCGGCGCTGATGTGCTGGTGTCGTACCTGCCGGTGGGCTCGGAGGACGCGGACCGTTTCTACGCGCAGTGCGCGCTGGATGCCGGAGTCGCGTTCGTCAACGCCCTTCCGGTTTTCATCGCCTCCGATCCGGGGTGGGCGGCGAAGTTCACCTCAGCCGGTGTGCCGATCATCGGCGACGACATCAAGTCCCAGGTCGGCGCGACGATCACGCACCGGGTGCTGGCCAAGCTGTTCGAAGACCGCGGGGTGGAGCTGGTCCGCACGTATCAGCTCAACTTCGGCGGCAACATGGATTTCCTGAACATGCTGGAGCGCAAGCGACTGCTGTCGAAGAAGATCTCCAAGACGCAGTCGGTGACGTCGCAGGTGCCGCACGAGATGGAGAAGGCCGCGGTGCACATCGGGCCATCGGACCACGTGCCGTGGCTGGACGACCGCAAGTGGGCCTACGTGCGGCTGGAGGGCCGGGCGTTCGGCGACGTGCCGCTGAACATGGAATACAAGCTCGAGGTCTGGGACTCACCCAACTCCGCCGGCGTGATCATCGACGCGATCCGCGCGGCGAAAATCGCGAAGGACCGGGGCATCGGCGGCCCGATCGTGTCCGCGTCATCGTATTTCATGAAGTCACCACCCGAGCAGTACTCCGACTCCGACGCCCACGCCGCTGTCGAAGCGTTCATCCGCGGCGAGGTGGATCGGTGACCGATTGGCGAAGGTTGTGGCGGCGCAAAATGAACGGCAATTTCATCGACTCCCATTTGTCAGAAAAACCCATCTTGCTCGCCCCTGTCAAGCGTTCCTCGAAATGGATGGGCACCTCGACAGCGACGTACCCAAGGCTTGCGCATCGGTAGTTCATCTCGACCTGAAAGCTGTATCCATCGCTGCGCAACCCACGCAAGTCGATCTCAGCGAGCACATCAGCCCGCCACACCTTGAACCCAGCTGTGACATCTCTGATGCGCAATGCGAGGATCGCGTTCACGTAGAAGTTCGCGAATGCCGACAGGAACCGCCGATCGCGCCCCCAATCGCTGCTCAGACTCCCCCCGCTGACATACCGACTGCCGATGACGACCCCAGCGCCGAGCGAGCGCAAGGTCCCCAGCATGCCGGGGATCGCCTCGGGGGGATGTGACAGGTCAGCGTCCATTTGCGCGATGTAATCAAATCCCCGCTCCAGCGCCACCAGCATGCCGGCGGCGTGCGCGCGCCCAATGCCGGCCTTGCCCGGCCGGTGCAGGACGACCATGCGATCCTGGCCCTGCTGGTTCTCGGCTGCCTGGTTCTCCACTGCCGCGAGGTCATCGGCGATGGCGCCTGTCCCGTCGGGCGAGTTGTCATCGACCACAATGACCGTCAGCCCGGGCAAGGGCAGCGCGAACAGGTGTTTCACCAGGGCCGGCAGGGTATCCGCCTCGTTGTAGGTCGGGATCACCACCGCAAGCTTGCTGCGGCTCCACTCCGGCGGAAGTACGGCACCGCGGGGACTCGGGGTCACGTCATGCACACCATCTCATCTGGGGCCTCACCTGAGTCCTGACCTGGGGGCACCAAGGTAACAGACTGCACCGACACCCTTACTGATTACGCCGCGCCGGCTCAGAGCACAAC
>JBOHFJ010000504.1:0-2769 GCA_050699655.1 Pseudonocardiaceae bacterium
GCAAGATGGTCACTCTGATCATCGCGGCCGTGCCGGTGATGGGGTTCTCCTACTTCCCCGACTTGACGGTAAACATCCTCAAAGGGCTGTTCACGACGTTCACCGGATCGGGATGAGGTGAGGATGTGCCGCTGCGACTACCGACCGACACCGCGCACCTCCAATTGGAGACCCGGCAGTACGAGCTGTTCAACCGGCCACTCGGCCAGGGTGTGTCTCGCCGGAAGATGGGTGTCGGGGTAGTGGTGTGCGCGGTGTGGTTCACGCTGCTGCTGCTGGTCGGGCTGAACCCGGTCTCGCGGTTCGGGCCGATGGCCTACATCGTGCCGCCCTTCGCGGTCGTGTATGCCGGCACGAAAGCCGGTGACGATGGCCGGATGACTCTGCTGCGGTGGTATGACGCGCTCCTCGCGCGCCTGCCCAGCCGCCGGCAGCTCATCCGCAACCCGCTGTTGTCGCTCGGGGACTACACGGCGGAGCCGATCCGGGTGGACACGGAGATGACCGAGCTGCACCCGGGCCCGGCCGGTGAGCCACTGGCGCCGCTGCTGGGCCACAGCCGCCACCGGGGAGGCGCGTCGTGAGAAGGACGCGGCAGACTCGGCAGACGTTCGAGCGGATCAGCGCACCGCCGGCCACGCCGCGGGTGATCACCGAGGGCGTGGAGGTGACCGACGACGCGGTGTGGGCCTGGGCGCACATCCCGGCCGGGTCGACGTACCTGTTGGAAGACGGGGAACTGAGCCGGGCCACGTGGGACACCGCCGCGGCGCTGGGCACGCTGCTGCCACCCGGCGCCGACTGGCACATCAAAGTGATGTGGTCCCGGCACTCAGCGCGGGAGTACCGCTCCAGCTGGGATGCGGTCACCAGCGTGATGGCGCCCGGTGCGGGAGACTACGTCGAGCTGGGGGCCCGGCGGATCACCCGCAACACCGAGGAGGGCCACTTCGCCCGGCGCGTTGTCCTGCTCGGGGTGCGGTGGCCGGACTCGTCGGGCTCGGGCACGGTGGAGCGGGCCAGCCGGGTGGCCCAGCGGAACCTCCGGTCGCGGGAGCAGGCGCACCGCGACGCCCACGAGCGGCTCGCCGCGGCGCGACCTGAGGTGGACCGGTGGTTCGGGCAGTTCGCGCGCGGCGCGCTGCGCGGGCAGCCGGCCCCGGCCGGGTTGATCGCGTGGGCGTACTCCCGCGAGATGCGCCGCGTCGCGGTCGACGTGCCCGGCGAGAGCGACCTCACCGGGCCGGCGCTGGTCGACCTCATGCAGGGCGAGGTCGACCCGACGGTCTCACCGAGCTACGTCGTGGTGAGCGACCTGAAGACCGGGACCCGACGGTACGTGTCGATCCTGGCGCCGGCCACCAACGGGTTCCCCCCGCAGGAACTGGAGATCCCGGGTGGGGAGTGGTTGGAGATCCTCACCGAGCTGCCAGGAGTGGAAGCGTCGGTACGGGGCGTCAACCACGGGCAGGCCGGCTCGATCGAGTTGATCGACCAAGGCCGCAAGATCACCCGCTCGCAGGCGCGGGAGGCCTCGATGCACGGCGCGCAGGTGCCGTTGGAGATCCTCGAAGCCGATGACACCCTCAACGTGCGGCGCCAGGAGATGGCGCGCCGGCTGGATGTGATGACGACCAACCACGCGCGGTGGGTCGTGGACGCCGCATCCCCGCAGGAGCTCGCGGACAAGGTCGTGCAAGTTCGGGACCGTTACACCGGGATCGTCCGCCTGGAGGTCGTGCCCTACGTCCAGGGGCTGCTCTGGCATGAGCTGCTGCCCGGCGACCGGGTCCGGGTGCCCGAGTTCGCCCAGCACCAGCCGATGCGCACGCTGGCCGGGTCCTGGTTCCACGGGGGCAGCGCGGTCGGGGACGGCACCGGCCCGTATGTCGGGGCGAACCTGGGCTCGACTCCCGGGCCGGTCCAGGTGCATGTCGTCTCCCGGGCCGAGACCGACCGCGCCCGCCCGACGACGATCAGCTTCACCGGCAAGAGCGGATCGGGGAAGTCGACCGCGGTGATGCTGGCGCTGCTCGGCGCGCTCGCGGAGGGCGCCTGGGCGCTGCTGGTCGACCCCAAGGGCGACCTGGGAGGCCTCATCGAGGTGGCCGACCGGCTGCTGGGCGTGCCGGTGCAGGTGATCGACGTCCTGGAGGAGGACGCCGCGGGGACGATGGACCCGATGCGGTTCAGCGCCTCGATGGACCTGGCTCGCTCGCTGACCCTGGACGCGATGCTGGGCGCGCTGAGCGGCCAGGACCGCCGGCGCGGTGAGGTGGTCCTGGAGACCGCCATCGACACCGCGCTGCGCTCACCCCGCGAGGCGTGGTCAGCCCAGCGGGTCATCGACGAGCTGCGCGCCACGCCAGGGGATCAGCCGGCGGCGGAGCTGGCGCGGGAGCTGGGTGACACACTCGCGCTGCGGGCCAGGCAGGCGCACCTGCGCGCCGTGCTGGGACCGCTCTCCCCGGAGGCCCGGCCGCTGATGACCGGGCGGGGCCTGGTGTACCTCGGGCTGGCCGGGCTCGATCTGCCCCGGCACAACCCAGACCCGGACAAGTGGACGGTGGCCGAGCGGTGCTCGGTCACCACGTTCCGGGTGAGCCTGAACTACGCCCTGCAGCAATCCCGGCACGTGCGGCAACTCAAAAAATTGGTCGCGCTCACCGAGCTGCACCTCATCACCGGCTACCCGGAGGGCAAGGCGTTCGTGGAGTGGATCGCGCGGACCGGGCGCGCGCTGCAGACGTGGCTGCTGCTGGACACCCA
>JBOHFJ010000505.1:0-2766 GCA_050699655.1 Pseudonocardiaceae bacterium
GTGCGCCCCGATCTCGGCCAGCCAGCTCAGGCCCAGTTCGCTCGCCTTGGCCTTGCTCATCACCACCACCGCGGCGGCCCCGTCGCTGATCGGTGAGGACGAGCCGGCGGTGATCGTGCCGTCAGCGGCGAACGCCGGGCGGAGTTTGCCCAGGCTCTCGGCGGTGGTCTCTGGCCGAATGCCTTCATCGGCCGCCACCACGACCGGGTCACCCCTGCGCTGCGGCACACTCACCGGGGTGATTTCCTGCGCGAACAGTCCACTGGCCGCGGCGCGACCGGCCCGCTGGTGGGATTGCGCGGCGAACTCGTCCTGCTCGGCCCGGCTCAGCTGGTGGCGCGCGCTGCGCTTCTCGGTGGAGGCGCCCATGGAGACCTGGTCGAAGGAGTCGTGCAGACCGTCGTAGGCCATGTGGTCGATCATGGTGACATCGCCGTACTTGAACCCGGCGCGCGACTTGGCCAGCAGGTGCGGCGCCTGGGTCATCGATTCCTGCCCACCGGCCACGATGATGTCGTACTCACCGGCCCGGATCAGCAGATCGGCCAGCACGATCGCGTTCAACCCGGACAGGCACACCTTGTTGACGGTCAGCGCCGGCACGTGCATGCCGATGCCGGCATGCACGGCCGCCTGACGCGCGGGGATCTGGCCGGCCCCCGCGGTGAGCACCTGACCCATGATCACGTACTGCACCCGCTCGGGCGCCACGCCGGCGCGCCGCAGCGCGCCCTTGATGGCGAACCCACCGAGCTGGGCGGCGGAGAAGTCCTTGAGCTGGCCGAGCAGCCGCCCCATCGGGGTGCGAGCTCCGGCCACGATAACGGAACCGGCCATGGCGCAACCTCCGGCGTGAGTTTAATCAGGGCTGTATTTCGACCCTACCGCGCGCAATGGCCGCGCTGCGGTGAGCCGACAAGGACAGCCCGACCGGCCGTACCCTGCACCCTATGGCGCCACTTGAGCCCGCCCTCACGTCCCTCGTCACCGCGATTGACCACGTCGGCATCGCGGTACCTGATTTCGATGCGGCCGTGGAGTTCTACCGCGGCACGTTCGGGTTGGAGCTGGTCCACGAGGAGGTCAACGAGGAGCAAGGAGTTCGCGAAGGCATGCTGCGTCCTCCCGGCGCGGACGCCACCGGCGCCGCGGTGCAGCTGCTCGCCCCGCTGAGCCCCACCTCCACCATCGCCAAGTTCCTGGACCGCGCCGGCCCGGGGCTACAGCAACTGGCCTACCGGGTCACCGACATCGAATCGGCCATGGCGGAACTGCGCGCCGCCGGCCTGCGGCTGCTCTACGACGCGCCACGCCGGGGCACCGCCGGTTCCCGGATCAACTTCGTGCACCCCAAAGACGCCGGTGGCGTGCTGATCGAGCTGGTGGAACCGGCCGGGGTCTCGGCTCAGCAAGCGGATGGCACGTAGGTCAGACCGTGGGTTCCGAACTGCGGGGGAAGCGCGTCGTGCTGGTTCCCGTCACCGCCGAGCACGTGGCGGACCTGCGTCGTATCCTGCGCACCCCCGAGGTGCGGCTGCGCTGGGGTGACGAGGCCGCACCGCCGCGGTGGCCTTTCGACGACCCGTCCGCTACCCGCTTCGCCGTCCTGTTGGACGGGGTAGTGCGGGGAATGGTGCAATACGGCGAAGAAACGGAACCCGCCTACCGGCACGCCTCGATCGATGTCTTTCTCGACCCCCTCGTGCACGGGCAAGGAATCGGCCGCGACGCTGTAGGCACGCTGGCCCGCCACCTCGTGCACGACCGGGGCCACCACCGTCTGGTGATCGACCCAGCGGCAGACAACGCGCCGGCCATCCGCTGCTACGCTGCCGTGGGCTTCCGCCCAGTGGGCGTGCTACGCCGATACGAGCGCGACGCCGACGGCTCCGGGTGGCATGACGGTCTGCTCATGGACCTCCTCGCCGAGGATCTGGGCCAGCCTCGCTGACCACGCAGCGCCGGGGCTTGCTCTGGCACTGCGCAAATCTTCGTACCATGAGTAGCACCGCCCTGCTAGCCTGGGAGCATGGCCGTTACCAAGATCTCGGTGTCACTGGAGGAGGAGACGCTCGCCGCGGCACGCATCGCAGCGGAAGAGGCGGGGCTCAGCCTGTCGGCGTGGCTGTCTCAAGCCGCGCAACAAGCCGCAAGGCTAGCCGCCGGGCTGGCAGCGGTCCGCGAGTACGAGGCCGAGGCTGGCGCCTTCACCCAAGAGGAGATCGACCGTGCCGACGAGATCCTCAACGAGCTGGGCGTTGCGCCCGCTGCGCGGTGACCCTCGTCTACGACACCGGTGCCCTGCTCGCCGCCGAACGTGGTGACCGGACCATGTGGGCAGTGCATCGTCGCGGTCTCGACCGTGCCGGTCAGGCCGTCGTCCCGGCCGTGGTGCTGGGCCAGGCCTGGCGGGGCGGACCACAGCCGCAACTCTCACGCCTGCTGAAGGGCTGTGTCATCGAGTCTTTCGACGAGAACGCCGGGCGCGCGGTCGGCCGTCTGCTCCGCGACACCGGCACCTCCGATGTGGTCGATGCGCACGTCGTGCTCACCGCGCTGCGGTACCGGGCCGCGGTGTTCACCTCAGACCCTGACGACCTGCAGCGACTCGCCGCCGCGTCGAAAGTCCGACTTCACCTGCACCAGGTGTAGCGGACCGCCCGTCGGTTGTTCATGATCTGTCCTGGCTGGAGGTTGTCCACTCACGTTTATGACAGGTTAAGCAGCATCACCGCACTGCGATCTGCTCGCGGTGGAGTCGTGGGC
>JBOHFJ010000506.1:0-2757 GCA_050699655.1 Pseudonocardiaceae bacterium
TTACCCCGCTGAGCCCGCTGAATGCGACAGGGGTGGGGTCTAGGGTTGCGGGGGTGGGGTGTCGACGCATCGGGGCGGCACGGATCCGGTGCGGCGTGCTGGTCGTGGCCGGGGTGCTGGTGGGGATGGCGGTCGGCACTGGGCTGCTTGTCTTCGCTGGCGGTGACGGGCCGGGGCTGTCCGATCCCGGGCTGTTGACGCGGGCCGCGCTGCCAGCCGTTCGGGTGTTGTCCGAGTGCGCCGCGGTGGTCACGGTGGGGTCGCTGCTGCTGGCAGTGTTCCTCGTGCCGCCGCAAGCGTCTGGTTACCTCGACACCGGCGGCTACGCCGCCGTGCGCACGGCGCGGATCGCCGCGCTGGGCTGGGCGCTGACTGCGGCGCTGATGGTGCCGCTGCTCGCTGCGGACGCATTGGGCCGCCCGGTGGCCGAAGTGCTGCACCCGTGGCTACTGGTGTCGATGGCGTCCGCGATGTCTCAGATCGGGGCCTGGGCGCTTACCGCAGGGATGTCCCTGGTGCTGACCTGGTGCTGCTGCACCGTACTGACCTGGGGCGCGGCGGTGTGGTCGTTCGCGCTGGCCATCGCCGCGCTGATGCCGGTGGCGCTGACCGGGCACTCCTCGGCGCAGGGTGCCCACGACATCGCCATCAGCAGCTTTCTGTATCACCTGGTCGCCGCCGCGCTGTGGGTCGGCGGCCTGATCGCCCTGCTGGCGCACCTGGCCCGCCGGGGTGAGCACGCCGGGTTGGCCTACGCCCGGTTCTCCCGGCTGGCGCTGGTCTGCTGGGTCGTGATGGCCGTCTCCGGGGTGATCAACGCGCTGGTCCGGGTCCAGCCTGACCAGTTGCTCAGCACCTACGGGCTGCTGGTGCTGGGCAAGGTGGCCGCACTGCTGGCGCTGGGCGTCATCGGCTGGTCGCACCGCCGTGGCGCGGTGGCCGAGCGGGCTGATCGTGGGGCCATCTTGCGGTTCGGCGGCGCCCAGGTGCTGGTCATGTTCGTGACGATCGGCCTGGCCGCGGCGTTGAGCGGGACCACGCCGCCCGGTGCGATCACGGCGCGGTTCAGCCGCACCGAGGTGCTGCTGGGTTACGATCTGGCTGGCCCGCCCACCCCGGCGCGGCTGCTCCTCGATTGGCGACCGGACCTGGTGTTCGGGGTCGCCGCGCTGGTACTCGCCGGCGGTTATTTGGCCGGAGTGCAACGGCTGGGGCGCAGAGGCGAGGCCTGGCCGGTCGGCCGCACGGCGACCTGGCTGGGCGGCTGCGCGGTCATCCTGATCGCCACGTCCTCGGGAATCGGCCGTTACTCGATGGCGATGTTCAGCGTGCACATGGTGGTGCACGTGCTGATGTCGATGATGGCCCCGATTCTGCTCGTGCTCGGCGCGCCGGTGACGCTGACGTTGCGGGTGTTGCCCGCCGCGGGAGTGGCCAACCCGCCGGGGCCGCGAGAGTGGCTTCAGGCCTTCACACGCTCCTGGGTCGTGCGGGTGCTCACGAACCCGCTGATCGCCCTGGGTATGTACGTGGGGTCGTTCTCCGTGATGTACTTTACCGGCTTGTACGACGCTGCGGCGCCCTCACACTGGGCGCATCTGGCGCTGAACGCGTCTTTCCTGCTGACGGGTTACGCGTACTACTGGCTCATCATCGGCACCGCCCCACCGCCCCACCGGCTGCCCCACCTGGGCAAGCTCGGCTTACTGCTGGCGGCCATGCCCTTCCACGCGTTGTTCGGGATCGCGCTGATGCGCTCGGAGACGGTGCTCGGTGGCGACTACTACCGTTCCCTGGCCCTGCCGTTCGTGCCCGACCTGCTGGCCGATCAGCACGTGGGCGCGGCGATGGGGTGGGCCTTGGGCGAGATCCCGATGGTGATCGTGCTGGTGGCGCTGCTGGTGCGGTGGTCGCGGACCGACGCCCGCGAGGCCCACCGGCTCGACCTCGGGGTTGGATCGGACGGCGAGGCCGAGCTGGCCGCGCACAGCGCGCTGCTCGCCCGGCTGGCCCAGCGCGGCCCCGCTGGCGACTAGGCCCGTAGCACCGACCCCTGACAATTCTGGGTTTCGACGGGGCGCGCCAGCCCAGTTGTGCACAGCGCACCCGCCATCCCCATGTCGATCATGGATCACTGTCGAAGATCCTCCTAAGCGCGCAGTCTGGGTGGCGTCGGCCGAGGGGCCGGCATCCCGCCGCGGAGGGCGGCCGCACAGGAGGGTATGTGATCATGAGAGAGACACCGGTGACCGTGGTGGGCACGCTGGTCAGTGACATGCGTCCGCGCCGGGTGGGACCGGACGGGGCGCTCGTGCTCAATTTCCGGGTCGCCTGCAACGAGCGTCGGTTCGACAAGGCGTCCGAGTCGTGGGTGGACGGGGAAAGCTTGTATCTGTCGGTGAGTTGCTGGCGCAGGCTCGCCGAGAACGCCGCCTCGTTGGTCAAGGGCGATCCGGTTATCGTCAGAGGCAAACTGCGCACCCGGGAGTGGTCCACCGAGCAGGGCGAGCGCCGGTCGGTCGTCGAGCTGGAGGCCAACGCGGTTGGCCCGGACCTGGCGCGATGCGCCGTGACCGTGCGCAAGCAGCGCCGTGAGGAGCCGCCGCGTGGTGCCGATGAGGTTGGCCCGGCCGCATCCAGTGCGGACCCGCCAGATCCGCTTGACGGGGCGGAGTCACCGTACGGGGCGAGCCTGTCCGAGCTGGCGCAGGCGGCCCGCCCACTGGTGGGTGTTCCCGGGTGAGTACCGCCCCGGCC
>JBOHFJ010000507.1:0-2729 GCA_050699655.1 Pseudonocardiaceae bacterium
CACCAGTACATTGTGCCGAACTTAAGGAGGGCCGCATGAACGCACTGGCCCATCCATCCCCAGACCGGACCTTCTACCGTAGTGCCGCTGAGGCCGCTGCCGCGCCGGCTGAAAAGCTCGCCTATGTGGTCGCCTTCGATCGCTCGGCGCGGCGGCCACGCGCTGCACTTCTGGGACCTGGCCGCGGGCACACACCTCCAGCGGGTCGATCTGGGCGCACAGCACCAGATGGTCCTCGAGCTGCGCCCGGCGCACGATCCGGAGGCCACCTGGGGGTTCGTCGGTGTCGTCGTGTCCACCCAGGACCTGTCCGCCTCGGTATGGCGCTGGCACCGTGCGGGCGGCGGCTGGGCCGCCGACAAGGTGATCACCATTCCCGCCGAGCCCGCTGACCCCGACCTGCTGCCACCGGCGCTGAAACCCTTCAGCGCGGTACCACCACTGATCACCGACATCAATCTCTCCGTCGACGACCAGCAACTGTACGTGTCCTGCTTTGGCACGGGGGAGCTCAAACAGTACGACGTGTCCGACCCCGCGCACCCCCGCGAGACCGCCTCCGTGTGCGCCTGGATGACCAAGATCGACACAACCGCCGCGGGAGGGCTGAGCGTCGACAAAACATTCTTCCCACACGGTCCGGACTTCCGGGGCCTGCGAATACACCAAGTCCGGCTCCAAGGCGGCGACGCCTCCTCAGACTCCTACTGCTCCCGCTGAGCCGGCTAGCGGTCCGGCGCAGCGGTAGCTCAGCTAGCGTGCGGGCTGTGGATGTGCGTCGGCAGGTTCCGCGTACCGATGCGGTGTTGGCGCTTCCGGCTGTGGTGGCCGCCGCGCGGCGGTTGGGGCGCGAGCGGGTGAAGCGAGCGGTGCGGGTGGCTCAGCAGCGGGTGCGTGAGGGTGCTGTGGCGCCAGATGCTCTTGTCGGGGAGGTGTTGGCCGCGTTGCCGGATGCTGTGACGACGTTGTGTCCGGTGCTCAACGCGACCGGGGTGTTGCTGCACACCAACCTGGGTCGGGCGCCACTGTCCGCCGCCGCGGTCGAGGCGTTGGTGCTCGCGGCGGGTACCACTGATGTGGAGCTTGATCTGGGCACGGGGGGGCGAGGACGGCGGGGGGCTGGGGCGTTGGCCGCGTTGGCGGAGGCGGTGCCGTTGGCGGGCGGCGTGGCGGTGGTGAATAACGGTGCCGCGGCGTTGGTGCTCGCCGCGACGGCGCTGGCGGGGGGGCGTGAGATTGTGCTGGCTCGGGGTGAGATGGTGGAGATCGGTGACGGGTTCCGCATCCCTGATCTGTTGGAGTCCACCGGTGCCCGGTTGCGTGAGGTTGGTACCACCAACCGGGTTACCCGTGCGGACTACGCCGCGGTGATCGGGTCGCGGACTGGGTTCGTGCTTAAGGTGCATCCGTCGAACTTCCGTGTTACCGGGTTCACCTCTTCGGTGCCGGTGGCGGAGCTGACCGGGCTGGGTGTGCCGGTGGTTGTCGACATCGGCTCGGGGCTGCTCGCGCCGCATCCCGCGCTGCCCGCGGAACCTGATGCCGCCACCGCGCTGGCGCACGGCGCGGATTTGGTCACGGCCAGCGGCGACAAGCTGCTCGGCGGCCCGCAAGCCGGGCTGCTGCTGGGCCGCGAGCAGCTAGTGACCCGGCTGCGCCGGCATCCGTTGGCTCGAGCGTTGCGGGTGGACAAGCTGACGCTGGCCGCGCTGGAGGCCACCCTGCGCGGTCCCGTGACTCCCACCGCGCAAGCGCTGGCCGCTGACCCGCACACGCTGCACCAGCGTGCGAGGGTGATCGCGACGGCACTGGCCGCGCGCGGAGTGGACGCGACAGCGGTGGCCTCACGGGCCGCGGTGGGCGGCGGCGGCGCGCCGGGGGTGACGCTGGACAGCGCCGCGGTCAGCCTGCCGGAGAGCTACGCCCCGCTGTTGCGGGCCGCACACCCACCGGTACTCGGCCGCGTCCAGGGCGGTCGCTGCCTGCTCGACCTGCGCGCGTTGCCCGCCGAGCACGACACCACGGTCACGGACGCGGTGTTGGCGTGCATGTGGTAGCCACCGCGGGTCACGTTGATCACGGCAAGTCCACCTTGGTCCGCGCGTTGACCGGGATGGAACCTGACCGGTGGGCCGCTGAGCGCCGCCGGGGGATGACCATCGATCTGGGGTTCGCCTGGACGACCCTGCCCACCGGGCCGACAGTGGCCTTCGTCGACGTACCCGGCCACGAGCGGTTCGTGCCGAACATGCTCGCCGGCATCGGTCCGGTACCCGCGGTGCTGTTCGTGGTCGCGGCCGACGAGGGCTGGATGCCCCAGTCCCGGGAACACCTGGCGGCGTTGCACGCGCTGAACGTCCGGCATGGGCTGCTGGTGGTGACCCGCAGTGATCTGATGGACCCGGAGTTGGCCCGCGAGGAGGCGCTGGAGCACCTGGCGGATTCCTCGCTGGGTGGGATCCCCGCGGTCTGCGTCTCCAGCGTCACTGGCGCGGGGCTCGACGAGCTGCGCACCGCGCTGGACACGCTGGTCGCCGGGCTGCCCGCGCCGGATCCCGACGCTGACGTCCGGCTGTGGGTGGATCGGGCGTTCACCATCCACGGAGCGGGCACTGTGATCACCGCAACGCTGGCCGGTGGGACGCTGCACGTCGGTGACGAGCTGGAGGTGAGCCCCGGGGGGCGGCGGGTGGGCGTGCGCGGGTTGCAGTGCCTGGGCGCACCCGTCG
>JBOHFJ010000508.1:0-2704 GCA_050699655.1 Pseudonocardiaceae bacterium
GGGTAGTAGACCTCCTGTTTACCCCGCTGAGCCCGCTGAATGCGGGCGCCAGGTTCCCTGGTATAGTGGCACTGCTCTCGCCCGTCTAGGCCAGTACGGTGGTGGGTCGACCCGTGGATCGGTAATCTTGTACCACCTTGTCGGCAGAGTCGCTTGGATCTCGACGAGCCGTTGTCTTCTGCAATTAGGCCACGCCGAGCAAGCCGCCACCCTGCTCGATGACGGCATCGCGCTGTACGACGAGTCATTCACTCGTAACCGACAGGCCTATCTGACTCACTTGGCCGATGCGCTGAGCAGACCTGGTAAGCAGCGTGACCTCGACGCCGCCGCTGACTGCGGCGCGGAAGCGATCCGTATAGCGGAGAGCCTGCACTCAACTTACAGCATCGACCGTCTCGTCGACCTCTACCGCCGCATGAAGCCGCACGCGAAGGTCCCGGCGGTAGGAGACTTCTTGGAACGGGCACGAGGGTTCGTGTCGGTGTAACGCATGCATCAGGCAGGATGTCATCCATGACCGTCATGCCGAAGGGGCCCCTCGACGCCGCGTGGCGTCGGCCGGATCCAGCCATGCACGCCGAGGTCCGCATGTGTCGCGCTGACCGGGTTGTCTAGATGACGCCTGACGAGCTGCGTGATCGAATCCTCCGGTGGGAGGACCCACACACCGACTTCAAAGAAGCCGTCACCAACAACAGTGAGCTCGCCAAGGACCTCGTGTGCTTCGCCAACAGCGACGGCGGCCAGCTCGTGATCGGAGTGGCCAAGGACCGCGGCGTGGTCGGCGTTCCTGATACCGATCAGCTGCTCTTGAGGGTGGATGACGTCGCATTCCAGAACTGCTCACCCTCGTTGACGGTGGTGCCGGAGGTCATCAAGCTGGACGGTAAGGACGTCGTCGTACTCAACATCGCCAAGGGTGATCAACGACCCTATTGCACTCGCGAGGGTCGATACTACGTCCGGTCGGGAGCACGGTGCCGCCGGGCGAGTCGGGAAGAGTTGCTCAGGCTCTTTCAGGCGGCGCATTCGTTGTTCTACGACGAACAACCACTTCCTCGCCTCGATCTGGCCGACCTGGACCTCGACGCGGTCACCCGATACCTCGACGACACCAACCAGGTGGATCTCGACGACGATCTGATGCGGTTGTTGCGGGCATGGAGCATGTATGACGGCACCCACCCCACGGTGGGTGGGCTCGTACTGTTCGGTCGCCGTCCGCAAGCTGAACTCGAATCATCTCGCGTCGTCGTCGGTGCACTGGCTGGCGACGACATCGGGGACGACTTCGTGGATCGCAAGGACTTGTCCGGGCCCCTGCTCAGCGTCATCGCCCAGATCGAGATGTTCTTGCGGCTCCACCTCAGAACTGGTCACGAGATCGTCGGGTTCGAGAAGGAGAGGCGCGCAGAGATCCCGGCGGCGGCGCTGCGCGAGGCTGTGGTGAACGCGCTCGTGCACCGCGACTACACGATCCCCGGCCCGACCCGGGTGTTCGTGCTCTCCGACCGGGTTGAGGTCAGATCTCCCGGGCGTCCACCCAACAGTGTGGATGCCGACGCGATGCGAGCCGGCGTGCACGTCACTCGCAACCCGCACATCTACAGCCGGGTCGTGGCGGCCGAGCTCGCCACCCGCGCGGGTACCGGGATACGGCGCATCGCTCGACTCCTCCGGCAAGCCCACGGCACCAGTCTCGGCATTGCCATCAGCGACGCTGAGGTCGTCCTGACGCTGCCGCGAGGCCCGGACACTCCCGAACGGTGACGGCGGCCGAGGGCGCTCCAGCGACCAGACCCGCCGCTTGGCGTTAGCCAGCTCGGCGCCGCGACCGCTCACCGCGTCGGTTGGTGACCGCTCGCCGCGGCGGCTGCCGCATCGGGCGCAAGCGACACGCCAGCGCAGGTGCGCGGTTTGCCGCCGCTGTGGCCCTACCGTTACCTTCCGTCGGTCGCAGATCACGATCTGGTTGCGAGCAGGCGCCGTTGCCGGCTCGCGCACCAGGTACCCGGTGCGGAAGGGGTCCAAACAGTTGGCGCGTCACCGTTGTCCCCCCGGTCATCGGCGGCATTCTCACTTTGCCCCCCCACCCGTACCCGAGTCTGGATCTCGAGGTGCGCATCGCCTGCCCCGCCCGGGCCCCGCGCTGCGGGGCCGGGCATTGACAGCGGCCGTCGCCGCTGGTGCCCTGGCGGTGGCCGGCCATACGATGCAGGCCACCGCGGCAGGGCCAACCGAGCAGGTCGCCGAGGTCGCTCCGGCCGCACTGACTGCTTTATCGGTGGAACCCGAGGTTCTGTTACTGAACCCCGGTACCCGCGACAGCGCGACCGGAGTGTCCGCACTGCGCCGCGCCGTGGAGCGGGCGGACCGAGTGGCTTATCAGGAGGTGCTCAGTAACCGTCTCGGGCAGCCTTATCAAGCTGGCAACAGCCACAGCCTGGATGGTTGGATCGACAAAGCGCTCGGGTTGATGGGTTTGCCGCAGGCTCTCGCCCCCGGCGTCAGGTCGATCATCATGCACGAGTCTGGCGGCAACCCCAACGCGATCAACACCTGGGACAGCAACGCCGCGGCGGGCACCCCCTCGCAGGGTCTCATGCAGACCATCCCCAGCACCTTCCGAGCCTGCGTGCTGCCCAGCTTGGCGGGCAGCACGATCCTCGACCCGGTGGCCAACATCACCGCCGGGATCCGC
>JBOHFJ010000509.1:0-2700 GCA_050699655.1 Pseudonocardiaceae bacterium
GCCAACCCCCTCCGGAGGGGGTTGGCAGCGGCTAACAGCGGCTATGAGGGGGGTTGGCCGTCCTTGAAGAGCCACCAACTCAGGCCGCGCGGGTGGCGTTGCGTCAATGGCTGTCCCGCCAGGCCTGGTAGGAGTCGCTGACCAGGCGGACTACCTCGTCGATGTCGTCAGTGACGTGCAGCAGGTCGAGCTCGGCCGGGCGGAGCTTGCCCTGCGCCGCCACGGTGTCGGCCAGCCAGGAGTACAGCCCGCCCCAGTACGCCTGCCCGAACAGCACGACGGGGAACTTGGTGACTTTCTTGTTCTGCACCAGGGTGAGAGCCTCGAACAGCTCGTCCAAGGTGCCGAATCCACCGGGCAGGCACACGAAGGCCTGGGCGTACTTGATGAACATGGTCTTGCGGGTGAAGAAGTAGCGGAAGTTGATTCCCAGGTCGACCCAGGGGTTGAGCCCCTGCTCGAAGGGCAATTCAATGCCCAGCCCCACGGACAGCCCGCCCGCCTCAGATGCCCCCCGGTTGACCGCCTCCATGCTGCCGGGCCCACCACCGGTGATCACCGCGAAGCCAGCGGCGGCGAGCGCGGCGCCGAGCGCTACACCGGTGGCGTACTCCGGATCGTCCCGGTGGGTGCGTGCCGAGCCGAAGACCGTGACCGCATGGGGCAGCTCGGCCAGCGCGCCGAAGCCCTCCACGAACTCGGCCTGAATCCGCAGCACCCGCCACGGGTCGGTGTGCACCCACTCGCTGGGCCCCCGCGAGTCGAGCAGCCGCTGATCGGTGGTTGTCGCCTCATGGCGGCGTCCCCGCCGCAGCACCACCGGCCCGCGCTGCCTAATGAGTGCTAGTACTACAGTGCTAGATCATTAGGGTCTGAAGGCGGAGGTGGCGCCGAACGTGCGCTCGGCGGGCTTGGGTTTGATGCCAGCGCCGAAAGATCGACCAGTGCAGGCCGTGGTGGATTTCTGGTTCGCTGCCGCGAGCGAGGTTGAGCAGTCGGCGGATTTCAGCGAGGGTGAGCGTGATCAGGCGTCGGTGGATGGGTGGAGTGGTGTCCGATTCGGTCGACGCGGTGGATGGATTTTCCTGTTGGTCTAGTTGTGTGGCGTTGTGGCGCCCCTTTTTTTGGCTTGGTGTGCGGTGATGGCGAGGAAGGTGTGGGCGAGCATGGCGAGGGTGACATGTCGATGCCAGGCGTTCCAGGTGCGGACTTGGTAGTTGTCGAGTCCGACTTCATTTTTGGCCGATCCGAAACATTCTTCGATGGGCCAGCGCGCCTCGGCGACGTGGACGAGTTCCCCGACGCGAGCGCCGTGGGGGTTGTAGCAGTGGTAGAAAGCGAGTTCACCGTGGTCGATGGATCGGCGGATCAAGTACTGGTGGTGGGGAGCGTCGGAGTTGATGAGTGCCCAGTCATAGACGCGGTGTCCTTTCGATCCGATGCCGCGGGCGCGGCGTTGCCAGGTATTCCTGGGTAGCTCTCGCGCGAGTCGTTCGACCTGGGTCAGGCGTCCCGCGGTGTCGGCGAGTTCGGTGTTCTTCGGGACGGCCATCACATACGGGATCTGACTGCCCTCGAGATAGTCGCGCAGGCCGGGGTTCTGGCCGAACTCCTCGTCCGCGGTGAACCAGGCGAAGGGCATCCCGGCCGCGCGAGCCGCGCGGATCATCTGGATGACCTGCGCTGGCCTGGTCGCGAACGCCAACTCCGCCGGGACACCGGCCCCAGCGCGGCGGGCCGGGTCGGCCATCCACGATTTTTCCGGCATGTACAGTCGCCGGTCGATCAGGACGCGGTCCCGCTGGGGTGTCACGTAGCGGAGGAACGTGGCGATCTGACAGTTATCGATCCGCCCTAACGTTCCGGAATACTGCCGCTGCACGCCGACCGATTTGGTGCCCTTCTTAGCGAATCCTGTTGGATCCGCCACGAGGATCCCCGCCGGGTCGGCAAGGTGTTCCATCGCATACTCGCGGTTCAGTTTCAGCAACGCGTCCGCATCCCATGGCGAGAGGTTCAGAAAGCGCTGCAACGCTGTCGGGTCCAGCTCACCAACATGCTCGGCGATGGTCCAACCGTTCTTCCGTTCCAGTGGTGACAATAACCCACGCACGTACTGTTCGGCGTGCTTCTTGGACTCCACCCGGTAAAACAACGGCCGAATCCGCGCGAGCACACCCGCCAGCTCAGATTCCCACCGGTCCACATCTTCCCGGGACACCGCATCATCTTACACAACGGGTTGACTCGTCGACGTCAGAGGCACAGAAATATCGTTCCACGCCCTGACCTCAATTCACTGGAGGCGCGCCGATCCACCAAGGCGGATCATTATTTCTACCGAAACACAACATGCGCTCCGACACTGAGGAGCCGTAATGGAATAACTAAAGCGCGCCCATCGGCGTCTTCCCTGGTTGAGACCTTGGAGGCCGTCTCAAAAAAGTAACTTATTTAATTACGGATACTGAGGGTTATTCAGCCGGCCGCGTAGAAGTGCAGGCCAATTACGGCTGAGATGGTTGTCGCGAATGTCGCAAGGGGGCGACGGTAGTCGGTGTGCATGATTCTCCAGGTCTTGAAGTTGGCGATTGTCCGTTCGATGACGTAACGAATTTTGTTGATCTGTGTATTGAACGATTTCTCCCAGTCTAGGAGTTCTCGGTGGGCGGGTTTCTTGATGGGGGTAATCATGCCTTT
>JBOHFJ010000510.1:0-2691 GCA_050699655.1 Pseudonocardiaceae bacterium
GCGCGCGCTGGCATTTCTCCTTCTCGGCCCAGGCGGCTTCACGCTCCAGACGGCGCGCCAGCTGCCACACCGTTGTCGTCTCGGTCTCGGTGGGCTGGAGCAGCGATCTCCACCAGCCCCGCCGTGTGCGGCGACGGCGCCGCCCCTGTGGCGGGGGGCTAGCTGGGGTTGGCATCGGGACGCCGTGGGTGCAGCGCCTCAGCGAGCACCCGTTGCGCCTCATCGGCGCCCGGCAGGCGGGCATCACGGTCCTCGGGGGGTGCTTGCGTCCACCGACGGGCGGGTTGCCCCCCAGTGTCGTGGGCGGCAGCGCCACCCACTGGCCGGTTCCGCGTAGCCGAACCGACACCGCCGCCAGGTCATCCCGCAGCGTCCCCGAGCCGGTGGCCACGAACAGCACCCACCGCGAGGGCGCCAGCGCCGTGGCGACGGGCGCCGCCAACCCGGTGCGCGCCAGCGCCGGCGGCAGCTCAGCCACTCGGAACGGCACCTCGAGGGCGTCGATGCCGCGCCCGCCCACCAGCAACACTCCGACGGGCCGCAGCCGCGTCCAGAGGTCCTGGACATGGTCTGGGTCGGTGACCGGGGCGAGGTCCCAGGTGTCCTCGAGGGGACCCACCTCGGGGAAGCCCATCTCATCGGGGCGGCACGTGGCGGGCACCACCGGCCAGCCCCGGCGGGCCGCGTCCACCGCGGCGTCCCGCACCGACGTCCAGGCCATGCCCGCGCCTGTCGAGTTCACCCTGGCCCCACCACTGCCTGTGTCATCCATGCGAGCTCCCCTGGTTGGTCGCCCGTGGCGCGGCCCGGGGAGTTCCTCACCGTGTCAGGGACTGAGCTCAATCCCACGGCAGCCGCGTGGCTGATCCCATGCATCCACGCGGTACCGCCAGAGGGGCTGGCGCGGCCTGATCCGCCTGTGATAAATGACCGCTATGGTGATCCAATGACAACGTCGGGGGCCAGACCGCGCTGTCCAGAGTGCGGGGCGCTGCTGCGCCGCGGCCGGGAGGCGGGCCAGCGATGCGACCCGTGCCAACGCACGGGCCCCCGGATAGCACTGCCTGAGTCCTTCTACGACCAGGTGGGACTGGACGCCGCGCTGGCGGGGTTCGATTTCGGGACCGTGTTCCAGCACGTGCGCGCCGCCAAGCACTGGAGCCAACAGACCCTGGCGGAGTTCCTCGGCTGGGAGCAACGCCGGATCTCCGCGATCGAGACGGGCAAGCGGGCGCTGCGCGACATCGGCACCGTCGTGACGATGGCCAACCAACTCGCGATCCCGGCGGGCAAGCTTGGATTCACCCACGGGATTACTGTGGGCGGGGGGACGAGCACCGGGCGGAAGGGCAGTTGGGTGGATCGCAGAGACTTCGTGGAGCACGTCGCCGGGCTCACCCTCGTGTCAGCGGCCACCGGGCTGGACATCGACCGGCTGACCGCGCTGTTGCCTGATGCCGAGCCCACCGGCACCCGCCACGTCGGGGCGGCTGATGTCGATGCTATTGAGCAGGCCACCGCCGCGCTCCGGCGCCAGGACTTCACCCACGGCAGCGGGCGGGCCCGCGACGCCGCAGTGACACAGCTACGCGTCACACTGCCCCTGCTTGACGCCCAGATCACCCCCGAAGTGCGACCCCGGCTGTTCCTGGCCACCGCGGACCTCGCGACCCAGGCGGGATGGATGAGCTACGACGGCCACCAGCACGATTCGGCCCGGCGACTGTGGATGATCGCGCTGGACCTCGCCCGCGCCTCTGAACACCCTCAGGACAGCGATCTCACCGTGTACCTGCTGGCCGACATGGCCCTGCAGGCGGTGCACCTAGGCCGCCCCCAGGAGGCGCTGCGCCTGGCCCACCTCGGCCACACCGCCGCCATCAGCCCGCATCCGGTGTCCGCGTCCACTACCAGCCTGCTGGCGAACATCCAAGCCCGCACCCTCGCCATTCAGGGCGACGCCGCAGGCTGCGACCGGGCGCTAGGTCAGGCCCTCGACCACTTCGCTGCCATCGACCCCGCCACAGCCCCGCCCTGGACCGCCTACCTCGGTCACACCGGCATATCCGGTCACCAGGGTTCCGCAAGCTACATGCTGGCCCTGCACGGCCGGGACCCGCACGCCGCGGCACGGGCGGTGCCGTTGCTCCGCCAGGCCGTGGACGGCTTCGGTTCCGGCTACGCTCGGCTCCGGGCACTGTACCTGCCGGATCTAGCCGGGGCCTTCGCGCTCACCGGGGACGTCGACACCGCTATCACCGTCGGTCACCAGGCCATCGACGCGGTCACTGTGCTGCACTCCGCCCAGCCTTATGACCGGCTGCGGGTCCTGGACACTGCGCTGCAACCCCTGCACACCAGCGCTGGTGTCGCCGAACTCCGCGACCGGCTGAACGCCGCCGCCGCGTGAGACGTCCGCGACTGCGGCTCGACGGCTTGGTCCTCGTGGGCGTCAGGTGTCTCGCCGGTGGTGTTCGGTCCGAAGGCTCTTTGCGCCACTGTTCGGTGTGGGCTAGCGTTGCGCGCTGTGACAGTGCATCAGGTTGACGCTGCGGGCCTGCCGTCGTTGGCGCCGCCCGACGCCAACGACGATGAGCGCGCTCGGGCGATCATGGCGCGGATGGTGGCCCGCCACGGCGCCCCGAGTCTGGCGGACTATCGCCGCGCCTACGCCGGATTCGGCGCCGAGTG
>JBOHFJ010000511.1:0-2685 GCA_050699655.1 Pseudonocardiaceae bacterium
CCGCATCGGTGTGGCCCCCCGTCACGGGTGTGTAACAGTCCGCGACCGCCTGGCGATTCCCCGGCAGAGCGGTCCACCGCAGGTCCACAGCACGACCTGCTACCGGGACCTCATCGAGTGTCGCGAGCGTGCGGCGCGTCCGGCCGCCACAAACCCGCGGCCATCAACGAGGAGACCGAGAGGTACGAGCTGTGATCGAACGAGTCACGTCACTGGGTAACAAGGCAAGCGGGACGCGGCGCTTGGCGCTGTGTGCAGCCGCTGTCGTGGGCATGGTGGTCACGGTGCTGCCCGGTACCGCTTCGGCGGCGGCCGCCAGCCAGGCGCCATTCCCGTACCCGGAGGACTATGCGGCCTTGGGCGACTCCTACTCCTCTGGAGTCGGCACCGGCGTTTACGACCCGGCGAGCGGGGCTTGTGATCGCAGCCCGCTGTCCTACCCGTCACTGTGGGTCGCGGAGCACCATCCCGCCAGCTTCGAGTTCGCGGCCTGCTCCGGGGCCAAGACCACTGACGTGCTCGCCACCCAGATCTCGGCCCTGCGGCCCGGCACCGACTTGGTGACGATCACCATCGGTGGCAATGACGCGGGGTTCGCACCAGTCCTAGAGACCTGCACTGTCGCAAGCAGCGACCGCACTTGTTTTGCCGCGGTCGACGCCGCGGAGGCATTCGAGCGGTTCGTGCTGCCGGACCGGCTGGCCCGCACCTACACCGCGATCCGCCGCGCCGCGCCGCGTGCCCGGGTGATCGTGCTGGGCTACCCGCGGCTGTTCGACCTCGCGCCGAGCTGCGCCGACCCGTTCGTGCCGAACCAGACCCGCCGAGCCAAGCTCAACCATGGGGCCGACGTGCTCGACAGCGTTATCAGCGATACCGTCAGCCGGCAATCCGGGTTCAGCTTCGCCGACGTGCGGGGTCGGTTCGCCGGCCACGGAGTGTGCTCCGCCGAGCCGTGGATCAACGATCCCAGCGTGCCCTCAACGGTGGGGCCGTATCACCCTACCCAGACCGGTTACCGCGACGGCTACCTGCCCGCGCTGGACGCGGCGACTGAGCGCGACGCCGCCTGAGCTCTCGCCCGCGGGTGTTGTCAGGCGATGTCCTGGCGCACCCGCGGGCACCGGAGAGTGGACATCCTGTCTCTACCTATGTAGCGTCAGGGGGGTGGGTACCCGACTGCGGAAGACGCCGACCCTGCTGGCGGTGCTGGAGGCGCTGCTTGCGCTCGACCGGCCCTACGGCCAGGAAGTGATGGAGCGCACCGGGCGGCCCAGCGGCACGATCTACCCCCTGCTCGCGCGGCTGGAACGCGAGGGCTGGGTAACCAGTCAGTGGGAAAGCGACGAGCTCGACGAACGGCGCCCTCGGCGGCGCTACTACACGCTGACGCCGACCGGTGAGCAGCACGCCCGCGCCGCCGCTGACCTGGCCCGGTCCGTTCGCCGGCCCACGGCGCAGCCCCTTTGGGCGCGGGGGGTGACGGGGCTGTGAGCGGCGGCGAGGTAATCCACCCGGGCCCGGCCCGGATCGTGCTCGCGGCGGC
This sequence comes from Pseudonocardiaceae bacterium, assembly GCA_050699655.1. GTDB lineage: Bacteria > Actinomycetota > Actinomycetes > Mycobacteriales > Pseudonocardiaceae. Next base: position 1,547 of record JBOHFJ010000511.1, read on the forward strand.
CGCCCAACTCCGCGACCCGGATCTGGTCGAGCGCTACAGCGAAGAGTGGCTCGCCAATCTCCGATGCAGAGCGCACCCGCAACAGTGGCGCGACGCGCTGAGCCTGCTCCTGCGCGGAGCCCGCGCCACCCGCTGGGCCCACCACGACACCCATGACTCCCGATCCCGGGCGGTCACTGCCAGCCAGGTGACGATGGCGCTAGCCGTGGCGACCGGAACGGCCTTTCTGTTCCTCGCCATGACGGGTTGGGAGCCGGCCTTCTATCTGCTGACTCTCTGCGTGTGGCTCATGGCAGCCGGCGCAACAGGGCTGGTGCTACTTGTCATCAGACGGTCCTGGCGAGCAACGCTGGGTTGGTTGGCTATCGGAATTCCCATAACAATTCTCGCCAGCGTCTACACGCATTCTTTCTGGAATATAGAAAGCGGCATGGTTTTCGGTTCCGTGCTTTGGTTCTCTTTTTATCTCGGAACCTGGTGGCTGCACATCGTGAGCTGGTGGGCACTCTATGCGGCATTAACCCTGCTTGTCCGCCACGAGTCATCCCCCGTAATACGTGTGCTGGCTGCGGCCGATGTCGTGGCCAGCTTCACCCCGCCAGTCTGGGCATATGAGTATGCCGATCGGCTCCGTCTGGTGGATCTCATTCAGTTGATTTCAGGTCTCCTGAACGTGGATGGGAGCGCCGCTATCCCGCGGGCTCCCGGGATTGTGTTCCTTCTCGGTGTGCTCATCGCCGTGGCCGCGTGGCGGTGTGGGGTGATCGTGAAGTCGCTGATCCTGCCGGCGCGACGCGGCCCCAGTGGAGCGCGGGTATGTCCTCGGTGAACGTGGTGTTGGCGCTACCGCCCCTGACCGCTCTGGTGTATTTAGCCGCCCGCCCCGGAATCCGGTGTGTGACCCTGCTGTTCGGGCTGGTGATTGCGTTACGCGGCACCACGGAGACCGTCGAGCGCGTTAGGGCGTACACAGCGTTCACCCAGGCGATGACGGTTCGCTGGCCACAACCGCATCGACCGGGACGAACGAGCGGCGCCGATGCACAAGGGGCACCGGCGGCCGAGATGGTGTCTTATGGACCGCGCGTCAGTTCGAGTCCTGGTTTTGGGTGCTCTCCGTGCGCCGAGTTCGACAGGGG
>JBOHFJ010000512.1:0-2667 GCA_050699655.1 Pseudonocardiaceae bacterium
GATCTTGAGCATGTCGCCGGTGGAGAGCAGGCCCAACACCCGGTCCAGCTCGGGGCGCGAGGCTTTCGCTCCGCTGACGCGGTCGAGATGGATGTTTTCCCGCGCCACCCCGGCGCGCAGCAGCGCGTCGATCTGATGATCAGGGTTCTGCTCGGCGGTGGAGACCCGGCAATACCCGTGGACAGCCACGCTGAACTGTCTCACACGCGGCAATGGCTGGTTTGTGAGAGGTTGTTTTCGAGACAGCCAAACAAGACCAGGCCGCCGATGATCTCGCGGCCCCGACGATGGTTCTTGTGAAGGGTCGTTATCAAGACTGATGTGGTTGGGGGTCGCGTGTGCCGGTCTACTTCCTCACTGATGAGCAACGCCGCCGCTACGGGCGCTTAACGCGGTGCCGCAGGAGGCGCAGCTGGGTGGGTTCTTCCACCTCGGCGCCGAGGACCGTCGCCGTGCGGTGGCCGCTCACGGCGCCCGCAACCAGCTCGGCTGGTCGGTCCAACTCGGAACCCTCCGTTTCTTGGGCACGTTCCTGGCTGACCCGGAGTCGGCCCCGGTGGTGGTCATCGGGTACGTCGCCGACCAGCTCGGCCTCGACCCGGCGGCTCTGAAGGGATACGGGGAGAAGGAGGCACGGTGGGACCACCAGGCCCAGATCCGTGATCTCTACGGCTATACCGCGTTCGGAACCATCCAGTGGCTCGGGTTGGCGCGTTGGTTGTACCGACGGGCCTGGCACGCGAACGAGCGGCCCAGCGTGCTGTTCGACCTGGCCACCCACAGACTCGTGGAAGCCAAGATCCTGTTGCCCGGTGTGAGCACGCTGGAGCGCCTCGTCGCCGGGATCCGTGACCGCGCCGCCGCCCGCACCTACCGGGTGTTGGCCGCCGCGCCCAACCCCGCGCAGCGCGCCGCCTTGGAAGCGCTGGTCGTTGTCGAGCCCGGGCAGCGGATGTCGGCGTTGGACCGCCATCGCCGCAGCCCGGTGGACATCAGCGGCAAGGGGGTGGTCAAGGCGCTGGCCCGCTACGAAGCGCTGCGGGGGTTCGGCGCCCAGACCTGGGATTTGTCCGAGGTGCCACCCGGGCGGGTCCACGGCCTGGCCCGCTTCGCCAAAGCCGCCCGCGCCCAGGCCGTGGCTGAGCTGTCGCCCGACCGGCGCTTGGCCACCCTGGCCGCCTTCGCCACGGTGATGGAACCCACCGCCGCCGACGAGGCCATCGAGGTAGTCGATCTGGTCATCGGCGATCTGGTGCGTACCGCCGGGTTCCGCGCCGCCCGCCAGCGGCTGCGCACCCTCAAAGACCTCGACGTCGCCGCCCTGATCCTGCGCGAGGCATGGCTGGCGATCACCCAGGACGCCGCGGCGGGCCGCGACGTGGCCGCCCGGATGGCCGCGATGGACATCGCGGCCATCAATTCCGCGGCCGCTGTGGTGGCCGAGCTCGCCCGCGAACCCGACGAGGACATCCAACCCGAGCTGACCGAGCGCTACGCCACCATCCGCCGCTTCCTACCCCGGCTGCTCAAGGTCATCAACTTCGCCGCCGCCGGCCCACAAGGCCAGCACCTCCTCCAAGCGCTGGATTTCCTGCCCGACATCGATAAACGACGCGGCCTCATCCACCGCGACGAGCCACCCACCGAGTTCCTCACCCCAGCCTGGTACCGGCGGGTGTTTCCCACCCAGGGTGAGAAAGCTGGCGGATTCGACAAACGCGCCTATACCGTCGCCGCCGCCGAGCGGCTGCGCGAGACCCTGCGCCGCCACGAGGTCTTCGTCCCCGGCCTGCGCAAATGGGGCGACCCCACCGCCGGGCTGCTGCACGGCGCCGCCTGGGACAAGGCCCGCGAACCGATCTGCCGCGACCTGGGGCTCAGCCCGGAACCCGGCCCCGACATCGACATCTGGGCCGCCCGGCTGGATGCCTGCTACCGGCAGCTAGCGGACGGGTTGGCCGAGAACCCCTCGGTCCGTATTGAGGTCCGCGACGGGCGTGATCACCTCGTGCTCACCGGCCTGGACAAGCTCGACGAGCCGGACTCACTCACCGCGCTGCGCGCCGACGTCGATGCCCGCATCCCCACTCTCGACCTGCCCGAAGCAATCCTGGAGGTGCACTCCTGGACCGGGTTCCTCGACCACTTCACCCACGTATCCGACACCCCGACCCGCACCCCAGACATGACCACATCCGTTGCGGCGGTCCTTGCCGCGCAGGCGATGAACGTCGGGATGGGACCGATGGTCCACGACGGCAACCCCGCCCTGGCCCTGGACCGGCTGTTCTGGGCCGAGCAGAACTACCTCCGGGCCGATACCCTCTCCAGCGCCAACGCCGCCCTGGTCGAGTACCACTCCCGTCTGCCGCTGGTCGAGGCGTGGGGCGGAGGCGAACTCGCCTCCGCCGACGGGCTGCGGTTCGTCGTGCCGGTCAAGACTATCAACGCCGGGCCGAATCCGAAGTTCTTCGGCAAGGGAAAAGGGGCACGAGGCGCCACCTACTACAACTTCACCTCCGACCAATTCCTCGGCTTCCACGCCATCGTCGTTCCCGGTACACGGGGTGTCGTGAAGGTTCCTACGACCTGGTGCCATGTGATCAAGTTCTGGGATTGAGCCTGGTCGGTGGGCTGCGGCGGGCTGGGGAGTAGTCCGGCCAGGCC
>JBOHFJ010000513.1:0-2633 GCA_050699655.1 Pseudonocardiaceae bacterium
CGGATACCGGAAGCGATCAACCTCCACGGCGCGACACGCCGGGTGGTCCCACCACTGGCAACCGAGTGGTCCCATCCTCGTGGCAAAAATCCGCTCACGACGGTCCCATGATCGTGGCGGGCGACACCTGCTAAGCGTGAGTTGCGGGCGAATACAGACGATCTGGAGATTTTATCGTCCAGACTCGCAGGGCTCCCTGCGGTACTAGGTCTGGTGTGGATTTGGCGCGACTAGTGAGCGGTGGGTCAGCTGGTGATTATAATTGTATGAATCCCAGCTCGGAAGACTGTGCTAGATCTGCTGTCATGGGCCACCGCGTAACAGCCTCGGGAAGGCGGCGGGTCTCACCTACATGGAGCTGTGGTGCTCTGGCTACTACCGTGGATGCATGGGTGATCTCGTAGCGTGGGCGGCCGGGTTGGCGGGTGCGAAGCTGGCGGAGGTGTTGCCGCGCCGGTGGGCTCATACCCAGGGGGTGGGCAGCAGTGCGGGTGTGGCGGGGCAGCTGTTCTCGGTCGATGACGGTGAGTTGCTGGTTGGGGCGGCTTTGCTGCACGACATTGGATACGCGCCTAATTTGGCCAGTACCGGATTTCATTCGCTGGACAGTGCTCGGTATCTGCGGGAAGTCGGTGGTCCTGATCGGCTGGTGAACCTGGTCGCGCATCAATCCTGCGCGACTGCGGAAGCGGAAGTGCGGGGACTGTCCGGCGAGCTGGCTGAGTTCGAGGGCGAGCGAACTCCGCTTCGCGACGCGCTGTGGTGGGCTGACATGACCACGACACCTGGCGGTGGAGTGATGAAGGTGGCTGAGCGGGTGCGGGAGATCCAGAGCCGCTACCATTCAGATGATCTTGTTTCGCGTTTCATGCAGCGGGTCCGGGATGATCTCAATGCGGCGGTAGAACGGACGGAGCGTCGGCTTGAAGCGGCTGGCACCGCTTAGGCATAGAATGGCTTGGCGCTTTGCTCGAATCCGTGCTGAATCCGTAACGTGATGGACGGGTGGATGTTCAGGTCGTTGAGCTTGACGGGCTCCACCCAGAGGACTTCTTTGCTCTCGCTGCTCGTGCGCGGTTCTCCCCGGATGGGTCGGGCGCGGAAGCATAAGGAGAACTCTTGCCGCACCTCGCCGTCGGCGAACGCGATGACGTGCGCGGGGTCTGAATATACGCCGATGAGCCCGGTCACCTCGACGAGGATTCCGGTTTCTTCTTGGACCTCGCGTAGAACGGTTTGCGAGATGGTCTCACCGATTTCTTGTGCCCCTCCGGGAATAGCGTAGAGGTCGTTGTCGGTGCGTCGGATCATCAGCAACCGACCGGCCGCGTCCAGGATGAATGCGGTGACAGCGACCACGATGCTGTTCGCTGGGGGTGCGTCCGGATCGTGGTAGTAGTCGAGTCGACCTGCCATGGCGTGTCCTACCACCGGGGCGGCGCGGCGGTGTTCCAGACGTTCTCGAAGCTCTCCGAGTAGGTTTCGAACAGGTCACCTCCGGAGAGCCGGCGCAGGTGCAGCAGCGGGGCGTGTGCCGCCATGAATCCGTACACATGCGTGTTGATCAGCATCTCCTCGTCGAAGCGGTAGATGCTGTTGTACAGGGTGGTGCCGTGACAGCGGATATCGATGCCCGGGATGCTGTCCAGCGGTCGATAGAACGCCAGCGCGTTGCGCACCTTGGCGGCTATCGTTGCCTTGCCGATGCCCTCTTCCACGCTGCGGCGGGTTACCTCGGGGCTCGCGGGGTCACCCAACAGCAGGCGTATCTTCGTTCCGTCCTCGGCTTTCTTGCGTAGTCGCTTGACCAGGGTCGGATCATCGGTCAGGAACATGCCCACGTACAGCAGGATCTCTATGTGTTCCTCAGCCCGGGCCAGCAGGCGGGTCCACACCTCGGTGGGCACGGAGTGGCGATGCGGGTACACCCGCACGACCTCGGAACCGCCGATCTCGGTTTTCCGCTCCGGAGTGATCGCGTCCGGCCAGAGGTAGTTCTCGGTCTCGCGGACCAGGGTGGCGATGGCGCGGCGGTGCTTCGGGTAGGGCAGGCGTCCCTTCGAGATCCAGCGTTCCACGGTCTTGGGATCGACGCTGGTCGTCTTCGCCACCTGGTCATGGTCCAGCCCATGACGGAGTAGCGCATCACGTAGCCGCTCGTTCGGCATGACACCTCCGCTGAGGACGAGTAGGGACGTCCCAGCGTACACAGGGACGTCTCCAGGTGTCCCGCCGTGTGGTGCTCCCGTCCTGTCCGCTTGCCGAAGATGGATGAGATCGACCGGGGTGGACCGAGGGCACGGCGTTTCCGGTCGCGCTGGTCGTTTCCCGTGACATCGGGACTGAGAAAGGTGGTAAGAGTTGATGGACTGGCACAGTTATTATGCCAACGGCCCGAATAAGCGCCGTCGCAAGGCGATATCGGCGACGTGTGGGTTGCACCGGGGTCCGGTGGGTTTTGCTAATCTCCTGGTGAGCATGCAGGGCAGGACGGTTGTACTCGATCCCCATGTCACGGCAGGGTGACGCGCAAAGTCGTTTGCGCAGGTCAGCGGCGTGGGTGTATCGGATGAAGTGATTGTGTTGTGGTGGGTGGTTGGTGGGGATGGGAGCCGGGGCCTGGTTGTGTCGTC
>JBOHFJ010000514.1:0-2629 GCA_050699655.1 Pseudonocardiaceae bacterium
TGCACCACCAACAAGTGCACCTGCAAGGCTGGGACGTCACCATCCACGGCGGACGCGTCGAATTCCGGCCACCCGCCATCATCGACCCCGACCGCCGACCCCTCACCAACCCCCTCCGCCGCTGATCGACGCTACCCGTCGCTAAGACCATCGCGACCTTCCCCGCCTCGGTCCCTGAGCTTGCGCAAGCACGCGCAAAGGATCGAGGTCTAGCGGAGGTGTCGCTGGTGAAGTGAGATAGGACAAATGGAGCGGGTCAACTACGATGAGCGGCTGCACGCTGTCTATGTGCGCGGGCGGGCTATCAGCGCCGCGAGAACCGCGATGTGGATGCGAACATTCACCAAGTACGTTCCGGCTCGACGGCCGCTGACGGTGCTCGATCTCGGTTCGGGGACCGGTCGGTTCTCGCCAGCCCTGGCCGACACCTTCGGCGGTCCGGTGTATGGCGTCGAGCCCTCCTCGAGGATGCGAGCGGTGGCGGTGGCGACGCCGCATCCCAAGGTCAGCTACGTGGCGGGTAGCGCCGAGCGGATCCGCTGGCGGTCGACAGCTGCGACATCGTCGTGCTCTTCCTGTCCTTTCATCACGTCCAGGACCAGAGCGCGGCGGCGGCGGAGATTGCTCGAGTGCTCAGTCCGAACGGTCGAGTGCTGATCCGAAGCAACTTCGCGGACCGCATGCCGGACCTGCTCTGGCACCGCTTTTTCCCTCGTGCGCTCGAGATCGAGAAGGAGATGTTTCCCACCGTCAACGAGGTTGGGGAGCTGTTCGCGTCGGTTGGGCTGCGCCGCGTTTCCTTGGAGGCGGTTCCTGAGCGGTTCGCCAACAGCCTGGCTGAGAGCGCGGTCAGGCTTCACCTGCGCGCTATCTCCACGTTTGAACACCTGACCGAGGACGAATGCGAGGAAGGCTTCACCGCGCTCGACGCGGCCGTCACCACAGAGATCACCCCCCAGCCCGTCGAGGGCACCTGCGACCTGCTGATCCTCGGCTAGTCACTCTCACTGGCAGGTCCACGAGAACCTTCTCCTTCAGCGGTGGGTCAGCAGCAGGGCGGCGCGCAGGGGGTCGGCGGCGTGCACGGTGCCCGCCGGGGTGACCCAGAACGGTACGTCGTGTTCGGCGCCGTCGTGGCGTACCCGCAGTCGCTCGTGCAGCCGCAGCGTCCCGTCCGGGACGGCGAGCCCCACCGCCGCGCACACCGCGACCACTTCCACCAGCTCGACCCACCGCACCACCCGCCCCGCGCCAGCGTCAAGCAGCTCGGGTGCGATCCGCTCGGAGGCCAGCGGCAGGTCCAACAGGTCGGCCAGCGCGCCGGGGTCGCCACCGGAAACGAGCTCGCCGGCCGACAGCACCGCGGCTAGCCACGGGGAGTCGAGCACCACCGCGCGGTCGGCGTCGACCACCTCGCCGGTCGATACCCGGACCCGGGCCGGGGGCGCCACGTCGTCCGGGTCGAGCTCGGCGCCGGCCAACGCGGCATGCGCGGCGTGCACCACCCCGGGGGTAAGCGCTCGGGCCGGGTCAGCCAGCCGGGCCAGCAGGTCGGCGGCGTCGGCGGGCCCGGTGACGCTCAACCCGGTGCGCACCCCGGCGGCGGCCAGCAGCGCCTCGTCAGCGTCCGACTGCGGCACCACGTCGTAGAGGCCTTCCAGCGCAAATGCGGCGGCCAGCCGCCAGTGCGGCGGTGGGTGGCCGCCGAGCCGGGCGTGCCGGGCCAGCCACCAGCCGGTGTAACCGCCAGGCTGGCGCAGCGCGGCGAGGCCGGCTGGGTCGGCGGCGATCCGGCGCAGCGCGGCCGGCCAGCGCTGGTCGTCGATGAGGTCCAGGTCCCGGACGGCGAGCAACCGAGCGGGCGGGTCAGCGCTAGCGCGCCACCACCGCCGCTCATCGTCAAGGTCGTGGTCTGGGCCTTCCGGGTCGGGGTCGTCGAGCACGGCGAACGAGTCCAGCACCCCGACCACCCGCAGCGCGGCGGCACCGTGCTCAGCGGCGACGGCGGGGTCCAGCACGCCCAGCGGCGCGTCCGCGGCGAGCAGCTCCCGCATCGCCCCATCGGGCGCCACCAGCTCATCGGCCCGCCGCGGCATCCCGGTGTCGTCGGGCAGCGCCAGCGCACCCAGCCACGGCCGGGCGACTCCATCACCGTCCAGGCGCTCGGCCAGCGACAGCACCGCGTGCGCGAGCTCGGTGACGTCCAGGCCGTCCTCGGCGTCGTCGACACTGCGCTCGACGGCGGGGCGCAGCGCGTCCAGCAGTTCCGCCGTGCCCACTCGCCGAGCCCCGAGCCGCTCCAGCAGCGGGTGCACCGCCTCCGGGTGCACCAGCCGCAGCTCGGTGGGCACCCGGGCGTCAACCTCACCCAGCAGCACCCCGCGCGGGCCGGTGACGGTGCGCCCGTCGGCCAGCGGGACCGGCAGCGCACCGAGCTCCTCGCGGGCCGCCGGGTCGGCGTCGAGCAGCGCAACCAATGCCGAATAACAGCGCCGCCACCAGGACGGGGGCCGGTCCAGCCCGCCCAGCAGCTCGGCGATGGCCGCCGCGGTCAGCCTCCGCACCCCGAGCGCGGTGAGCGCGGCGGTGTGCGCGGGCGCGGACAGCTGCGCGTCGGCCAGCTCGGGGG
>JBOHFJ010000515.1:0-2625 GCA_050699655.1 Pseudonocardiaceae bacterium
GCTGATCGCCGAGCACGGCGCGGCCACCCTGGTCGTGGTCAGCCACGTGACGCCGATCAAGGCGCTGCTCCGGATGGCGCTGGACGCCGGACCTTCAGTGCTGCATCGGCTGCACCTGGATGTCGCTTCGCTGTCGGTGGCGGAGTTCTATCCCGATGGTCCCGCCATGGTGAGCCTGGTCAACGACACCGGTCACCTGGCGAACAGATAGATCGACACCGCCAAGCCCAGCGCGACCACCGCGCCGCGCAACACCGGCGCGGGCAACCGCCTGGCGAGCTTCGCGCCGACGAAGCCGCCGGCCAGAGTGGTGGGAGCGAGCAGCGCGACGGCCAGCCAGTCCACCGGCGCGTCGATCGCGAACACCACCACGCTGACCACACTGATGATCAGGGATAGCACTCCCTTGGCGGCGTTGAGCCGGCGGAGATCGTCATGCGCGGTGAGGGCCAGCGCCGCGAGCAAGATGACGCTGAGCGCCCCGCCGAAGTAGCCGCCGTATATGGCGCCCAGAAATACCACCGGCAGCAGGACCGCTAGTCGGTCCGGGGCATCGGGCTCGGGCTCGCCGATCCACCGAGTGAGCCACGGTTGGATCCCGAGCAGCACGCTGGCCAGCGCCACCAGCGCGGGAACCACCGCGTCGAAGACCGTGGCGGGTAGGACCAGCAGCAGCAGGCTCCCCACCAACGAGCCCGCCCCCGCCACGGCCGTGGTCGACCGCAGCCGCCCGCGCTGCCCGCGCAGCTCCCGACGGCTGCCCAGCGCGAAGCCTAGGTAGCCGGGGCATTGGATGACAGAGTTGGTGACATTCGCGGCAAGCGGTGGCAAGCCCACCGCCAGCAGTGCGGGGAACACCAGCAGCGACCCGCCACCGGCCAGGGCGTTGACCGTGCCGGACACGACGCCCGCGACAAGCAGCAGAGCCAGATGGGCGGCGGACACGCTAACCACCGCCGTTACCTGACGTGGAGGGGTCTATGCTGACGGAGCGGACGAGCTGGCTGGGCGGTCGCGTCGGGCACGGTGACGGGCCCGTCGAGGAAAGTCCGGACTCCGCAGGGCAGGGTGGTTGCTAACGGCAACCCGGGGTGACCCGCGGGACAGTGCCACAGAAAACAGACCGCCCCGTGCGAGCGGGGTAAGGGTGAAACGGTGGTGTAAGAGACCACCAGCGTCCCGGGTGACCGGGACGGCTCGGTAAACCCCACCCGGAGCAAGGCCATAAGGCGCGCTTTTTCGGCGCGCTGCGCAGGCGATTGAGGGTGGCCCGCCCGATGCCTGCGGGTAGGCCGCTGGAGCCTGCCGGTGACGGCAGGCCGAGATGGATGACCGCCGGCTGGGATGCCGCAAGGCGCCCGGTGCACAGGATCCGGCTTACAAGCCAGCTCGTCCGCCACCAGGCGCTCTTCGTGCGGTCAGACCAGCGATGACCGTTTTGTTGATCACATGTTGCGGATCCGCAAGTAGCGGAGGATATCGGGGAACGAGATCGCGCTAAGAATGATCACTCCAAGAACTATGATCGCTGCCAGGATTACTGCGATGTAGCCCACGATGTCCACGGTGTCCCCATCCGTTTCGGCGGTTCAGCACCCCGACTGGTGCCGATGATCAGACGCGGTCGACGAGGAAGAGCCGGCCATGCCCGCTCGATAGTGACACTATCTTGAACACTAAGCAACGTTCGCGCTGTTTGTCCGCCATGGCGATGCCGAGGTCTGGACAGGCAATCATGGGTTGTGGCGCCGTGGTGGTGTGCCGGGGAGCACCACCGGCCTGCCGGTGAGCCTGCCTCCTAACGTAAAGTGACCGCTGGCCGGGATGCGTCCGCCGACGGCCACCCGGCCAGCCCTACACTACCCCCCGCCGCTACGCCGGCACGCGCATGAGCTGCACGTCAAACTCGGTCAGAAGGACTCTCAAGCGGTCTCATAATCTCAGGTTGAAAAGAATTACCCAATTCAATTCGCCGCCCCGCCATGACTCGCTGGTGAGCCAGGTCTAGTTATGTTCGGATAGCTGTGGCGCGTGCCGCGTCCGACGTGAGGAGGAGTTTCCTGTGGCATTGGTGACGATACTGCTGCCCGCGCTGGTGCTCGCCGTTGTGTTGGTCTTTCTCGTCGGGGGGGTGATGCGTTTTTTTCCCGAGAAACTCCATCCTCGCGGGGACGCGCCAGTCGGCCACATGGTGTCCGGAATCGTCCTGGTCTTCGGATTCGTCCTCAGTCTCACCGTGTCTCAAGAGACCGGCACCTTCAACGGCGCCCGTAACGCTACCGCCCTCGAAGCCAACAGTGTCGATGAGCTCTACTGGTATGCCCACGCCCTCCCCGAGCCCGAGCACAGCAGGCTCCAAGGCCTGCTCCGGGCCTACACCAGGCAGGTCATCAAGGATTTCCCCCTGCTCGGCCAGCACCTGCCGAGCGAAAAAACCTACGCGGCCTTGCGGGCGGTGCGCAATGACATCTTCAGCTTCCAACCGAGCCCGAACCCGGTCCAGGGTGAGCCGCAAAGTCGTTCTTGCTGGTCATGAACTGTTTTGAGGGGCCGGGTGGAGTCCGAGGATGGTCAGCAGCAGGTGCGGGTCGGTCTTGATCTTCCGGATGATGGCGGCGATCTTGG
>JBOHFJ010000516.1:0-2613 GCA_050699655.1 Pseudonocardiaceae bacterium
CGCCAAGACCGATCTGATCCTTGATGACTTCTCCACAGCGGAGGAACGAACTCGGGAAGCGGCGAAAATCTACGACCAGATCGGTGACGGATTGGGTGCCGCCAATGTGCGGGTGGTAGTGGGGGATCTCGCGCTTGCGCGGGGTCAGTTCGCCGCCGGGGACACCGCTTACGCGGATGCGGAGGCTGAGTTCACCGCGCTGTCCTGCCCGCTCAATCGGGTTCTGGTGCGCCTTCGGCGCTTGACCGCTCGTCAACTCGGTTGGGACAGCCCGCACGTGAGCGCCGCTCGCGAGGAGTTCGAAGCACTCACTCAACACAGCATCAGCGTCGAGGAGAGCCGGCGCTGGCCGCCGGAGAAGAAGGGAAGTGTCTTCCACGGCTCCCTGGAGTTCACGGGGTGATCAGTCCGCTCATCGTCGCGGTCCTCACGCCCTTCGACGAGAAGGGCGCGGTGGATCAGGGCGCGCTGCGGGACTATCTGGCGCTGCTGTCCGCCGCGGGGGTGCAGAGCATCCTCGTCAACGGGACGACGGGTGAGTTCTTCGCCATGACATCGCGCGAGCGCAATGCCGTCCTGGAATTCTGCCGCGAGCACTGGCCCGGACAGGTCATCGCCCACGTGGGATCAGCCGCGATCGGCGATGCGATCGAGCTGCTGGACCACGCGCGGTCGCACACCGACTACCTGGCGGCCATCACCCCCTATTACTATTCCGGCCCGCCGGAGGAGGGTGTCTGCGCCTATTTCCGGAAGCTGCTCGTTCGGTCGGATCTCCCGCTGCTCCTCTACAACTTCCCCCGGCACACTCAGACTGACATCACGCCATCGATCGTCTCGCGCCTCGCGGCGGAGTTTCCGCTGCTGCGGGGCGTGAAAGACTCGGGAACCGACCGCAACCTCACGCGGCAATTCAAGGCCGCGCGGCCAGACATGCAGGTCTTCATCGGTGATGACCGCGCTGGAGCACGCCTGGCGGAAATCGGCGCCGACGGCCTCGTAACAGGAGGCGGAGGCCCGGTCGTCGAGCTCCCGCTGCGCATCCTGGCGGCCGTGACAAGCGACGAGCTAGAGCGAGCCCGCCAGTTGCAGGCGGACTTCGACCAGTGGAGCGACGCCCGCCGTGCCTCACCGCTGACCGGGATCGCGTTCGCGAAAGCCGCGCTCGCCGCTCGGCTGCCCGGCTTTCCCCGTTACGTGCGGCCACCCCTGGTGAGCGCCACCGACTCGCAGTGCCAGGAAATCCGAAGTTTCCTCCGCCACAAGATGATGCCGCTGATCAATCCCTGGTAGTTACTCAAAGTAGTCCTCGTCGATTTCCACGACGGTGTAGGTCTGCACGGACCGCACACCGACCCCGTGGGTAATCATCAGACTTGCCAGGCGATCGCCGTCGATCAGCACCACGCTCGCGCTGACGCTGCGCCACCCGGTTGGTCACCCACCCGAGAGTAGTGACGGAGCTCAGCCCACCTTCTTGTGGCGTCCTTCCGACGCACTGGGCGAGCGGTCGATAGCATCGGGTCCTCTGTGCCCGCTCCAAACCGTGCCGCAGGCGGATCGGCTTCCACCAGCAGATCTGGATGCGCGAGGGCCGTCTGCGCTTCCCCGAGGGAGGCACCGAGCACGAGCTCGACGTCGGCGACTGCCTCCAGCTCGGCGCCCCGGCACCGCGCCGCATGGCCGGTGCCGGCGGCTATCGTGTTCGACATGACCTCCGCCGCCGCGCTCCCGGAGCCCGTGCCGGTCCCGCCGCCACCGGAGCCGCAGGCCATCCGCGCGTGCTTGCCGCCAGCGCTGGCCGCCGCGTTTGATCGCGAATGGGAAATCGTGCTCGACCGGGTGAAGCAGTCCATGAATCTCGCGGATCTGCACGAGCTTCTGAACAAGTGGCGGCACACCGCCTACATGGAGATGCGGGATCCTGGCTCGTACTACCGAATGCTGGGTAAGGCCGAGCAGATCATGCGCATAGGTGGCAATCCTGGTGCCGTGCCGTTCGAGGAAATGCAGGCGTTGATCTGCCGGCGGCAAGTCCGGTAGGTATACCAGATCGTTCCCGATCCGGCCACGATCACGCAGGTCGCCGCACTGCCGGACGAGGTCCTGGACGCCTACGCCGAGGTGCTGGAAGTACTCCAGCTGACGCCGTGGAACGGCCGGCCTCAGCACGAGCGCAATCCTGAGGGTGCAGTCCGGCGCTGGAAGGTCGGCGTCGGGCAGGCCGGACAGGTGGTGTACCTAATTCTTGAGGAGCGGCAGGAGGTCCACCTGTTGCTCGTGCAGTGGTGGGGATGATCGGAGTCTCGGATGTCCTTCGCCAAAAATGCTGCCGCACTCGATCCCTGACGCTCCGGGGGGCTCGGTGACGGCCCCGGTCACGCACCAACGGCACAGCGGACTCGACGGTTGCGCCGCGAGGTCAAGACCCTCCCGGGGTAGCCGCGCCCCGCACAGTGCCTGCGCCCAGCCGGTCACGGCGATGCCAGCAGCGGTCTCGCCGTGCTCCACGGCGTGGCGGCGTAGGTCGCCGGGAGACCGGGCCCAGTGCACCGGGCGGCCCTCGACGCGGCGCCGCACCACAGCGCGGCTGCACTCGGTGCACAATCCACC
>JBOHFJ010000517.1:0-2611 GCA_050699655.1 Pseudonocardiaceae bacterium
TCCTCGCCGGCCCACTGCACTGGGGATTCTCGCTGGCCACACCAGCACCGTCTACTCGGTAGCGTTCAGTCCCGATGGTCGCACGCTGGCGACCGCCAGCTACGACGGCACCGCGCGGTTGTGGGATGTCCACGACCCCCGCCAGCCCACATCACTGGGCACCCTCACCGGTCACACCGATTACGTCTTGTCGGTGGCGTTCAGTCCTGACGGGCGCACCCTGGCGACCGCCAGCGCCGACACCACCGTCCGGTTGTGGGATGTCCGCGACCCCCACCACCTCGCGGCACTGGGCACTCTCACCGGCCATACCAAAAGTGTCACCTCGGTGGCGTTCAGCCCGGATGGGCGCACCCTGGCCACCGCCAGCCTTGATGGCACCGCTCGCTTGTGGGATGTCCACGACCCCCATCGACCCGCAGCGCTGGGCGCCGCCACTGCGCACACCAACACAGTCATCTCGGTGGTGTTCAGTCCTGACGGGCGCACCTTGGCGACCGCCAGCGCCGACCAGACCGCGCGGTTGTGGGATGTCCGTGATCCTCGCCGGCCCACTGCACTGGGGATTCTCGCTGGCCACACCAGCACCGTCTACTCGGTAGCGTTCAGTCCCGATGGTCGCACGCTGGCGACCGCCAGCTACGACGGCACCGCGCGGTTGTGGGATATCCACGACCCCCGCCAGCCCACATCACTGGGCACCCTCACCGGCCACACTGGCGCCGTTAACTCTGTGGTGTTCAGTCCTGACGGGCGTACCCTGGCCACCGCCAGTGCTGACGATACCGCGCGGCTGTGGGAAACCAACGTCGATCGGGTTGCCGATCGGATCTGTAGCCTCACCCCTGCCATCACCAAAAGCGAGTGGGATCAGTACCTGCCTGGCTTGGCTTACCGGCCCCCGTGCCCATGAGCTACCCGATCGGCAGGCCACCGATGACACGGGCTGCGACCAGCTGCCGGATCTGCCCAGCGCCTTCGATACCCCGCCGTTCTCACGACCACCCACCGAGGCGGCCGGGGAGCCGTTCAGGCTGCGGCGACGGTGAAGGCGTTGATCGCCGAGGGCACGGGGATGGGGTCGCCGTGCTCGCGCATGACCTCCAGATGGCCGGCGATCGCGGTGCGCATCAGGGCGACGCACTCCTCGTAGCTGGCAGCGGCCGCCACGCAGCCCAGCAGGTCGGGGTTCCATGCGCTATAGCCAGCAGCTTGCGCATGGCACCGTCAGGTTTCGCGTTGTTGTAGGGCTCCCCACTCCAGGCAGTGAGCTTGAGCATGTCGAGTACCTGGCCGTAGTACGGCAGGAGCTCGTCAGGCAGTGCGGCGACCTGCTGGGCTACCTCGTCGTCGGTGACGAGCTCGTACATCGGCTTTAACCGATCCGCCTCGCGATCATCTCGCGCATCTGGTCCGCGGTGACGGTGCCTCGCTCGTGTCCGGCCAGGATCTGGTCGGCGCGAAGGAGCATCCGACGGTGGGTGCCCGGGTCGGCCTGGGTCAGCGCGGCGATCTCACGCCACCGGCGCAGGACGGTGTAGACCTCAGTCAGGTCGAGGCTCTCCGCTGATCGGGACATCGCTGTGCGCCACTCGCTGTCGAACTGGCCGGCCTCTTCGGCCAGCAAGGCCTGCCGGATGGCGCGTGGCGCTTCGGCCGGAGAAATTGCCTCGGCCCCTGGCTCCCGAGGTCCGCTCGCTGCTGGTTGGGCGGTCACTGCACCACGATAGCCCGCTCCCGCGTCGCGAAGGTTCAGGGACGGATGCAGTCGTTCTGAAGAGCGGGACAACGACATCACCAGCGGGGCGCGGGCGACCTCCGGCCCTCGCCCATGAGCCGGTTTCATCGGACGGGACCAGTGGTGTCAGCTAAACTTGTCGGTGCGGACTCCGGTGGTGAACGCGGCCCACTCGGCCGTGGTGAACATCAGCGCCGGGCCAGTCGGGTTCTTGCTGTCCCGGATGGCGTGGTGCCCCTCGGCCAGGTCAGCGACCTCCACGCAGGCGCCGCCGTAGCCGTTGCTGTAGCTGCTCGTGCGCCAGGCGGCGCGGTCGATGTCCATGGCGCACCTCCTGTGCTCACTCGCCTAGAACTTCCCGGCCAGTCTGGCGATCAGCTCCAGGGATTCCTCAGCGGAGAGCGCCGTCTTGCTGAGTTGCTCGAACACGGCCGTGTAGTGATCGACGTTGGCGGGTCGCTCCAGGTAGAGCGCGCTTCGATCGTTCTCCAGATAGACGCAGTTCATGTCCAAGGTGTCGGCGAACCGGAGCAGCGTGAAGGCTGACCCGATCGAGGGGTGCGCCCCGGCGCTGAACGGCAACACCGCGACGGTGACGTTCGACAGCTGCGCCACCGCGGCGAGGCGCGCCAACTGCTCGCGCATGACCTCCGGGCCGCCCACCAGACGGTGCAGCACCGCCTCGTCGAGCACGACCCGCAGGCTCAGCGCCCGGTCGCCGAAGAGCCGCTGTTGCCGGGCGGTTCGGAAAGCCACCACTTGGGCCAGTTCGTCGGCGCCCATCTCAGGATGCGCGGCGGTCGTGACGGCCTCGGTGTAGGCCGGGGTCTGGAACAGCCCGAGCACCAGCCCGCTCTCGTAGGCCCACAGTTC
>JBOHFJ010000518.1:0-2603 GCA_050699655.1 Pseudonocardiaceae bacterium
TGGGCGCAGAACTCGGTGAGCTCATCGCTCAGGGCGGTCAGGGCGCTGGAGGTGAGGTCGGTGCGCTGGGTCAGCAGGGTGAGCAGGGACCGGGCGCGGCCGATCACTGGCACGGTGCGGTACTCGATCTGGGTGGAGCGCAGTATCGGCGCGAGGTGCTCGCCGACCGCATCCAGATCGCCTCGCGCCAAGTGGACGATGGCAAGGTTGAATCGGGTCGCAGCGACGTATTGTGCTTTGGGCTGGGGCTCTGCGGTGAACTCGTCCACGGCGGCGTGCGCCCAGTCCACAGCGGCATCCAGATGCTCGGTGCCTCCCAGGGCGTAGTGCGCCTCGCTGGCGAGAAGGGCGGCCGTCCCGGCGTCGAAGCCGAGCACGCCCGGCTCGTCGGGGGTGCGCTCGGTGGGGCGGTCGCGGCGAGCGCCAGGGCCCGTCTGACCTCGTTGGGTTGACGGCGGATGGCATTGATCCGGGCCTGCTGGCTGGCCAGCCGCAGCAGGATGGTACCGCTGGTGGCATCGGCCAGGGCGGACTCAACGAGCGCGGCGGCCTCGTCGTAGTGCCCGGCCCAGTAGGCAACGTTGGACTGCCAATGGCGGACGAAGACCCGCACCGGGGTGTAACCGGACATCTCGGCGCAGTGCAGCGCGGTCCGGGCGTGGGTGCTGGCGGCGTGCGGGTACCCGAGATCGAAGGTCACGACGAACAGCAGACCGCAGATCTGTCCGGCGATCTTGTACAGGCCGGTGGTGTGGCGTGGGTGCTGGCGTCCCGCGATCAGGCGGAACACGTCGTCGCGGGCGCCGAGCAGGCGCGCGTAGGTGGTGGCGGGCGGGTCGAGCTGCTCACGCCACGCTAACTCGGCGACGTCGGCGGTCATTTGCTCGAGCACGTCGTCATCGACGTTGGTGGTGGCGCTCCAGCGATGGAACTGGGCGGATTCCTCGGCCGCCACGATGACCTCCTCCCGGATCGGCACACCGCGCGCGTCACAGCGCACGACGCGTCGGCTCCCCCAGGCGACATCAGTGTCACCGCCGCCGCGCGCCGCCGCGCGGCCGGGGTCAGCGTGCTCACCCGCCGTGACGCGGACGGCGGGGGCTAGCGTCCCTGTGCTCACGGGTGCGGGGAGGTGGCCCGTGGTGAGCAGGCAGCGGTCGGCGGGGGTGAGGTGCTCCAGGTCGTCGGCGTCGACGAGCTGGGCCGGGGTGCACCCGTGCCCGAAGGTGGCGGCGAGCTGGACCAGGTAGCGCGGGCTGGGCGGGCAGCCACCGTGCGGCCAGGCCTCGAACTCGCTGATCCGGTTGTCCGAGAACCGGGCGTCTGGATGCGCGGTGTTGTATAGCTGCGCCACCTTCCACTGCGGCCACCCCAGCGCGTGCCGCCACGCCACCCTCGGCCGCAAATTGAACCGCCGACCCAGCTCCACGGCGATCTGGCCGACCGGGCACCCCCACTTCCGCATCCGATCCCGAACCTGATCACGTTCGGCTTTCGCCGAGCTCCCCGCCCTGCGCGGCATCGCCACCCCCCAACAGTCATGTGCGGACCGAACCCGCCGCGCAACGGTAGCTCCCGCTGGCCCGACGCGGGAGCCCATAGGAGCTGATCGACCGGTAGCTCTCCCTCGTCAACCGCTTGTTTGCTCAGGTCAGCGCCATCGCGGTAGACGGGCAAATGTTCCCACCCGCGCTCGGCCCCACTATCGGTGATCAACACCACCCTGGTGGGGCCACGAACCGCAACGGCACACACCAGCCACGACGAGGTGACCTGACATGGAGATCGCAGCGCTCACCCGACCGGCTCGGGGGTGGCGTGGACGGAGGCGCGGGACGCCGCGGTGAGCGCGGTCCGCCGAGGCTGGCCGGTGGTGCCCGGCACCCGCCGCCCCGACGAGAGGGGCTTCCCCGAATTAGGCCCGCTTCAGGACACCTGGGACCTCGCCCCGCTCACGGACCCCGAGCAGGCCGAAAAGGTCTGGACGCGGCTGCGGCGGGTCGGGGTGCCGCTGGTCCGCAGCCGTGGCATCGACGCCCTGGAAGTGCCCTTCCGGGTGCGCGAGCCGCGCTACCGGCCCTGGTTGAGCGGGACCTGACGGTGCCGGTGGCCACGACGCTGGGCGGATACCCGCCCGTCCAGTGGACGGCCACACCCCCCGACGACCGCGCTGTCCGCCTGGCGGGCGCGGATGAGGTGCAGCGGGCGCTCGCCGAGGCACTCACCTCAGGGCGGCCCGATGATGGCCGAGGCTAACCGACAGTGGGGCCGGCACCGCCGGGCGCGAGGAGACTGCTGGAGGGAGCTGCTGTGGCTGGGCATGGTCGTGGCGGTGACCCTGTGGCAGGCGCTACGACCGTGGCAACGCGAACGCGCCTCCGTCCCCGCGGCCGAGCCTGTGGTTGGTGGCGCGTCCGCCCGGCGCGGGCCCGCACCGCCCGCACTGGTGGATCGCGCGCCCCGGGGGTCAGGGCATGACTCGCCTCGGGCAGGGGTGCCTGGTGTCCAGCGCCCCCTGAGCAGCGGTGAGCCGATCCCTGGTCTGAGCCCGGAGCTGCTGGCGTCGTGGGCGTTGCGGCGGGCGTATCGGGGTGGGGTAGCGA
>JBOHFJ010000519.1:0-2598 GCA_050699655.1 Pseudonocardiaceae bacterium
CGCTTGGGCGATCCGCAGCGCCCGGTCCAGGGTGTGCCGGATGCTGCCCGGTTCGTTGGCCTGCTCGCAGTAGGCCGACGCCACATCGGAGTACAGCTGCAGCAGCTTGACCTCCTGCTGGAAATGTCCACCCAGCGCGCGGACGAAGGTCTGCCCGACAATCGCCACCACCGGCTGGTGGTCCAGCTTCGCGTCATACAGCCCGTTGAGCAGGTGGATCGCTCCCGGCCCGGAGGTGGCCATGCACACCCCGACCCGCCCGGTGAACTTGGCGTGCCCGCAGGCCATGAACGCGGCCATTTCCTCATGTCGGGTCTGGATGAAGCGCAGCCGGTCCTGACACCGCCGCAACGCCCCCAAGATCCCGTTGATCCCGTCTCCCGGAAACCCGTAGATCGTGTCTACGTGCCACTCGATCAGACGTTCACACAGGTAGTCTCCCGCGGTTTTTCCCATGTGGGGTTCCCACTCTCCATCACCAGAGGGCCTCGTCGGGCGTCCCCAGCGCAACCAGCCGCCGGCACCCACAGGTGATGTAGCCCGGTACTCGCCGGGCTAAACCCTCAGGTTGAACCCTCAGGGTGAACGCACTGTGTCAGCCGGCGTCGCCGCCCTTGGGCAGCGACTCGTAGATCTCCTTGCACTCCGGGCACACCGGCGAACCGGGCTTGGGCGCGCGGGTCACCGGGAACACCTCACCGCACAGGGCCACCACCCGCGAGCCCATCACCGCGCTTTCGGCGATCTTCTCCTTTCGCACGTAGTGGAACATCTTGGGGGTGTCGTTGCCGGTGCTGTCGGTCCCCTCGGGACGGGTGTCGACATCGGGCAGTGTCTGGGTCAGTGTGCTCACGCCCTCCATGATGCCGCGGCGCCAGCCGGCGTGGCGGACCGCGCTCCCCCTGGCGGCGAGCCCCGGTCACGAGCCCCAGTAACGAACTAGCCCTCGATGATCGGGGCGGCGCCGCTGCCCAGCTCACGGGTGCGCCGGTCGCCCTCCCCCAGGTCCCGGCCCAGCCGGTTGACGTGCTCGGCTTTGCGGGGCGCACGGTCGTTGGCGATGAGCACGGCCATCCACGGCAGTGGCACCGAGAGCGCGACGAAAGTCAGCGCGAGCCACCAGGTCTGATAGAAGACGCCAGCCAGGAGCAGGCACGGAATGCGGGCCGACATCAGGATCGCGTATTTGCGCCGACGGGCGGCGTATTGCTGCGCGTACGATGGTTCCGCCGCTGTGATGAGAACGGCGGCATCGCCTCGTCGGCGACCGCGCTCGTCTGGATCCCGCGCTTCCTCACGTCCCGATGTGATACTCCCGACCTCCTACTTCTTCGCCTTTGCGTCCGCCTTGACCTGCTGCTTGTGCTCACGAACCTTGGCCAGGGACTCGGCATCGGTCACGTCGGCGACTGATCGATACACGCCTTCATCGCCGTAGGGGCCGGCTACCTCACGCCAGCCCTCAGGTGTCACGTTACGCTGTTTGCCGAGCAGAGCCACGAAAATCTGTGCCTTCTGCGTCCCGTAACCCGGTAGCGCGACCAGCCGGTCGAACAGCTCGCTGGCGTGGGAGACCCCCCGCCACAGCCCCGTCACATCACCGTTGTAACGCTCGACCAGGGCCTGGCAGATGTCCTGCACCCGGCACGCCATCGACTTGGGGTATCGGTGCAACGCGGGCTGCTTGGCGAACAGCTCCGCCAGCGCGTCGGGGTCATAGTCGGCCAGCTCGTGAACGTCGAGGTCGTGCCCTAGGCGCTGTTGCAGTTCATAGGGAGCGGCGAAGGCCCGTTCCATCGGCACTTGCTGATCGAGCAGCATGGCCAGGAGCAACGCCAGTGGGTCCCGCTCGAGTAACGCGTCGGCCGGCGCATCCTGGCTCACCATCAAGCTCACCAACGACCTCCTCGGCTAGCATTCGCAGGGTCATCACCAGGCTACGTTGCGCCAGGTGGCCGCACGCTCGGGGGAACGGGATTCAGATGTCGATACCGACCAGGCCCATGACCTCGGTGCGCCAATCCTGGTAGGCGGTGGCCGCGGTGGCCCGTTCTCGCGGGTTCGGGTGGGGGTGCGTGCCATCAGCGCCACCCAGCGCGTAGTGCACGATCTCCTGGTCGCTGCGCTGGCTGCTGATCACCATGACGTCCACGTGCCTGGTGGCGAGCTCGGCCCGGGTGGCGTGCGCCAGCAAATGGAGCAGCGCCAGGCGGGATCGCTGGTCGTCGGGCAGCGATACCTCATCCGGAGTGTTGCCCGACACCAGCACCACGGTCGCGCCAGGCGCCAGCACCGGGAGCACTCGGTCGACCGCGCTGAAGCGGGCCAGCAGGCCCGCCGACAGGAACGAACCGACCCGCGCGACGGCGGTGTGGCCATGGGGGTGGATGGTGACCGGCAGCTGGATGTAGAAGTCGAGCTTGTCGCCGCCCGGTTCACCCGGCAGCGCCGCGGGATCGGTGATGATCACTGCGTCGACACCCGCATCCTTCAGCAGCTCGGAAAGTCGTTGCGCTCGGTCAGCGGAGCCACTCAGCAGCCCGACAGACGACATCGACCCTCCAGCGCGTTCGCACCGATCGATGGACCACTCGGCTC
>JBOHFJ010000520.1:0-2583 GCA_050699655.1 Pseudonocardiaceae bacterium
ATGGCTTCGGCGTTGTCATCCGGCTTTACCTGGAAAGATCGCTCCAGAGCGCCTTGCGCTTTGGCGTAGTAGCTGGGGTCGGCCGTGATCCGGGCCTGCTCGATGTACGGGATGCTCAGCGCGGCCCAGGTGGGGCCATCCATCGGGACGTCCCGAAGGCGCTTCTGATAGCCCTCAATGGCTGCGGAGAGAGCTCCCCCTCGCGCGGCGGGGTTGTCCCCGGCTGCGGCGACCCGGGGGACCGTGTCGGCTAACACCCCAGTTGTTGACATCCCAGTGGAGCGGCCAGCGGCCAAGCTGACAATCGCGACCACAACGAGCGGAACACCCGCGGCGGCCAACAAGGTCGCTGACCACTGGCGCCGAATCCGGATAGCCAAGGAATTTTCTCCAGTCTGTGGTGAGCGGACCCGGAGTGCGACCGTGGCGCTGAGCCAGCTGGTCACACCCCGGGTCGGTACTTCAGCTAGCCACGGGAGACCCCAGGGGAGCGCGGCTACGGAGCATAAACGCTCCTGAGCCGAGCATCATCATCCCGAACAGCCCGCCAATGAACGGCGTCGTGCTCGCGGTGCCGAAGCCAAGCGGACTGCCCAACCCCAGGAAACCCCCACCGCCCGAGTGGTCCCCGCCACCCGGAGAGGCAAACGGGTCGTCGCTGTGGTCGCCGTGGTGGTCACCGCTGTGATCGTCCCCATCGCCCGGACCAGCGGTATTCACAGCCTGGTCATACGGCAGCGACACGTAGGGGAAGGAGTCGCCGAACGGACGGCCAGCGTGGTCGACCCCGTCGCCTGCGGCCAGCGCCTGCACGATGTGTGGCGGCAGACCGTGGTAGAACGCGCCTTCCAGCGCCTGGAGCTCGATATCCACCACATCGTCGCTGAGCCGGCGGCCGTTGGGGAACCCTTGCAGGTCACCACCGAGCACCCCTAGCCGGTTCGGATCTCGGGTGACCGGGACACCCATGTTCAACCGCTCCTCCTCTGCGGGGACGAACGCTTTCGGGTTCACGTCCCTGTTGAGCAGCTGCGAGTTGAGGTCCGCCTTGATCGGACCGGGAGCGCCCTTGGCGACGCCGGTGGCGAAGATCTCCACGAGGTCATTGCGTGGCGCCGACGGTGCCTTGATGCCGTAGAGAAGCTGCACGTCCTTGGGCAGCTCAGGGTCGATCACCCGATCCAAGAAAGCGTGGTTGTTGTGATCGTCCACCGGTTGGGAAGCGTTAAAGGCGTCCTTCTGGTCGGCGGCCGAGATCACCTCATTGACCAGCGGGTTGCCCAGCCGGGAAACCTGAACGTACTTGCCGCTGAGGCTGGCCCCGCCGTGCGGGTTCAGCGTCAGGCTCCGCTGCTCGGTAGTACTCCAGACGCCGATGACCGGGTTGCCCGCCGCGTCATTGTGCAACGCCAGTTCCCTCTTGGGCACCTGGATCGCGATGGTGTTGACGTTGTACCCGCGCAGGGTATTCTGCCCGACCTCATTGAGCTTGGGTGCGCCGTAAAGCAGGTCGAACACCCGCAGGTCCAGGAAGAACGGATCGGCGGCCTGGCCAGCGTAGGTCGCACCGCCGCCGGGAAGGCCTTGGATCGCCTCGTCCCGCAGCCGGTGATAGTCCGGCATGGACGTCGGACCGACGTCCGACGGAGCGGACAACCCGTCGTTGACCAGCACCCGCTCACCGCCCCGGTCCCGCTTGTACTCGGTCAGCCGGTAATGCTGCTTGAACAGCAGTGTCGGGTCGCCCAGGTTGTGCACGACGCCGTTGTTGTAGAGGAAGGTCCTGCCGTCGCGATGGTCCTCGTTGTGGAATTCCCAGCGGTAGGTGATGTCGGGCCTGCCATCACCATGACTGTCGATGTTGATGTCGTAATGCGCGCCTTCCGCCCAGGGGTAGAAGTTCGGGCCACCATTGGGCTCCTCGAACGGAATCCAGTTGGCGACGATCGTCACCGTATCTGGCCGGTCCGGGCTGGTGAAGGCGTACACATCGGTGTTGTCCAGCTGCGGGAGTCCCGAGATCAGGGGAGCCTCGCGGTGGCTTGACGCGCTGGCGTGCGGGCCCATGCCGGCCATGGTGACGGCCAGCATTGTCGTGCCCGTGGCGATCAGCGCCGCAGCCGTACGTCGGCGGCGGACGCTCCGACGTGCGCCGGGTGGTGGGGTCATCAATCATCCTTCCGAGTGCCCTGATGAAATGTCAGGGCGGCTTAAATGACACACCGCAAACGCTGACAAAGGAGACGTCGCTTGGAATGTCTCCCGCTCACCGTTGCGGCACCGGTCGTCGGACCGTGACTCCCTGGTAAACGATGACGATCAAGTGGTGGTTCACCCTCTACCATCGATCGAGTTACCCAGCGACACCAATGGTAACTGTATGCTGTCATTAATGCCATCTGATTGCAATAGCAATCTTAATGCTTTATTGGCCGGGTGACGTCAAGGACATGTTGGGCGGCGGTGTCGGGGTCGGCGAGGATGTCGGATGCCCACAGCCGGATCACGGTCCAGCCCTGCGCGCGCAGCGTGCTGGTGACCTCGCGATCGCGGCGCATGTTCGCCTCGATTTTCGCGACCCAC
>JBOHFJ010000521.1:0-2579 GCA_050699655.1 Pseudonocardiaceae bacterium
CCGCTGCGTGCAAGTGAGCAACAGTGACCACCTGTACCTGGCCGGGGAATCGATGATTCCTACTCACAACTCGACCCTGGGTTTGGATCTTGCTCGGTCCTGTTCGGTCGCCCACGGCATGGCCAGCGTGATCTTCTCGCTGGAGATGAGCCGCACCGAGATCGTGATGCGGCTGCTCTCCGCCGAGGCCAAGATCCGGCTGTCGGACATGCGATCCGGCCGGATGAGCGACGATGACTGGACCCGGCTGGCCCGGCGGATGGGTGAGATCAGCGAGGCTCCGCTGTTCATCGACGACTCGCCGAACATGACGATGATGGAGATCCGGGCCAAGGCGCGGCGGCTCAAACAGCGCCACGACCTGCGCCTGATCGTGGTGGACTACATGCAGCTGATGACCTCGGGCAAGAAGGTCGAGTCCCGCCAGCAGGAGGTCAGCGAGTTCTCCCGGCATCTCAAACTGCTGGCCAAAGAGCTCGAAGTCCCCGTGGTCACGATTTCTCAGCTCAATCGTGGCCCAGAGCAGCGCACCGACAAAAAGCCGATGCTGGCCGACCTTCGCGAGTCCGGGAGCCTCGAGCAGGATGCGGACATGGTGATGCTGATTCACCGCCCGGATGCGTGGGAGCAGGAGGATCCTCGGGCTGGTGAGGCTGACCTGATCCTCGCCAAGCACCGCAACGGGCCAACCACGACCGTGACCCTTGCGCATCAACTGCACTACAGCCGTTTCAACGACATGGCCCGGGGGTGAGGCGCTAGCCCACCCTCGCTGGCGGCCACCCAGGCCTCGGGTTACCCTCCACCGCGATGTATCCACGAGCGCAGGTCATCTATCTCGGAGCGCTGTCTGGCCGGTTGGGCCAGGTGGCGCGGCACCTTTTTGAGGTGGTGCTGGCCCCCCTGGGCCTGTTCTACCTGCTCCTGACTGTCACCAACCTGACCGGAGGGCTGTTCGGGGCACTGGGTTGGGCGTTGGCCGCACTGGCGCGCCGAGTGCTGACCCGCTCGCCGATCCCCACTGTGCTGTGGCTCAGTACCGGGTTGCTCGTGGTCCGCACCCTGATCGGGTACGCCACTGGGAGCGTGTTCCTGTATTTTCTGCAGCCCACGCTGCAGAATTTCTTGATTGCTTTCGTGTTGCTGGCCACTGTGGGGCTGCGCCAGCCCTTGATCGCCCGGCTGGCTGATGACTTCTGCGCCTTCCCCCTCGCGCTCACGAGCAACCTTGTGGTGCAGCGGTTTTTCCGCCGGGTGTCCTTGCTGTGGGCGATGGTGTTCCTGACCAACGGGGTGGCGACGCTGTGGGTGCTGGCCCGCGCCACCCTGGGCAACTTCCTGATGGTCACCACCGCCGGTTCGTTCACTCTGGTGGCAAGCGCGGCGGTGGTGTCGCTGTTGTGGTTTCGCCGGGAGCTGCGCGGTGCGGGCATCCGGCTGCGCTTCGGGGTCGCCGCTGTAGCCTGAACGTGCCAGCTGAAGCCCAGACCCAAACCTAGACTTCAGCCCAGGCGCTGAGCCAGCCGGTGGAACAGCTCAGGTGTCGCCCCCTTCACCCGCGCCGCGACCGTCAGCCAGCGCGGTACGAACACCTCCGCATCGCCCCGTTCCAGCGCTTTGATCAGGGCCGATGCCACTGTCCGGGGATCGACTTGGCGTGGGAAGCGGCGGTTGTAGGCCAGCCCACGGTGGTCGAAGAACGGTGTGCGCACCGCGCCGGGCAGCAGCGTGGTGACGCGGATCGGCTCGCTGGCCACCTCGTGGCGGACGCTGGCCGCAAAGCCCCGCAGCCCGGCCTTTGTCGCGGCGTACACCGCTTCCCCGCCGACGCCGACCGCCGCGATCGAGGACACGAACACCAGGTGCCCGCGCCCGCGTTCCCGCATCCCCGGCAATGCGGCGCGGGCTAGCCGCAGCGGCGCGAGCAGGTTCAGCGCTACTAGCGAGTCGATGTCCGCCGGTGCCATCGTCGCCAGGTCCCCGGCCCATCCTCGGCCCGCCGAGTTCACCAGCAGGTCGACCCCCGCCGCGGCCTCAGCCGCCCGGGACAGGCCCGGCGCGCTCGACAGGTCGGCCACCAGGGCGCGAGCTCCGATGCGGCGCGCCAGCGCGTCCAGCCGCTCGGGGTCCCGGCCGAGTACCACCACCCGGCAGCCGGCGGCGGCGAGCCCCTCGGCGATGGCCGCGCCGATGCCCGACGACCCACCGGTGACCAGGGCCTTCCAGTCGACAATCATCCCCAGGCGGCTCGAGGTGAGGTGGTGGTCTCTCGCCGCGCCGCCTGTTCGATCTCCCGGCGCAGGCGGGTGCCGCGGTGCGCCAGCAGCGCGACACTGCCGATCAGGACCACCGCTGAGATCACCTGGCCGGCAAGCACAGCGGGCGAGCTGTTCACCCGCTCGCCCAGCCAGCTCACCCCGATCGCCACCCCGACCAGCGGATCCAAGATCGTGATGATGGCCAGTGCCGGGGCGATGAGAGTGCCCTGCTGGAAGGTGTTCTGGCTGAGCAGAAACCCCATCGGGCCCAGCGCGCAGACCACGTAGAACACCGGGTGCTCGAAAGGCTCGGGGAATCCA
>JBOHFJ010000522.1:0-2548 GCA_050699655.1 Pseudonocardiaceae bacterium
CGACGTCGTCACCGTCGACATCCCCTGGCACCTACGCTCCGCCGGAGTCACCCGCACCCAAGCGAACCGCCAACACCAAGACTACGAACAGCAAGCCGCCGCGGCCCGCCAACCCACACCCCCACCAGCGTGACCAGTCCGGCTCCATGCAGAGCGTCGCGGTATTCGAGCTGGTAGGCGGCCTCGAACTCATCCGAGCAGCGCTTCAGGAAGAGCATCCCGAAGATGTAGTCCTTGTACTCAGCGGCGTCCATCTGACCGCGGAGGATGTCTGCGGCGGCGAACAGATGTCGTTCGAGCTGGGCCAGCGTCAGCTTGGTCACCGGGACATCCTTCATGACGCGGGAGGGACGATGCCAAGCGCCTCGATGAGCCGGAACACCTCGGTCGACGGGTCCCGCTGGCTCGGCGTCTCATGAGCGAAGTGACCCGACAAGCGTCGCGCCCGGCGTACCGCGTTGTGGATGCCGTCATCCTGCATGAGTGCAGCAAAGCGAGACTGATCGATTCGCTTGTTGCGCTTTTCGTAATCGGCGAATGCGGAGTGCGCATTACGGAGCTTACCGGTGATCGTTTCACTTTCGCCGCCCTGAGCGGCGGATGTGAAATCCTGGAAGTGCAGCAGCAGCCATAGCTCGAACGATGGATGCGACAGCGCCACCTCAATCCGCTCCCGCTTCGCGGTCGAGCACACCTGATCGATATTGTTTCGCCCGTCGTGGTCGAACAATCCCCAGACCTGCTTGATGTCCGGGTCGCCGGCCAGGCCACAGGCGTGCTCAACCACGTCGGCCGGCTGCAGTCCATTGCGCCGTACGTGGTGCAGGGGCATCCTGATCCGGAATCTCCCACACGGACCATAGGCTTTATCGAGCCGATCGAAGTAGTCGCACTCCGTACCCTCGCCTTCGGCGACCACGTAGAAGACGGCATAGGTACTGCGATGCGCCAGAGACTGCGAACCAGCGCGCCCGACCTCCACGCTACCGCGGCGCCGCCGGCTCAACCGAAGATCTCCTCGACCTCACGGGCCACCGCACCCGACGATACCCGGGGAACGCCGCCGTAATTGCCGAGCAGGTACCTGCGAAAGAGGTTGTCGCCCTTGCGCGGGGGTGGCTGCAATCCGGTCAGGGGGTACAGCTCGGTCGCACCTTCAGCGTCCTTCTCGGCGAGCCACACGGTGTCCCGATCGAGCAATCTGTCGTCGCCAGGAAGCGTGTGCAGCAGCGTCACGTCGTGGGTGGTGAAGAGCATCTGCGCGCCGCGCGGGTTCGCTTCGGGGTCAGAGAACATGTGGACGACCTCGGCAGACATCGCGGGGTGCAGGCTTGAGTCCAACTCGTCCACGAGCACGGTCGTCCCCGCGTCGAAGGCTGCGATGAGCGCGCCGACCAGACCGAACCATGTACGCGTGCCTAACGACTCCGCGCCGAAGTCAAGCATGATCTCACGCGTTCCAGCCCGGTGCAACAGGTGGATCTCTCCTCGGGCGAGAGCTTTCTCGTCGAAACCTGTGATACCCAGGTCTGCGACCTGGAGCACGCGAGCTATCCGCTCACGGAATTCGGAGTCACGGAGGACTCGGTCCCGCGTGAAGCCCTCACGCTGGCCCTTGTCTGTCTCCGGACTGATCAGCCAGAGGTTGTCACGGAACCAATTGAAGACCGGCAGGAGCTGTTCGTGGTTGAACTGCGCGGCAACGCTGAGAAACAGTGCGTCCGGCCGGGTCCGGCGGGCCAGTTCCAGCTTCTCTCCCCGCATGCCTTCCCCAGGAAAGTCGATCTTGTCGTCCTCGCGGTCGAACCAGATCTGTTTGCGGCCCTTCGGGTACGCATGTAGCCACTCGCCGCGCACCCGGTCGTCGTTGATCTCAAAGCCGTACGTGTAGCGGACGCCGTCCGTCAAGACGATCTCAATCTCGTAGAACGACGGCTCCGCACGCAACGTGGGGTCAAGTGCAAACGCGACGCGCCGGACCGGAGCCGGGTCCGAGAACCACCGCAGCGACCCCAGCACGGCCGCACGCATCTGGCGCAGCGCGGCGAGCACGTTGGTCTTGCCGGACGCGTTGGCCCCGTAGAGCCCAAGGACCGGAACGGCCAAGATCTCCTTGCCACGCTCCCGAATGCCGGTCGGCCGCGCCGAGCCGTCGTTCAGCTCAGTCGCGACAAAGGACAGGTGTTGCTCGCCGCAGAACGACAAGACGTTCGCGACACGGAAATCGAGCAGCATCACCCCTCCTTCGTGGACTCAGCGTACCTGTTTTCAGTCTTCCTGTGAAGCAAACTCCCACGAACTGAGCTAAACCTGGTTCATGGGCCGGTTGCAGCATACGGCAGGTGGTGGGCTGGAACACCTCGTCCTCATCGACGAACGCCCGGTAGTCCTCGTGGGGGCGTTGGATGCCGGTATGCCACCTGTCACGCCTACCCGAGCGGTGGCGGGTCCTACATCGTCAGCCACGAGAATCTGGGCAGCTCGGCGGGGTTGGTGGCCGCGGCGGCGTTGCTGGTGGATTACGTGATGACGGTGGCGGTGTCGGTGG
>JBOHFJ010000523.1:0-2506 GCA_050699655.1 Pseudonocardiaceae bacterium
CCTCGCCGACTTCGCCATCGGCGCCAGCATCGTGATGCTGCACGGGTTCTCCTCCGCTGCGTTGGCCATCGCGATCGCGGCCGTGGTGATCTTCCTGACCGGCATCCCGATCGCCGCCGCCTGCGCCCGCTACGGCGTGGACATGGACCTGCTCACCCGCGGTGCGGGGTTCGGCTATTTCGGCTCCACACTCACCTCGCTGATCTACGCCAGTTTCACGGTGATCTTCTTCTCGCTCGAAGGCTCGATCATGGCGCAGGCGTTCCAGCTGGCCTTCGGGCTGCCGCTGGCACTGGGCTACCTGCTGACCACGCTGATCGTGCTGCCGTTCGTGCTGTTCGGCATGCGGGCCCTGGCCAAGCTGCAGATGTGGACCCAGCCGGTGTGGCTGGTCGGGCTGGCGCTGCCGTTCGTGGTCGTGGCGGCCACCCACCCGGAGCGCTTCGCCCAGTTCGCCTCGTTCGGGGGCACCGCCGGTGCCGGTGCCGGCCTGTCGCTGACCGGCGTCGGGCTCGGCGCCGGAGTCGCCCTGTCGCTGATCGGCCAGATCGGTGAGCAAGCCGACTACCTGCGCTTCATGCCCGCCAAGACCGACGCCAACCGGCGCTCCTGGTGGACCGCGGTGATCACGGCTGGCCCGGGTTGGGTGGTGCTGGGCGCGCTCAAGCAGCTCGGCGGCGCGTTCCTGGCCTTCTGCGCGCTGGCCGCGGTCGGCGCGAGCGCCGCGCTGGAGCCGATCGCGCCGTACGTGCAGGCGGTCCGGCCAGCGCTGGGCGCGGTCACGCTGCCGCTGGCGGCGCTGTTCGTGGTCGTCTCCCAAATCAAGATCAATACGACGAACGCCTACTCCGGCTCGCTGTCGTTCGCGAACTTCTTCTCCCGCGTGCTGCACCGCCACCCCGGCCGCGCCTGGTACGTGCTCGTCAACTGCGGCATCGCGCTGGCGCTGATGGAGTTCGGCGCGTTCACGTTCCTCAACAACATCCTCGGCTTCTACTCCAACGTGGCCATCGCCTGGATCGGCGCGGTCGTCGCCGACTTGGTGATCTGCAAGCCGCTGGGGTTGAGCCCGCCCTACGTGGAGTTCAAGCGCGCCTACCTTTACTCGATCAACCCGGCCGGCTTCGGGCCGATGGTCGTGGCCTCGATCGTCTCGGTGGTCGCCTACTTCGGCGCGTTCGGGCCGGTAGCCGCCGCGTGGAGCCCGTTCATCGCCCTGCTGCTGGCGATGGTGCTGGTCCCGGTCACCGCCAAACTCACCGGCGGGCGCTACTACCTGGCCCGGTCGAACCTGGTATCCGGCCCCGATTCCGGCGCGACAGACCTGACCGCCACCCACACCTGCACGGTGTGCGCCATCGACTACGAGCTGCCGGACGTCGTCGACTGCGCGCACCACGTCGGCGCGGTCTGCTCGCTGTGCTGCACTTTGGAAACTAGCTGCGAGCAGGTCTGCCAACGGGCGGGCACCGCCCCGGTGCCGCTGACCCTCACCGAGCGGGCGTCCACCACTGCTGTGCGGCCTGGTCGAGGAGCCGAGTGACGTCGGTGCATCGGTCGCCGAGAGCGAGCAGCAGAGCACCCGGACCGTCGAGCGCCGAGTACGCCCAGCGCCGAGTACGCCCAGCGCCGAGTACGCCCAGCGCAGTCCCGGCTCCTCGCCCGCGTCCGGTCGTGGGCGCTGGACCCTCTCTCCATGGTGGATCCGCACCCTGTCCGCGGCGCCTGGCGCCATACCCCAACGGGTCTGTCGGCATAGGTTATTGCGTGTACCGAGTGGCAATCACGCCCTCGGTACGTTGCGCTCCTCGGTACGTTGCGCTCCCCGCACAGCCACCGCTACCACGCCCGCCGCGCAACGCACGACAGCGGTGTCCCCGTCGTGGTGGGTCCCATCGCCTAGAACCAGGGCGGTTCCGAGCGCGACCCCGCGTTCGGCCTCCAGTCGCTCGTCGCCTACGCCCTTGTCCCGTCCTGCCACCAGGAGTAGTATCGAACACGTGTTCGATACTAGCTGTGTGGACGGGCCACCGCCACCGGTCACCGCGCCCCCGGAGGAGGTCATCGACTGTCTGGTCGAGGAGTGGCCCGGGGTGGGGGAACCGGTGCGCTGGTCGGAGTACGTCCCGGACGGCTTGTTGGCTGACATGCTGTCTCGCCCCAGCGACGTGGACCCAGCGCATCGGGAGTTCGAGGCTCTAGAACGTGTGGGGGCGTGGGAGCGGGTGATCGCGTGGGCGCAGGCCGGGCAGGTCCGGGAGATGGACTCGTTCATGCGCAGCGCGGAAGCTCGAAACACGGCCCTGGGCGCCAGCACCTCGCAGGCCCATGAGTCGGCGGTGGCCGAGGTCGGCCTGATGCTGAGCACGTCGGCGCGCACCGCAGCGTGCCGGGTGGGCGACGCGTGGTCGCTGTGTACCCGATTGCCGGGCACGTTGGCGGCGCTGGAGCAGGGCCGGATCACCCTGGCTAAAGCCCGCGTCATCGACGCCGAGACCATGAACCT
>JBOHFJ010000524.1:0-2501 GCA_050699655.1 Pseudonocardiaceae bacterium
CGCCAGCGCGGTGCGCTTCATCGGCACCCAGTGCCCGTCCTGCACCATCGACCACGAGGTGTCCACGCACAACGCCACCGCGGCCCGCGCGCGGTGCTCGCTGTCCACCACCTCGACGTCCTCGGCGCTCAGCGGCGGGCCCCCGCTGGCGGCCCGGCGCAGCGCGGCGTTGCGCACGGTGCGGGGGACGTCCCACGGCTGCGAGTCACCGAACTCCCAGGCCCGAGTGCCCCCGCTGGGTTCCCCGGCGGCGCCGGCCCGGCGCAACTCGCGCTCACCGCGCCGGCCGCGCAGCGCCTGCGCCACCTCGGCCAGCGCCCGCGTGCCGAGCCGGCGCAGCGCCTGGGGTGACAGTCGTAGTGACCCGTCCGGGCCGCGCTCGAAGAAACCGTGCCGCTCCAGCTCACGCTCCAGCTCGGCCAGCCGGCGAGCGTCGACGCGGGCGGATTCGCCCAGCTGGCGGGCCAGCGCGTCGAGGTCGACGTCTTCGGCGCGGGCCCCGGGGTAGGACTGGGCGAGCTGCTCGGCCAGCGCGTCAAGTTCCGCGAGGTCGGCCAGCGCCTGTGCGCCCTCGCCCAGGCCGAGCGGGTCCTGGCCGCGGAACCGCTCGGATCCTTGCCAGTCCGCACCGGGCCGCAGCGCCCGCAACTGGGCGTCCAGTGTCGCGAGTTGCTGGGCCAGCCGCGGGTCCCCGAAGGCCTGCTGGGCCAGCTGAGCCAGCTCGGCACGTTGCTCCGAGCTCATCGAGTTGAGCATCCGTTGCGCGGCGGCGGCCCGGGCGGCCAGCGCGTCGATCAGCTCGTCGACGGTGCGCGGGCGCTCGGGGAAGAATTCCCCGTACTGGCGCAGGAATTCCTCGAACCGCCGCTGTGTGTCGGGGTCCCCTCGGGCGTGCGCGGCGAGCAGATCGGTGAGATCCGACAGCATCCGATGAATCCGCTCGACGTCCTCGGGCGAGGCGGAGCGCAGCGCCTGCCTGATCCCGTCGAAGCGCTGCTCCAGCAGTTGCTGGCCGAGCAGGTCCCGGATCCGCTGGTAGGCCCGCGCGGCTTCGGCGCAGCACCAGTCGTAGTCGGCGAGCTCGGTGACGGCGCGGGCGGTGTCCGGGGGTAGCGCGTCGAGCCGGGCCGCACGGAATCGGGCGTCGTCGTCGGGGTCAGGGAACAACGCCTGCCGCTCTGCGGCCAGTGCCTCCGCGAGGAGCTCGCGGACCCGCTGGAGGGTGCCGTCGAGCCGATACCGGCGGGTGATCTCGGCGCGGCGCCGCCAGATCCGGCGGGCCAGCTCGTCCATCCCCGGGTTGCCGGGCAGGCCACGGCGGAGCAGTTCCCGCAGCGCCGCCCGGGGCGATGCCCCGTCCATCACGTCCCGGCCGATCTCATCCAGCGCCGCGGACAGGTCAGCGGGGGGCGCCAACGGATCCGGGCCACCGTCCCACGGCCCGTAGCTGTACCGAGATGCCGGGGTCATGGGCTGGCCACAGCTCCACGGTACCGACCGAGCGGTAATATCCTGATACCATCCCAGTCGTGACGGCATACGAACGGCTCTCGGTGACAGTTCCCGCCGACATCGCGCAGCAGGTGCGGGAAGCGGCTGACCAGGCATCCGAGACCATCTCTGGCTGGATCACCGCCGCGGCTGTGCACCGCCTCAGACTCGACGCCGGGCGTGCGCTCCTCGCCGAGTACGAAGCCGAGCACGGCGCGGTGACCGAGCGGGAGCGGGCGGCCGTCGACGCCGAGATCGCCGCAGCTCAAGCGACTGGGCCGGCGCGGCGCTCCGCGTGAGCGGTGACTTCGTGCTTGATGCCGGAGCGTTCGTCGCCGCCGAGCGCGCGGATCGCCGGTGGATCGTGCTGTGGGATCATCTCGTCCGCTTCGGTGTCGTGCCACTGGTCCCCGCTGGAGTGGTGAGCGAGGTCTGGCGCGGCGGCCCGCGCGCGGCGCGGATCGCTCGCGTGCTGGCCGCCAGCGACGTCGTCGACCTGACCCACGAGAAAGCCCGGGCAGTCGGCGAGCTCTGTGGGCGCGCCCAGACGTCGAACCCCGTCGACGCGTCAGTCGTGCTCGTCGCCGCGCCACGCCACGCCACCGTGGTGACCGCAGACCCCGAAGACATCCGCCGCCTCGCCGACACCGCCGACGCTGAGCTGCCCATCATCACGCTCTGACCAGGGGATGATCGCGGTTTGTGTGCCAAAAACGACACGGGATTTCGCCTGCGGCACACAATCAGCGATCATCCCGGTGCGCCGTACACCACTGCGCCGTTCTCGGCGTCCTTGCCGAGCTTGCGGGTGAGGTACAGGGACTCCAGGGCGAGCTCGATGGCGGCGGCGATCGGGCCGGGCGGGCCACCGGGCGCGGCACCCAGCCGGATGGCGACCTCATGCAAGATCGGCAACTCCGGCAGCGCGGCCAGCACCTCGCCAGCCGGTACCCGCTCGCCGGTGCTCACCCGGTGGCCGCCCGCGACCGTCTCGGCCAGCGGGGTGAGGT
>JBOHFJ010000525.1:0-2486 GCA_050699655.1 Pseudonocardiaceae bacterium
GGTCGCGGGGATCAAGCGTAGATCATGCGGAGCGCATCCGGGCCATAGCTCACTCACCGTGACCGGTCGGGTGCTGGCTTGGGACAGCACGAACGCGATCGCCTGACGCACCTCGTCCCGGCGCGGTTGATGACCCTTGAGCCACTTGTACGGCGCGGTCGGGTGGACCGCGCCAGTACCGAGCACCCGGCATACCTCCCGAGCCAGGCGCTCGCCGCTCCAGGACAAGCCGGCCAAGAACTGGCCCAGCGTCTCATTCGGTGTGCCGGCCGCCATCGGTACGTCCTTGCCGTCGGGGACAACGCGTCACCACGGAGAGTAGGCCCTAGATCACCACCAGCGGAGGAAGTTCAGGGTTTTCAGGGAACACTCCCCTTCCCCAGACCCGCCAGACAGCGGGACGGTAGTCACCCGTCGAGCCCACCGCTACCGGACTCCCGACCGGGTAGCGCTTGATCATCATGGTTACCACCACAACGACCAAAACCGGAGGTCATCAGCCGTGGAAAACGAGACCCCGCCCGAGAACGCCGCCGCTCACACCGGCGATGTCAGCCGGGAGCACTGGATCGTTCCGGTGCACGGCCTGACCCGCACCGACCCCGACGGCATCGTGCGAGCGATCGCCCGCCACGACGGCACCGTGATCCTCGACATGACCTGTGGGGACTCCCGGATCGCTGGGTGGCTCGACGTCTCCCGGGCGGCCCAGCTCTCCACAGGGATCTGGGAGGCCGCCGGAGCCAGCCAGCAGCTCACCAGGTACCTCGGCGACGACCATCCCCCACTACCACCCCACGGATCGGAAGTCCCGCCGGTAGCCAGGCCCCCACACCTCCACCGAAACACACCACTGCGACCTAGCTCCCCGATGCCTCGGCGGAAGCTCAAACCGGTGAATCAAGCTGCCGCGATGGACGCTGACGACACACCCACGACCGGCCGACGCATCCGGTGGATCCGCACTACCCGGGACAAGTCGTTGCAGGTTGTCGCCGGGCTGGCCGGGATGAGCAAATCCACCCTGCACCGCATCGAGCACGGACAGCGTGATGTGACCCTTTCCGAGATCGTGGCACTAGCCAACGTACTGGAGATCACCCCTTCGAAGCTGATCGGACTGCCGATCCTAGCACCCGCCAACGGCTGAGACGGCGGAAGCAGGAAGGAAAATGTCCCAGCCAGCATATCTACGGCGGCGGATACGGTCTTGTCGCAACAGACCCTCAAACCGGCGACGCCTACCACTACCCCAGTTCATCGAACACTTGGGAGAGAATCGGCGGACCAGGCGCAGAATTCGCACTCACCAACGACACCATATATGGACTGGATCCCGACAAGAGCACGGTCACACGTTACGAGGGGAAACCTGATTCTTGGATTTGGATTGGTTACACCGTTGACTCGATTGTGCCTTGCCGTTGACAAGTGGTCAGACCGCAGCCTGTGTCGCGCGGTCGGCCCACTACTCAGGGTCCCGGCAAAGTCAGGTGATGCCGAGCAGTGTCAGTGGGTTGTTGAAGTTGTAGCTGGCCCAGCGGAGGCCTTGGGCGATGTTGGTGTGGCCGGCTCTCCGGAGAACGGCGATGGCGAGGTTGCGGAGCGAGGCCATGATTCGGGGGCCGGAGCGGGTGCGAACGTGGGAGGCGTCTTCGGCGAAGGTGACGTCTCGGACGTAATGCAGCCCGTTCTCGATCGCCCAGTGTCCGCGGAGCGCGGCGGCGATCTGTGGTGGGTCTGCGCGGGCGGCGGGGCGACTGGTCAGGCCGAGCACCGCGACAGCGGAGGTGGGGTTGTCGTGCAGGTCGCTGATGTAGCGTTCGATGAGGAAGGCCTGCGCGGCGTGCGGGAAGTTGATCGTGTCCGGGGCGGGCAGGACCTGAATGGTGCGTCGTTCGACGCGACCATGACCGCGATCGTGTTCGGTGTAAGCAACGGGGGCTTCGGTCCAGGGCAGCGCGTTGAGTTGCGCGAACAGGCCGGGTTGGTTCTCTTTGACGGTGAGTAGGTAGTCCGCGTGCTTGTCCTCGACGAGGAACCGGGCGTGCGCCCGCTGGGTGTGGAGCGCGTCTTATGCCGAGTACCGGATTATGCCGAGCATGCAGTTGAACATGCTGGTCAGCAAGGTTACAGCTGCCGAGGACTCAGCATAATCCGGCCGGCACCTCCGTGCATCTTGGGCCAAAGCTGCCGATGCGCTCGCGGTTGGTGAGTCCGGACGCTGGTCACTGCGACGCGCTCGTTGCTGCGGTTTCTGCACGTAGAAGACCTGATCCCGGTTTCCGCTCGTGGGTACGGTTCCAGCGGGTGGCGGCTGGAGACCATCCGCGCTTGCCCCACCCAGACGGAGAACCCACCGGGACACGAGCCCGGATTATGCCGAACACCCGCCCACCCCAACCACAGCTGACCAGCACCTTCACCACCGCACCCGGCATAATCCGGTACTCGGCATAAGATGCCTTATGCCGATGTCGGCATAA
>JBOHFJ010000526.1:0-2475 GCA_050699655.1 Pseudonocardiaceae bacterium
GGGCCGCTCACGGTCGGCGATGATCTCGGTTGCCGGTTCGGGTGAGGTCGCGACGTCGGTGTCGTCAGCGACGGGCTGGGGTGCGCGCATCGGGTTTCCTCCTGGTCAGCGCGGTGTACGTGGACCAGCGGCCCGCGGCGGAGCGGGGGTGGCGGTGTCAGGGCTCGGCGCCTGGCGCCGACCGCGCAAGCGGCCCTGGCCTTGACACCGCCACCCCCGGCCCGCTGGCCTGGCCTGGGCCACGCGCGCGCCGCCACCGGGAGAAACCGGATCCCCAGACGCCCGGGTGAAGGGGAGTCCGAGGATCCGGCCCGGCGTGGCGAGGTCTCGTGATGGCGCCGGCCAACAGGTCGGGCCAGGTTTCACCGGTCTCGTCGATGCCTTCCGGGCCGCAGGCACGCGATCGACTTGAGCGCCACGAGCGGATCCGGTGCGCCGCGCAGTGGGTGAAACACATAGGCGGGCTCCCAGTAGTCCTCGTCGTAGTTGTGGTTGACCGAGCGGGTGTTCTCGGCGAGCACCATCGCGCCCACCCGCCCGGTGGTGGAGCGGGTGAGGGCGCGTTCCCGGCCCACGGTGCCCGGGTCGGTCGCGGTGGGTGGTGGGTAGTGCCAGGCCAGTGGGTCTTTCTCGGTACAGAAGGCCAGGCCAGCGGTCAGCGGCGCGTCACTGGGCACGGTGGTGACGGTGAACGCGGACATGCGGATGTCCCCTCGGTCCTGGAAGGGGATCGGCGGACACGAGCAGCGCCTCGTGCGGCGGCGGGTGAAAGGGTGGTGCCAGCCGAGCGGGCGGCCCGGCCGGCACCGTCGGGCGGGTCAGCGTTGGAAGGAGGCGGCCAGGGTCATCGCGGGCAGGCCCCGGCGTTCCATCTCGTGGGCGTCGTCGGCGTCGGTGAGAGTTTGCGCGGTGCTGGTGACCGCGTGCAGCACGCCACCGCAGCTGCGGTCGCCACCGTCGATGAAGTGGTTCAGGATCGTGGCCTGCTGGTCCTGGGTGAACCGGAGCTGCTTGCTCACGTACTCGAGGGTGGCCTCGACGTCGTGGACTGGGATGCCCGCCTCGGCCTCCACCTCAGTGATCTTGGCTTCGAGATAGCTCCGTTGGAGGAAGGTGGTCACGGCGTCGCGGGCCTGGTTGGCCACCAGCTCCAGGGCGGCGTCCTGGGTGTCACCGCTCCAGCGGATCACCCCGTCCCGCAGCCGGCCGCCGAGGTGGACTTCCCGCATGGCGTCTTGGGTGAAGGTCATGCCGTTGTCGCAGACCTGGATGGTGACCTGGGGGGTGATGGAGAAGCTGCCGTGCCCGGTCTCGGAGTTGGAGATCACGAACCCGGCGAAGACGAGCGGGTTGTCCGCGCCGCGCCGCCCGGAGAACGGGCTGCGGTAGTCGGCGAGCAACCGGGGGGCGTGCGTAGCGACTTCGGGGGAGCGGACCTTGACGTACATCCGCTTCTCGGTCAGGTCGCACCGGGAGATCTCGGTGTGCACCCCAGTGCGGCGGATGCCCTCCAGCACCGACATCAGCACGTCGAGATTGTCTGTGATCTTGTACTTCTCGGACAGCATCGCGCGGGCGATCCCCGGCTGGTCCCCCTGCCCGCGCAGGGTGCGGATCAGGTAGCGCTTGCTCGGCTCGTCGGCGAGCCAGGTGTTGACGTTGTGGTCCAGCAGCTCAGGATGATGCTCGCGCATCCGGCGCAGGTACCGCGGGGGGATGCCGAGCTTGTCGGCGATGCCACCGTCGCAGATCAGCGTCGGGCGGAACACCCCGCGAGCGGGGGTAACGCCATCCAGGGTGATAGTCGGCTCGCCGATCCCGTCACTATGCAGGTCGCCTCCGCTCATGCGCAGGTCGCGGGCGGGGGCGACGACGTCGAGTTTGGCGTCATGCTGACACCGCAGCAACGCACCAGATCACTGAGACTGGTGTTACGGCTGGTCAAAACGGATTCCAGGGAGGTCATCGCGGTGGTTCTCCTTCGAGTTCCGGGGGCTCGGGCTCATGGCGGGACCCGAGCGGGGACAGGCGGAAACGCGCACCGATCAGTGGCGCCCGGCGCGTTGGCGCCGTCGGGGTGATCGCGTGTTCCCGCCGTGGGGCGAAGCGCGACTCGGCCGGACCACCAAGAGCGGACCGGCCGGGGCACCGCGCTCACCCGACCGGCGTGATCCGGCGACGAGAACCTCCAAGGGATAAGGCGACGGCGCCGGATCACCCGGATCGGGCCGGGCTGGCGGGGCATCGGGCGCAGCCGCGGCGGTGGTCCAGAGTGCGCCGCCACCACCCGAGGGCGGGGCCACGAGCACCGGGTCAAGCCCACGACCGGTGGTGCCTCATCGCGCGTGAAGATCGCCGCTGATGAGCCGGGACGTCACCGAGGATCTCTCCGCGTTGGGCCGGGGTGGGGCACCGTGCCCCGGGTGATGGGGACCGCGACGCGCTGGATGGGCAGCTGGTGGCGCTGGCGGAGTG
>JBOHFJ010000527.1:0-2464 GCA_050699655.1 Pseudonocardiaceae bacterium
GGCTCACGTCGAATTAATGATCTTGAAACGGCCGTGAGCCACCGGGTCACCTGGTCATCACCGAGGATGGCGTCGGTGTCGTCGAGATCGTCAGCCCGGAACTCACGCAGCCGTACCTTCTCTCCGGTCAGCCACCCAGTACCGCGAGGTATCGGTCATCGTTAGAGCGTCAGCCGCTCGGCGGTGAAGCCTTCAATAGCGCCCGCCAGCTCGGTAGCGACCCGGCCGGAGCTGTCGATGGTGTGCAGCACATTGCGTACGCGCTCGACCGAAGCCACGATGCCGTTGCGCTTTGCGGACGGTAGCTCGAACACGGGACCGAGCGCTTCAGCTGCACCCTCAATCTCCCGTCGGAGCACCCGAGCTACGGCCAACGCGCTGCGGGCACCCGCCTCCATTCCGAAAGCTCGATGTTCGGGTGGCGAAGCTGTGTAGGCATCCAATGCGTCGAGTGCGAGACGTTCCGTCTCGGACGCCATGGCGCAGCCGCCACAGGCGAATGCATCGGCAGCCAGGTAAAGCTGGCGTGATCGGCTGAACGTACACACCCCGCCGAAGCTGTCCAGCTCGTCGGGCTGCACCCGGTCCCACGCATCGGTGGTTCCCACGAGGGCAGCGCGAGCGTCGGCGAGGCGACCGAGCGCGGCTAGGGACCGTGCCTCGCTACTGGCCAACCACACGCTGGCGGTGCCCCGGCTTCGAGCCGCAGCCTCGACACCGAGCTGGGCGTAGCGCACCGAGTCCTCCAGCCGCCCTGACCAGTAGGCGATCCCGGATTGCAGGGCGCGAATCCGGGCACGCAACCCGTCGTGGTCGGCGTTGTCCGCGCACGCATAGGCCGCTCGGGCCTGCGTCATCGCGTCATGGGGAGCACCGAGGTCGTGCGATGCCTCGGCCATTAACGCGCAGGCGAGCCCGGCGATCAGGTAGAGGTCGCGAGCTTGCGCCGGGCGCTGGCGTCCCTCCAACAACCCGAAGGCGCGTTCCTGAGTGTCCACCAGATCACCGAGCAGGGTGGGCAGCGGTTGTTGTTGATAGGCCACTACCAGACGGCGTACGTCATCGATCAACTGATCAAGAGTCTCGGCGCCGACGTTGGATGCCTCGGTGCGGGTGAGGAAGCCGCGCGCCCGGTCGGCGCTCATGGCGATCACCTGTCCTTCCCAGTCGGTCCGCGCGCTGCCCCGCTCCGATGCCGCCCCGGCGCGGCGGCGGGCCGGCAGGAGCGCCCCGGCACCGTACGGCGGGCCGAACAGCCGTTCCACCGGTTCACCGAACAGCAGCTCCAGGCCGGCCTGTGCCTGCGGGTAGGGCAGGCCGCGCAGCCCTCCGGCCACCCACCGGTACGCCTGCCGCTCACTGAGCTCGATCCCGGCAGTCTGTTGGTATTGCTTTCTGAACTCCTCCAGTGTGACGTGCCGCTGCCGGAGCAGCTGCTCCAACCGGGTCCGCGGCGACTCCCGCAATGAGTTGACCCACAGTAGATCACCGCAAACCGAAACGGCGACACCTGAGCTCAGAGGGCACCAGGCGGCAGCCAGCGAGGCCTGACCTTGGCGGCCCACAGCCTCCCACACTGATTCCCGCTGAAACAAGCCCGGGGGAACGTCTCGCCGGGGGAACACGGATGAGCGGAGAGATCGCAGTGACACAACCGCAAGAAACGGACGTACCGCACCAGGTGCCGCAGCGCGACCAGGAACGGTGCGCCGTGGAAGGGCGCTGCATCGCGAGCGGCTCTGTCTACACCGTGCGCGCCGTCCGCGACCGGAGGCGGCGCGGCTGGGTGCTCTACTCGTTCAGCGTGGCCAGCCCCGGCGTGCTCATCACCGACGACGACGCCCGCACTCTCGCCCAGCATCTCGGGCGCCCGTCATGACCGCCTGCACGTCACCCACCCTGGCGAGACAGCCATGACCCAAGCCCCACTGGCCGGTGCTGAGGTGTACGAGTGGGTCACGCTGCGCAGGATCAGCGGTGGTGAGGTGACGAAGGTGGGTGACCGCTGGCTGGAGAGCGGTCACCAGGTGCCGGGTCACGTCGCGGACGCGCTCACCGGGTTGCTCGCCGATGAGTTGGTGATGCTGCTCGACCCGAACCCGGCGGCCCGGGTGACGCTCACCAACACCGGGACCGACCGCTATGAGCGGCTCTGCCAGCAGGCCCTGCGGATGCCCGGTGCTCAGTTCATCGACCTGTGCCGCCAATTTGTGGACGAGGACCCCAACTCGGTCGGCGGCACAGCGCCGCCCGACTAGATCCCCGGCCGACCGCCGGTTGAGCACCCCCCGCTTCGGCTCTCCGCAGCCGGCCGGCCCTCTTGCTGTGCTCATATGTCACACGAGCGGCGATCGCAATCAGTGGGCGGTTTCAATCGGTCATGACCACACAGTGCTCCGCGATCAGCTTTTCGAAGACTTCGACGGGCTTTCGCCAGCCCAGTGTCTTGCGTGGTCTTCCATTC
>JBOHFJ010000528.1:0-2464 GCA_050699655.1 Pseudonocardiaceae bacterium
AGGTGATCGCGCTGATCCGCCGGTCCCCGACGGTGGACGACGCGCGCACCGGGCTGATGGCGCTGCTGGACGTCGACGAGATCCAGGCGAACTACATCCTGGAGACCCAGCTGCGGCGTCTCGCGGCGCTGGAGCGGCAGAAAGTCGTCGAGGATCTCGCCGAGCTCGAGCGGGAGATCGCCGACTACCTCGACATCCTGGACAAGCCGCAGCGGCAGCGCACCATCGTCCGCGACGAGCTGGTTGAGATCGTCGAGCGTTACGGCGACGAGCGCCGCACCGTCATCACCGGCTACGACGGCGATGTGTCGAACGAGGACCTGATCGCCGTCGAGGACGTGGTGGTCACCATCACCCGCACCGGCTACGCCAAGCGCACCCGCACCGATCTGTACCGGGCGCAGCGGCGCGGCGGCAAGGGCGTGCTGGGTGCGGGGCTGAAGTCCGACGACATCGTGGCGCACTTCTTCGTCTGCTCCACGCACGACTGGATCCTGTTCTTCACCAACAAGGGCCGGGTGTACCGGGCGAAGG
Organism: Pseudonocardiaceae bacterium; assembly: GCA_050699655.1. GTDB lineage: Bacteria > Actinomycetota > Actinomycetes > Mycobacteriales > Pseudonocardiaceae. The sequence continues at coordinate 535 of JBOHFJ010000528.1, forward strand.
CCTACGAGCTGCCGGAGGCCAACCGCAACGCTCGCGGCCAGCACGTGGCGAACCTACTGGCGTTCCAGCCCGATGAGCAGATCGCTCAGGTCATGCAGATCAAGGACTACACCGCCGCGCCGTATCTGGTGCTGGCCACCCGCGACGGCCTGGTGAAGAAGAGCAAGCTGACCGACTTCGACTCCAACCGAACCGGCGGGCTGATCGGTATCAACCTGCGGGAGGAGGACGAGCTGGTCGGCGCGGTGCTGTGCACCGCCGATGACGACCTGCTGCTGGTTTCGGCGCAAGGTCAGTCGATCCGGTTCTCCGCCACCGACGAGGTGCTCCGCCCGATGGGACGGGCCACGTCGGGGGTGTTCGGAATGCGCTTCAACGACGGCGACGAGCTGCTGGCCCTCATGGTGGTGCAGCACGGGTTGTTCGTGCTCGTCGCGACCGCCGGCGGCTATGCCAAACGGACTCCGATCGAGGACTATCCGGTGCAAGGACGCGGTGGCAAAGGCGTGTTGACCCTCCAGTACGACCGGCGGCGTGGCAAGCTCGTCGGAGCGCTCGTGGTCGATATCGATGATGAGCTGTATGCCATCACCTCCACCGGTGGGGTCATCCGAACCACCGCCAAGGAAGTGCGCAAGGCCGGCCGGCAGACCAAAGGGGTGCGTTTGATGAACCTTGGTGAAGGGGCGAGCCTGGTGGCGGTCGCACGCAACGCCGAGCAGGCCGGCGACCCGGAAGCCGATGACACGAACGCCCTCTTCGATGCACCGACGAGGGACGAGTCGTGACGAGGCCCGAAAACACCGAACAGGCCGAGGTCCAGTTGGCGTCGAAGGAACCTGGCGCCGCTGACGAGCCGGCGCGGCAGGATCCGGCGCCAGGCTCCTCGGGCAACGGAGCGGGCGCACCGCCGTGGCAGCGCCAGTGGGTCGCGCGCGACGATGGGCAACCCAGGGTCGTGCCGCTGCAGGTGGGAGCACCCGAGCACGCCCGAAGCGGCGTCCGGGAGCCGGCCGATCGCCAGCCTGCGGGTGGCCCCGCCTACGGTGTGGCCGCGGGTGCCGGCCCCCCGGTCACTGACCCGGATTTCGCACCGACCACGGTGCGGGTCGGGGGATACACACCACCGGAGCGGGTGTTGCCCGCCGGTTCGGGATCGGCGCCCAATTCGGGGTCGACGGCCAGTGCCCAGTCTCGCTCGGGGCGGGTCCCGCGACGGACTAGCCTACAGCTGCAGCGACTTGAGCCATGGTCAGTGCTGAAGCTGTCCCTGGTGTTGTCGGTCGCCGGGTTCCTGGCCTGGATGGTGGCAGTCGGTGTGCTGTACGGGGCGCTCGCCGGAATGGGTGTGTGGGACCAGATCAACGGCACGTACTCCGACCTCACCTCGGCGAACAACGCTCAGGTGAGCACTGAGTTGGTCAGCGGGGGGCGGGTGTTCGGAGTGGCGCTGGTGATCGGTTTGGTGAACATCGTGCTGCTGACCGCGCTGGCCACGGTCGGGTCGCTGATCTACAATGTTGTGGCCGATCTCGTCGGCGGTGTCGAGGTGACCTTGTCTGAACCGGACTGACCCGCATGGTCACTCGGGTTGGGTCCCGGTGGTGCTGTGCGGTAGCCTCGCCGGGGTCATGGAGGGGGCCTATAGCTCAGTTGGTTAGAGCGCATCCCTGATAAGGATGAGGTCGCTGGTTCAAGTCCAGCTAGGCCCACTGAACGTCGGAGTCCACCGAAGAAGCAACACTACTAGGAGGCGAACCACTCGTGAAGAAGATCATCTCTTTGTTGATCGTCGGTATGATTGCTTTGATCCTCGTCCAACGCCAGCGCTCCGCCAGGAGCGAAGCCGACCTCTGGCGTGAGGCCACCACACCGAGCGCCTGACTCGCCACTCGTTGCCTGGGCGCGCTTGCCGCGCCCAGAGCCGGGG
>JBOHFJ010000529.1:0-2452 GCA_050699655.1 Pseudonocardiaceae bacterium
GAGCCGGCCGGTACAAGTCCCACACCCAGGCGTCAGACATCCGCACCTCGAAGTACACCTCGCCCTCGGCGTTGCGAGCCTGCACGTCCACCGCGTTGGCCAGATAGAAACGCCGCTCGGTCTCGACGACGTAGGTGAACTGGCCAACAACGTCGCGGTACTCCTTGTAGATCGACAGCTCCATCTCGGTCTCGTACTTCTCGAGATCCTCGGCGCTCATCGACGGCCCACCGGTCGCTTCATCGGGTGCTGGCTCCTCCTGCTCGCAGGCGTTGCGTGGTCTGCGCGACTCCCCCATTCTGGACCACCGCCAACCCTCCGCCCGATCCCCCCATCGGCGCTGCTCCAGCCGGTGCGCGCCGGCACGCTTGCGCGGTCAGACCGTGCCGGCGCGCCGCCAGCCCGACGTTGCCGTAGCTAAATCGGTGCTCGGGACCCGGGCCGTGCGCCATCAGGGACGCGTTGTGCTCCGAGGTGCAGTACCCTTTGTGCGCGGCGAAGCCGTACCAGGGAGCTCGCTCGTGCAGCTCGCCCATGATGCGGTCGCGAGTCACCTTGGCCAGCACCGAGGCCGCCGCCACGCACGCCGCAGCCCGGTCCCCGCCGATCACCGCCAGATTCGGGGCGGTCAGACCAGGCACTCGGAACCCGTCGGTGAGCACATAACCAGGGTGCACGACGAGGCCAGCGACGGCTCGACGCATACCCGCCAGATTGGCCACATGCACACCCCACTCGTCGACCTCATCAGGTGGGATCACCACCGCACTCCAGGCGAGCGCTCTGGTGACGATCAGGTCATGGTAATGCTCCCGGCGCTTCGCGGTGAGCAGTTTGGAGTCGGTGAGTCCAACCAGCGCCGCCGCATCAGCCGGGCGCAGCACGCAGGCCGCGACCACCAGTGGGCCAGCGCAGGCTCCTCGACCGGCCTCATCCACTCCGGCGACCGGACCCAAGCCTTTGCGGTGCAGGACACGCTGCAACGCCCACGTACCGAGGTCTCCACGAACCACCGCCCTCGGCGGCCACGGCAGAGACTGACGGCCGCGAAGCGCCAGCACCGACAGCGCGGTCAGCGACGCCTCCGGGCGACCACCCGCTCCCGCAGGACCCGACCACCTCGCGACAGCGGCCAGCTCAGCAGCACACCAGCACCCACGGGAAGGCCAGCGGGCAAAGACGTCCCAGAAGTATCAAGCGCACCGAGCGCGTTGGGATGCTGAGGATCTGGGTCGGCGATGATCTGCCATCGCGACAATGGAAGCACGATCACGCGTGCCTTTCCGATGACGTTGCTCACCGGCACGGTGCCCGATCGCTGGTCCGCGACGTGGCGCCGCGAGTCCGCACTGTTGTCCCGGTTGTCCCCCATCATCCACAAGTTGCCTTGGGGCACCGTGACAGGGCCGAACTCCTCCTGGGGCTCGTGTCCGATAAACATAGCGTAAGGCTCGGTCAGCGACTGTCCGTCGACCATGACCCGATTCTGTTTGTCGCAACACTGCACCGTCTGGCCACCGACCGCGATCACTCGCTTGACGAAGTCGCGCTCATCCGGCGGCGCGAGCCCGATCAGTGCGCCAGCGTCCTGAAGCACGCGGACCAGCACGTTGTCCGACCGCTGGCTGGTGAACTCGCTGGCCCACGAGTCGGTGCCCCGGAACACCACCACCTCACCCGGTCTGGGATCGCGAAACCGGTAGGTCAGCTTGTCAACCAACACCCGATCGTTGGTGCAGTCAGTGCAGCCATACAGCGTGGGTTCCATGGACGCGGAGGGGATCACGTACACCCGGGCCAAGAACGTCTGGATCAGGAACGTGAGCACCAGCGCGGTGAGCACCAGGATCGGCAGCTCGCGCCAGAACGAGCTCTTCTTCCGCTTGGACAGTCGGTGGCGATGCACGTGGGAGCCGGGAACATCACCGGGATCCACGTCACGAGCGGGTTTGGTCGAGCGAGCCAGGTGGGCCACGTCCTCAGGCTATCGACAGGCGGCCGACGCCTGAGAATTCAGGACGCGGACGGGGTCTCACGCTTCTCCTTGATCTTGGCGGCCTTACCCCGAAGGTCGCGAAGGTAGTACAGCTTGGCACGTCGCACCGCACCGCGAGTGACAATCTCGATCTTGGCGATAGTAGGAGCGTGAACCGGAAAGGTGCGCTCCACACCCACTCCAAAGGATACCTTGCGAACGGTGAAGGTTTCCCGCACTCCCCCACCCTGACGGCGGATGACCGCGCCATGGAATATCTGCACCCGCTGCCGCGAGCCCTCAATGACACGAACGTGCACCTTGAGGGTGTCACCGGGCCGGAAGTCGGGGACATCGGACCGCAATGACTTCGCGTCCAGGGCGTCCAGGGTGTTCATCGGGAGTCCATCCTCGTCATCGTGTGCTGCGCACGGGCCTGAAGAACCTTATCCGGGGGCTAGCCAGGCGGGGCAGTGG
>JBOHFJ010000530.1:0-2448 GCA_050699655.1 Pseudonocardiaceae bacterium
CCCCGGCGACCCCCGGATCAGGCTGCCTCCAGCTTCACTTCACCGCTACGACGGCAAAGAAATGGACGGTCTCTCACCTCCATCCGGACACAACAGCGCCTCGTGGCGCACTCGTAGGCCATCCACCCCGCTAACTGAAAGAGTTCAGCCACCGCCGCCAACAAGTTACGATGTAGGTCGTCGCTGTACCGGCCCGCAAGCAATGGGAGCACGTCCGAAGCCAAGTAATTGGTGAGCGCTGACCGAGCGTGCCCCCCGCCGAATCGGTTGTCCAGCTTGCGGAAGGTCTGCGTCATCTCCCGAATGATCCGCACGTCGGTCATACCTACAGCTCGGGTGCTTGACCGCAATGGGGGCCGCGCGCTGAACCAGCCGAACGCCGAGCCGCTGACTGATGCCGCACCGGCCTTCACCGCGTGCAGCAGTTGCCGCCGTTTCACGCCCCCGCCTCTTGCCCCAGACTCATGTTCCAGGCTATCGGCATTGTGGAAAGAGGCGTCTCCGAAGCTGGGTTGCGGCGAGAGCTGGAACCACAGGTAGCGCTCAGGGATGCGCAGAGCACGAGCCCACTGGTCCAGTTTGTTCAGGTCGTGGGTGGGTTGTGCGGTGCGTTCCAGGCGGCTAATCTGGCCCTGGGTCAGGCCAAGCCAGCGGCCAACCTTCGCCTGGGTGAGCACCGGCCGGTGTTCGTGGCGGTAGGCGGAGATCACCTGGCCGAAGTGCCGGGCAGCCAGCGCGTCCCGAAGTGCCGGGCAGCCAGCGCGTCCCGGAGGGCCGCGCGCCGCCAGAACTCGTCTGGCTTGGTCGGGGCGCCGGAGGCCGCAACCTCGCGGCGGGAGCACGGGCTGCACAGCCGCGAGCGGTTGTCGCGCGCCAGCGATGTCCCGCACCCCGGACAGCGCCGCTGCTGACCCTCCGCGCTCTCCACTCCCACCCCCAATGTCCGCCAGGCCGCATCGTAGCCCGCCGCTGGCCTACTGGCGTGCGGTGATGCCTGGTTTGGATGTTTCAGTCAGCTCTGTCGTTTGCTGGGTCAGTCTCCCCCGGAAGCATGGTCACCAGACGCGAGGGAGGACGATGTGATGGAGCATGACCCGCACCTGTGGCTGGGGCCGCTGACCGCCGTGATGATCCGTGGATACACGGAACTGCGCATGCGCGTTGACGAGGACATGTCGTGTGTGGTGGTCACGATGGACGGCACGCCGTTTCCAGTGCTGCTGGGCGTGACCACGGCCGGCGCTGAGAATCTGCGCACAGCGATCGCCACCGGACTGGTCGACCTGGCGTCCCGCCGACCGTCACGCACTGAAGACAAGACCACGGTAGGAATCGATGGCTGACAACGACCGTCGTAGGTTCGAGTTTTACCGCGAGGCCGTGTATGCGCGGCTGCGGCGATACACCTCCGCGCTCGAGAACCCGGATGACCGGGTGATCGCGGTCCTCGCCCGTACCGAGCTGCCCCGCTATGTGCGGTACTGGGTCGCCCTGCTCGCCGAGCACGAGCCGACGCCCAGCGGAAAATGCCCCACCTGCTCCCGATGGTGGCACGCGGTCCCCGCACCGTGCCCCACCTGGAAGTGGGCCGATGGGTTCCTCACCGTCACACCAGCACGAGCCACGGTGCCACCGAGCCGGACGGGCAAAGGGACACCGAACGGCGGCACACAGACCCGGGCGGCTGCAGCGTGACCACGACACCGGAGCAGCCGGCCGCACGGCCGGCAGGATGAATACGGCACACCCCCGACGCTATTCCGCTGTATTCACCCTGCCGGCCCTCCAACCATCCAGCCTGAAAGTCACGTCGCGAACGCGGCACACCCGATCGGAGCCACGCTACGGTAAGTGTGCGACCTGCGCAGTTCCGTCGATTTCCACGAAGGCTATTTCACAACGTGATCGGACCGCGCCAAGCCGACAGGATGACGCCAGGGCCCACCCATTCCGCAGGACAAGACTCAAGCTATTCAGGTCGGCGCGGCACCACGTCAGGTGACAGCCACGGCGGCTGCCAATCTAGGCGCGCGCAGATTTCCTCAAAGGAAGGATCGATCACGTCCGGAATCTCGTAAATGTCCGTGACCCTCATTCCGAGGAGATGCTCTCGCCGCACTGCGGTATCCGGGTAGCCTATATCTTTCCGGACCTCCACCATAAAGTCGCCGTACAGCCTCATCAGGACAGCTGGCGGCGGGTTGCGATACACTGCCTGCATAAAATTATGAAACGCATGAACAGCGCCGTCGGAGCCGTAGATACCGATCCACGTGGCAAAGTCTCTGAATATCTCGGCGGCTTGCGCTTGCCCGGACACCGAGGCTTATGCGAAACCCCGTTTAGGCTAGCTGGCGGTCGTTTTTTCGAAAGCTGCCGACACGCGGCGTCAAATAACAGGCAACGGCTTCTCCGGCTGATAGAAAGGAGGCGACCAAACCACACCTT
>JBOHFJ010000531.1:0-2430 GCA_050699655.1 Pseudonocardiaceae bacterium
TTTGGAACTCGTAGTCGACGTCGGCCAGCTGGGTGGTGATGTTGCGGCTGGCGAGTTGGGCGAGCAGCGGGTCGAGGTAGGGGTAGGCGTAGCTGCCAGCACCCATGGCCACCAGCGGAAAGATCCGTAACTCGTCGCGGGTGACCCGCATGAGCTCGCCGATGGCGTCTCGATGGAATGCCAGGTCGAGCCGGTCGGCGTAGCTGAACAGCAAGTGCGAGCTCACAACTAGGTCAAAGGCGTTGTCGGCGAAGGGCAGGCGGGGAAGCGCACCGGGGACATAACGATCGGGGTGGGCTCGCCGATCAGCGGTAAAGCGGGTGATCGCGGCGCCTCGGGAGCGCTGGTGGTCATCCGGGTCGGTGAAGAAGCTCCACCGGTACTGCTCAGGGTGGGCCCGGACGTAGCGGTTGCCGCGGTCGGTGTCGGCCCGCGCGCGGATGGCAAGCTCCTCGGCGCTGGTGTGGGCGTAGACCGGGTCGCAGGCCCACGCGTCACCCCCGGCGGCATTGACCTCCGCGGTGAGGCTGGCCGCCCCGCCTGGGCAGTCCAGCAGCCGGCGACGCAGGTCGGCGTCAGAGAGCGCGAACATGGCCCGGTACTCAGCGAGGAAGCGCGCGCTGACCAGCACCACCCCGATACCGCTGTCGGGCATGGTGCACGCGGCGGCGCGGGGGCGCTCCGGGTCCATTATCCGTCGGGCGTCGGGACGGTGATGTGCGCGGGGATGGGAACACCGAAGAGCAGGGCGACGACGTCGCTGACGGCGTGGACGCCGCCGGGCAGCGTGCCGCTCGGATCCCCCTGGTACATGACGGCGACCAGGTAGCGCTCGTCGGGCCCGGCGAAACCGACGGTGTCCGTGACCCAGTGCTTGCCGTAGGGATCGGTCTCGTAGGACCAGCCGTCTTTGTTCCCGGGCTGTTGGGTCGGGCCGGCCGCCCAGACCCCCCACCGCTGGTTCGGCGCCACCCCGCGCAGCGCGCCAACCAGATAGTCCCGATCGGCCGGGTTGACTTGGGCGAAGACGTAATTCGCCAGGGCGGCCAGGTCATCGGTGGTGCACTTGACGAAGCCCCAGTACGTCTTCGCGGTGAAACCGGGCACGAAGCGCAGGCCGGTCATGCCGTACTGGCCGCGGAACCGGGCCAGCATGTCCTCCCCGCCGAATCTCGCCCACAGCCGGTCGGAGGCGGCATTGTCGGAGAAGTTGAGCATGGTGGCCATGTCGTGCCGGTCCGCCGCGGTCAGCGCGAGCTGGCCGGCGCGTTGCCGGCGCAACAGGTCGGTGGCGATCGCGAGCTTGATGGTGGACGCGGTCCAGCCCTCATGTCGCGTCGGGCCGAAACGCCAGGCGCGCCCGGTCCGCCGATCGGTGAACACCACGCTCAGGTACCCGTGGCCGCTGACGTGGCGGGTGATGTAGGCGCTGGTGGCGGTGAACCGCTGCTGCTGGGCACAGCTCCACCCCGGGTCGGCGGGGCACTGTGCTGGTAGTGACGACTGGGCCGCTGGTGGCGGGGCCGCGTCCGGGGCCGAAACCAGGTCCGGGATCGACTGGGACGCCACGGCGCCGCTGGCCGGCCGATCCCCGACGACCGACTGCGCCAGGGCCTTCGGGGCGGTGGGCGGATCGACGTCCGCGGTGGCGCAGCCGACCGCGGTGAACGCCGCGCAGGCCAAGACCGGGGCAACGGCGAGGCGGAGACGGCGCGGCATGGTCGTGATGGCGGGACGCTACTACCCAACCCCAGGCACAGCCTCAGCAGGGGATGACGCAGCCGCGGGCGAAGAACGTCCTGATGTCCGCGCGGTGGAGGTGACCGGCGACCGCGGGACACTCACAGATCGTCCTCGACGAAGCGACGGCTCAAATCCCCACTCGGAGCCGTGGCGGGGTGATATCATCGGATATCAAGGAGGTGCGGTGTGTCTGACATCCTGATTCGTGATATTCCCGAGCGAGTCGTGGCGGCGATCGACTCCCGGGCGGCACAACTCGGGTTGTCACGCAACGAGTACCTGCGTCGGCGGCTGAGTCAGGACGAACACCGGTCCACCTCGCCTATCGAGGTCACCCATCTCCAGCGGTTCGAGACGATGTTCAGCGACCTGGCGGACCCGGACGTTGTCGCTCAGGCCTGGTCATGACCTGCGCGACTGACCGCTAGATCACGATGAGCCCGTGGCTGATCGACAAGTCAGCGCTCGCGCGTCTGGGGCGTAGCCCCCAGGCCCAGGAGTGGGCCATTCGGATCGAACGTGGACTGGTGCGGATCACGACCGTCACTCTGCTTGAAGTTGGTTACTCCGCCAGATGCGCAGACGATCTACGCACCGGCTTGCGCGAGCCCCCGATCTCTGCCATGCCAGTCGAATACTTGACTCCGACGATCGAAGATCGCGCGGTGGCGGTGCTCATGTCGCTTG
>JBOHFJ010000532.1:0-2426 GCA_050699655.1 Pseudonocardiaceae bacterium
GGCCAACACCGCCTGACGGCCCGGCGAGCCGTCCTTGCGCCGGCCGGTGATCGCCAGTGCCACCGCGCCGACACCGGCTGCGATCCACAGGGCGCCAGCACCGTAGACCAGATCGACGACGATCACCGCCACCGCGCCGGCCCAGATCGTGGCCGCGGTGAGTTTCCATCGGAACAAGCTCAAGGCGCGGATCTCGAGGAACTTGTCCGCCAGCTTCTCGGCCTGCTCGGCCGCGTCCCGGTAGTCGTGCACCCGGACCCACCGACGCCACCCGCGCGCGGCGACAACGATCCCCCGGCTCACCGCGCCGACGAATCGACACGGCGAGCGCACGACCCACACGATCATGTCCTTGGCTGCCTGCCTCAGCGCCCGCCGGGATCTGAGTGCGCCCGGCACGCACCGAGAACGCCCCCACCAGGTCGCGAACCGGTGGATCACCGCCCGCCGTGTGGCGCGCGGCAGGTCATCCACAACCTCACCGTCGTATACGGGCTCGGCTGGCGCCATCTCCCGTGTCCGGGCCGCAACGGGCAGAGCACCGTTCCTTGCTGATGGTTCTGGTGGGAGTTCTTGTCGTGGTGGTGGGAGGTGGCTGGTCACCGGCGATCCCGCTTGCGGGTGGACGGATGGATGATCTCGGTGACGGAGAACATCCGGGCGATCGCGGCACCGGCGAACAACGCGGGGATGCCCAAGACCACGCCCCAGGCGCGGGCGTCGGAGGTGAACACCACCACCGCCCACTGCACGGCGACGATGAACCCCGCGGTGCCCAGTGCCCGGAGAAGGTTGCCGCCCATGCGGGTGACTTCCTGGCTGTGGCGAGCCAGGCGGTGCCCACTGCGGGCACCGCCGCGAAACGCCGCCAGGATCCCCAATCCGGCCAGAGCCAGCACCACGACCAGCACGGCACCATCGGTTGTCTGGCTCATCGGGACTCACTCCCGCCATCGCCGGTGGGCTCTCCCAGCGGTCGAAGCAGCGCGGTGGCGGGAACCACCAGCCGGCCGTGCCGCCACACGGCGCGCAGCGCGCCGAGACGAATAGCGCGAGAGGCGGTCGCGGGCGTGACGCCAAGCATCCAGGCGGCTTCCCGAACCGTGTAGTACGCCGGACGCCCGGCGTTGGGCATGTCAGTACGCATGCAAGAAGCCCTTCTGATCACTAACTCTGGATGATTTAATGACACTTACTCGGATTATTTAATCCAGGAAGGGCACGGGCGCGCCCCGGCTCGGATGCATCCGCCCAGCGGCATGGGCCCGCGCTACTCTTTGGCGCCAGGGTGGAGCACGGAGGAATATGTGGCGGAGGACTGGATGGCCGTCGCGCGGGCGATCGGCCAGCGCATGACAGAACTCGGCATCAATCAACGCGAGCTGATTGAGCGCTCGCAGGTCTCGAAGGCGACGGTCGGCGAGCTTTGCCACAACTCCGCGCAGCGTCGGCGGAGCGCCCGCACGCTGGAAGCGCTGTCCCTGGCGCTTGAGTGGCACCCGCAGCACCTGGTTGCGGTGCTGAAGGGTCAACGCGCCCCGGGCATCGGCGAACCGATGAGCCGTTCTGATGACGACGTTCCGGGACGACTGGCCGCGATTGAATACCGTCTTGCGCGGATAGAGACACGGCTCGGCGCCATTGATGAGTTGAGCGACCGGCTCAGGGAGATGAACACCAACGTCGAAACGATGATCAGGCTCGTTGACTCGGACCGAAAAAGAGTGAGGGACTAAATGTTCCTGGTGGCTGCTCGCCATACCGATAAGTCAATATCGAATCCGCCGCGCCAACCATGCGCCGACGATGCACCGCCAGTGCGCTTCCGGTGCATACGCGGTGCACTTCACGGCTTTCGAGACTGTTTCTGATGGAGCCGGTGCAGCTCTGGACGGGCCGCACCGCGTGCGCGCTGCAAGCCGCGCTACGGATGACCAACGAGTCGTTTGCCACACATCTCGGCACCGCGGTCAGGACGGTCGCCACGTGGCACCACAAGCCGGACCGCGTACCGAGCGCCGAGATGCAGCAAGCGTTGGATACCACCCTGGAACGCGCCGGGGAAGGCACCCAGGCACGGTTCACCAGGAACACCGCTGACATGTGCCCCAAGCTGGGGCCTACGAGCCCACCAGTGAGGGGTTCAGCTCACGCCGTGGAGGACGGCACCGCGAGGGCGGTGCGCGACCCGACAGCCCCTACCTCATCTGCGACCATGGCGGGAACGGTAGAGGACACCACGGGGGGGAGTTTCATGGGCTGGTTACAGGCCGCGCACACCCTATCGGCGCCACCAGATGGTTCGGACGTTGGGCAGATCATCCGCTGGTACCGCGAGTACGAGGGACTGACCCAGCAGGAGGCCGCCGCTCGCCTCAACACCACGCAGTCCCGGCTCTCGAAGCTGGAGAAAGGCACCCAGGCTC
>JBOHFJ010000533.1:0-2420 GCA_050699655.1 Pseudonocardiaceae bacterium
ATGCGGTGGAACCGCCGGTCGAGCACCAGGGTGCCACCAGCGACGAGAGTGGCCAGCAGCGCGACAACCTGCGCGTTGATGTGGAACAACGGCAGCGGGCTGAAACCACGGTCCACGGCGGACAGTTCGTGGTGGCTGGCGACGCACCGCGCGGCGTGCAGCAGCTGGCGCTCGGTGAGTGTGACCGTCTTGGGCGTGCCGGTCGAGCCGGAGGTCAGCAGCGCGACCGAGCCGGTTCGGCGGTCTGGCAAAGCCCCTGCCCTGTGCTGGGCCGCGGGGGGGTGGGGGCTCGGGTTGGCCGGCATGCCGGTGGCGGGACTCACCCGCAGGCCCGCAACGGCCAACCGATCGCTTATCACGAGCCAGGGCCGCAGGACCCGCCGCGAGCGTTGCGCCTCCGCGGGGGGAGCCGCCGGGTCGACGGGTACCGAGCATCGCCCGGCGGCGATCACGGCGAGGTGCACGGCGCAGAACGCGAGCGGGTCCTCGATGTCGAGCAGCACCCGGGCGCCCGGCGGCACCCCGGCGGCGTCGAGCTCTCGGCACCACGCATCCGCGGCGGCGCTCAGCAGGGCGAAGTCGAATGATCTCTCGCTGCGCGCGTCGGCCAGGAAACACCGGTGCGGGGAACGCGCGGCGCGCGCGGTGACAAGCTCACGAAGAGTGGCCCCAAGAGTGGTGGTCATGGCCACATCCTGACTGGGCTAGCTGAACACCAGCTGGGTACGGCCTGGAGATACTTTGAGCGCATGCGCCGCGACGGCAACCAGTCTGGATCTCGCAGGACCGTGGCGGCCGGACGCCACCTGAGGAGGACGCCGCTGGTGTTCGCCCTGTTCGCGGGGTTGATGGCGCTGGTCACCGCCGTCAACCAGCCAGCCTTCGTGGACAATCCGTTGACTTTCTCGCACGATTTGTTGGCATCGCTGGGCAATCCGGTGATCCGTTCCGGCAATCCAGCGGCGGCCGGGCTGCCCGGGCTGGTCACCGAGGTGCACGCGGTGACCGTCGACGGCGCGCGGCGAACCTACAGATCGATCACGCCGACCCGAGTGGCCGATCGGATGCCCTTGGTGATCGTGCTGCATGGTCGCGGGCAGTCAGGTTCCGTGGCGGAGATCCAGACCGGGTTCCTGGGGCTGGCGCAGCGGCGGCAGGCGGTGCTGGTGTTTCCCGACGGAGAGCAGTGGTCGTGGGACGCCGGCCGCGGCTGCTGCGGGTTCGCCGGCGCTCACCGCGCCCCCGACGTGCCCTTCGTGGCGGCGCTCGTGGCTGACGCGGAGCACCGGTGGCCAGTCGACGCCGGACGGGTGTACCTGATCGGGTACAGCAACGGGGGCAAGCTCGCCTACAGCGCGGTGTGCGCGCACCCGACGTTCTTCGCGGCGGTGGCCACCTACGGAGCGGTGCCGTTGGCACCCTGCCCAGCGGGCACGCCCGCGGTGCCGTACTTGCTCGCGGCCGGTTCCGCGGACCGGGTGCTGCTCTTCCACGGGAAGCCGGGAGGGCACCCACCGTTGCCGGCGGTGCCGCGGGCGGTGGACTGGCTTCGGATCCAGGACGGCTGCCCAGCCAGCGCGCAGACCGGACGGGACGGCTCGGTGGTGCTCCAGCGATGGGCGGGCTGCGCGGGCGGAGCGGAGGTCGATTCGGTCGTCTATCCCGGGTGGGGCCACCCCTGGCCAGCCGCCCAGACCAGCAAAGCGTCGCCCTCGGTGGCGACCCTGATGTGGGCGTTCCTCAGACACCACGAGCGCATCATCACGCGTCCCGCACCACCGCGCCTAGCTGCTGGAAAGGTGCACATGCATCCGTAAGACCCTGTGCGAGCGGGTGGGAAGGTGCATAAGCATCCATGAGCACTGGTTAGGCGTGGGGATGGAGGCGCCCGAGGAGCTCGGTTGGCACGATTCGGACTTTGAACGGGCGGTGTGCTTCGAAGGGCTCGTCGCCGGCCACCCGGGCCACCTCTTGGTACTGGCCGTTGGCGTCGAGCTCGAGGACCAGAAGGTCGGGCACGCCGGGATCGAGCACCCAGTAGCTGGGGGTGCCCATCCGCTGGTAGGCGGCGCGCTTGAGGTTGAGATCGATCAACCGGCCGCTCGGGGAGAGCACCTCGACGGCGAGCACGGGTGCCGCGGGAAGATTCTTGTGGGTGAGCTCGTCGAACCGGGCGACCAGGACGTCGGGCTGTACCTCGTTGGAGACGTCGGTCCGCACGGCGAACGGCGCGGAGATGACATACAGATCTTCCGGGCACGCGTCGTCCAGCAGTCGATGCAGCTGGTACCCCATCGTTTGGTGTCGCAGGCCGGGCGCCGGGCTCACCAGGAGCTCCCCGTCGATGAGTTCGTAGCGGCGGCCATCATCGGGCATCCCTTCCAGGTCATGGACCGTGAAGGGAGTGCTGGCACCAACGC
>JBOHFJ010000534.1:0-2419 GCA_050699655.1 Pseudonocardiaceae bacterium
CCGCCCGCTGGGCCTGGTGTTGCGCGGCGGCCAGCTCGCCACGCAGCCGGTGCGTCTCACCCGCCAGCTGATCGCGGCGCCGCTCGGCCTCGGCCTGGTCGGCGGCGGCTCGGCGTTGCTGCTCAGCCAGCTCAGCGCGGAGCTCGGCTGCCGCGCGCTGTTCGTGAGCCAGCGCGCGGTGCGCGTCGCGGACCAAGGTCAGGTCGGGATCGACCAGCACACTGAGCTCGGGCAGTTCCGGCAGCGCCGCGTCCGAGGCGACACCCAGCAGGTAGGTGTGCGGCGACCCACTCGCCACTCGCCACTCGCTCTCCGATTCCCTGTTTAGCGATTCCACAATCCCCGAACCGGGTGCCCCTTTGCCGGTGATGAGCGATCCGACGGTGACGTTCTGCCGCAGGATCGCGACGTGACCGAACGCGGCGCCCAGCAGCGCCTGGAACTGCGGCTCGGTGAGCTCCCGGACGTGGAAGGGGTTGTCGTTGCCGTGCTCGTGGCTGTACACCTCCACGTCGGGCGTGCTGGTCAGGAACAGGCCGCCCGGCGCCAGCAATCGGGCCACCACCGCGAGCAGAGCGTCCTGCTCCGCGACGTGTTCCAGGGCCTCGAAGCAGGTGATGACCTCGAAGCGCTCCGCGTCGGCGAGCAGCTCCGGATCGAGCATCGACCCGACCGTGAAGCGCAGATTGTCCCCGCGATAGTGGGTGGCGGCGTGCTCCACGGTCAGCGGGTCGATGTCCACACCCATCACCTCGCGGGCTCGCGCGGCGAGCAGCGCGGGCCCGTAGCCCTCCCCGCAGGCGAGGTCCAAGACGCGCGCGCCGGTACAGAAGCGGGCGGCCAGCGCGTACCGGTGGTAGTGCTCGTACACCACCTGCAGATCCTGCGCCCACGGCACGCAGCGTTCGCCGGTCCACTCGATACGGCGGTCCTGCATTGGTTGCTCTCCCCACGTCCGTCGGCTGCGCCGGTGCAGGATAGGTGAGCGCGTCAGCATTACGGTGCACGCCATGTCGGTGACCGACCGCAGCGACCGTGACGTGGACCCGATTGCCGGCTCAGCCGGCGTGGACCCAATTGCCGGCTCAGCCGGCGGCCTGGCGCGCCGCTTAGGTCATCGCGGTCGCCAACTCACCGCGCTGGCCTGCGCGGGCCTGTTCTTCTTCGGCCCGACCGTCGCGCATGGTCTCGGAATCCACGCCGCCCGGTTCGAGAACCGGGCACTGGCCACGTTCGGCGACCCGCGCGAGGGTTGGGCCTGGGTCACCGGGCTGCCCGCCTGGGCGGCGGACAACCTGCCGTTTCGGGACCGCGCGGTGCGGGTGACCGAGGCGCTCAGCAGAGGTGTCTTCGACGAGCCGGCCGCGCTGCCCATTCCGTTGAATGCTCAACTACCGGGGCCGGCCGCGATCCTCGCGCCGGCTCCTCGGCCCCCGCTCGCCGCGTTCCCGTCGGTGATCGAGGGGCGCGACGGTTGGCTCTATCTCGGCGCTGACGTGAGTGGCGCGTGCGTGCCGTCCCGCTCGCTGACTGACACGATGATCTCGTTGCGCCGGCTGCGCGCCGCGGTGGAATCCTCCGGCCGGCGGTTCGTGCTGGTGGTGGCCCCGGACAAGACGACCATGGTGCCCGAGCACCTGCCCGTCGACTACCTGGGGCGGGAGTGCGCGGCGCGGGCCCGGGCCGAGTTCTGGCGCCGGGTGGTCACCGAAGCCGGCGCGATCGACCTGCGGCCCGCGCTCGCCGACATCGCCCGACGCAAGGGCGCCCCGGTGTACTACCCGGCCGACACCCACTGGAGCCAGGAAGGGGGAGTGGCGCTGACCTACGCCCTGGGCGAGCTGGTGCACCCCGGCATCACCCGGACTTGGCAGGTGGCCCCGGCCGGCTCGATCCTGTGGCCCGATGACATCAGCCCGCTGCTCGGCCGCGCCGGCGTGCACTCGATCTCGACGTACTCGCTGGCTCCGAGCGGGCACGCCGACCGCGCCCGCTCGATCACCAGCGACTTCCGGGTCCCACTGCGGCTGGTCTCGGTCCCCGTCCTGGGTGCGGTCAACCGGCCCGTTCGCATGATCGGCGACTCGTTCACCCAGTTCGCCAGCCGCTACCTGGCCGCAACCTTCACCGACCTCACCATCGTGCATCCCGAGACCGTCAGCGCTGCCCCCCGCGCGGCCGGGGCGCTGCTTGCCGGTGGGAAGGTCGTGGTGCTGGAGGTCGCCGAGCGCAACCTGCTCAGCGGCACATCACCCATCCTCCTTCAACCCGTGATCACCGAAATCGCCCACCAGCTGGCTGCGCACCCCGCACACTAACCCCCCGCTCACGGTCTCATGGATGCTTGAGCACCTTCCAGCACGATTGCGAGCGGTCTCATGGATGCTTGAGCACCTTTCGAATCGGTGGTGGAACCGGG
>JBOHFJ010000535.1:0-2413 GCA_050699655.1 Pseudonocardiaceae bacterium
CGGTACAGCGGCGACGTCGCGAGCAGCTCCCAGTGCGTGCCCGACACCATGTCAGCGGCGTCCTCCATCAACACGATCCGTTGCGCCCGCAGCGCGGAGCTGATCCGGTGCGCAACGACGATGAGGGTGCCACCGCGGCCGGCGAGAACCCGCTCCACCCGCTCCTCGGCGACCGGGTCTAGATGGCAGGTGGCCTCGTCCAGGATCAGCACGGGCGCCGACGTCAGGTGCGCTCTGGCCACCGCGATGAGTTGACGTTCTCCCGCCGAGAGCATGCCGGGGGCGAGCGCGGCGTCATATCCACCGAGACGGGCGACCACGGTGCGCAAGCCCAGCGCGTCGACCACCGCGTCGAGCTCAGCGCGGGTGGCTCCGGGATGCAGGTACCGCAGGTTCTCGCCGACTGTCCCGGCGAAGACATAGGCTTCTTGTGGGATCAGCACTCGGTGGCTGGCCAGGCTGCGCGGGTCAAGCGCCGCGACCGGCACCCCGCCCAGGCGAACCTCGCCCCGGTCGGGGATGTGCGTCGCGGCGAGCAGCCCGGCCAGGGTGGACTTCCCCGCACCGCTGGGGCCGACCATGGCCAGATGCTGACCCTGCGGGATCACCAGGTCCACCTGGTTCACCACCGGCTCGGCGTGGCGGCCATAGCAGAACGTGACGCCCTCGAGCACCAGGTCATGACCATGGGGAGTGCTGCACAGCGACTGCTCAGCGGGCACCGGGCGCTCGCCCGCCTCGATAAGCCGATCCAGGGTGACCACCAGGCGCAGGCCTCCCGAGCCCAACCCATCGACCAGTGCCCGTAGCGCCGGAAGCAGGCCTTGTGTCACGTACACCAGGGCGCCGGCGATCGTGCCCAGCGTCGAGCCACTCGCCAGCAGCCAGGGCGCCACCACCAGCAAGCCCACCACCGGCAGCCAGCCACCGACCGCCACCGACAGTGTGCGTATCGCCGCCATCCGGGCCAGCGTCCGTTCCGCGTCGGCGTGCGCGTCGACCTGGCGTTGCACCCGCTCGCAGGCCCGGTCCTCGGCACCGCAGGCGACCACGTCACGCAGGCTGTGCGCAACGGTGCTGACCGAGTCGGCAACACCTTCGTCGGTGAGCACGTGATCGCGCTGCCGGGTCGTCATGGAGCGCAAGGAGAGCAGGAACAACGCCAGACCCACCAGTAACGGCGGCAACACCAGCAGCCCGACGACCCCGGTCAGGGCCGCCATCCCGATCACCGCGCCGACCGCGCCCACCACGAAGCTCCTGGTGAGCAGAAGCAAGCCGGCGAAATTGTCCCGTACCACCTCAACCTGCTGGGTGAGCCGGGCGACCGCGCCCGAATCGGGCCGCCCGCCGAGCACCGTCGAGCGCCGCAGGGCACCCCCCACCACGCTGCCCACCAGGTCATCACGGAACGGTTCGGCGATCTCCGCGAGGATCCGGTACACATACCGGGTGGCCAGTGCCCCCGCGAGCACCGCCACGGCCAGCACACCGAGCCACGCCAACCCGACACCGGGCCGGCCAGCGAGGAAGCCGTCATCCAGCGCCCGGGCCACGCCGTAGCCGGACAGCAGCAGCGGCGCCACCTCCAGCACTGACCACGCGGCCAGCCGCACCAGCGTCCTCGGGTGCCGGCACAAGGCGGCGAGCAACACCCGCGCCACGGTGTTCGTAGCTGAAGTTGTGTCAGCTGAAGTCGTGTCCACCGAAGTCATGCCGGTACCCCCAGAGGTCCGATGGGCGCGGAGCGCGGTTGCGCGGACTCCACCTCGGCGCCGAACAAGGCGCGGTAGTCGGGATCGCGCCACAGCACGCTGTGTGGACGCAAGCCGCGCAGTCTGCCGTGATCGAGCCAGGCGACCAGATCCGTTCGGGCGGCCGTGGCGGCCCGGTGCGCGATGATCAGGCGGGTTTGGCCTCGACCGCCGCTGGCGAGCCCACCACTAGTAAGCACGGCGCCGACCTGCCGCTCGGTCACGGTGTCCAGGCTGGAGGTCGCGTCGTCGAGGATGAGCACCCGGTAGGGGCGCGCGAAGGCTCTGGCCAAGCCGAGCCGCTGCATCTCACCACCCGATAGCGGCGCCGCGGCCAGCTCGGTCTCGTATCCCGCTGGCAGCCTTTCGATGAAGGTATCGGCGCGCGCGGTGGCGGCGGCCTCCCGCGCCTTCGCCTCGGTGCGGCAGCGCGATCCGAAATTGATCACTTCTTCGATCGTGTCGCCCACCAGTGCTGGGCGCTCGAAGGCAAAACCCACCGCACCGCGCAGCTGCGCCCGGGAGAGCTCGGGCAACGCCACTCCGTCGAGCAGCACCTGGCCCCGCTCCGGGTCAGCGAGCCGACCGGCCAGCGCGGCCAGCAGCGACTTGCCCGTGCCAGACCTGCCGACCACGGCCACCGTGGCGCCAGCAGGGAC
>JBOHFJ010000536.1:0-2411 GCA_050699655.1 Pseudonocardiaceae bacterium
CTCAACAGCAGCGCTGTCCAACGCCAGTCGAGCAGCTCTGCTGTTGAGTTCGGGAAGGGGAGGGTTGGTGGGGTAGGCGTCTGGGCGGCGGTTGTGGAGGTGGGACATGGGGCGGCGGGCCGTGTCCAGTGCCTTTTGGATGTCTAGCTCGGCGATGGCCAGGCCGGGTCGCACGCCGGTGTCGGCCAGAACCTCACCACCGGGGTCGACGATCTTGGCGCTGGCCACGAACCGCAGCGACCCGAACTGCCCGGACTGGTTGGCCGACAACCAGACGATCTGGTTCTCCAGCGCGCGCGCCCGGTCGAACAGGTCGAACCGGCGCTTCCAGCGGTCCTGTTCCAGGTCGGGCGTCGCGTGGGTGCGGCTGGCCGGCCACGCCGACAGGCACAGCACGATCTCGGCCCCGTCCAGCGCCAGCGCCCGGGCCGATTCGGGGAACGCCTTGTCGTAGCAGATCATCATGCCCAGCCGGCCCACCGGGGTGTCGAAGGCGGCGAAGCCGCCGCCCGCGGTGTAGCTGGCGTCCTCACGAAGCGGCTGGTGCACCTTGCGATGCTGGCCCAGGATTCCGTCCCCGGTCACGCAGACAGCGCTGTTGAACAGCTGGTGCGCGCTGCGCTCGCAGTAGCCGACCGCGACGACTATCTCGCCGGCGAGCCGGGCCAGCCGGTTGATCTCCGGACCGTCCGGGCACAGCGGTGGCGGGGATCCGGCCGCGCCGTCGAGGTCGAGCAGGTAGCCACCCAGCGCGGCTTCGGGCAAGGCGAGCAAGCGCACCCCGGCGTCCCGGGCGGTGTCGATGAGCCGCTCGATCCGGGCGAAGTCAGCTTCCAGGTCCCGGTCGAAGCTCGCCGCGGCCGCGGCCATCCGCAGCGGGCTCATGCCGTGCCCAGCCCGGTCACCGCGTTTGTGATCACCTCGGTCAGCTCTCCGTCCGGCCAGCGCAGCGCCACGCCCCGTCCCGCCACCAGCTCGCCGCAGTCCGCGCTGAGCGCCGGAGACGCCAGCGGCGGCGGGCGGTCCGCGTGGTCGGCGGTGAGCATGCCGAACCCGGGAAAGCAGGTGAACCAGTCGCCGACGCTGGCCCGCGCCGGCCGGGGCACCGCGGCGACGTCCAGCACAGCCCGGCAACCGCTGGCTTCGGCGAGCATGCCCAGGGTGCCGGCCAGTCCCGCCATCGAGACGTCCTTGGCCGCGGCCGGGCGGGCCAGCGCCACCGAGTCGAGCATCGCGCGCAGCTCGGTGCCCCGGCGGCTCGAGCTGGAGTCCCACTGGCGTCCGGCGTACCCGGGCCGCCAGCTGCCCCCGGTGTCCACGGAAAGCCGGATGCGGTGACCCGGGCGGCCACCGCCGCCCCGGATCGGGTGCGCCGTTTGGCCGAGCGCGGTCACCGACAGCGCGGCGGGCACACCGAGCTGGGTGTGGCCACCGAGCACCGGGACGCCGTAGGCCTGGCTGGCGCGGCGCAACCCGGCCAGCACCCGGCTGGCGAACGAGCGGTCGCGCGCGCCCAGCGCGTCGAGCAGGCCGACTGGTGTCGCGCCCATGGCGGCCAGGTCGTTGACGTTGACCAGCACCGAGCACCACCCGGCCCATTCCGGGTCGCGCTCGACCATTGAGGGCAGGATCGCGTCGCAGGCGGCCACCAGGTCGCTGCCGGGCACCGGCGCGCCATCGTCACCGACGTAACCGGGCGGCATCAGCCCGCGGAGCAATCCGCCGAGCTCGGCCTTGGTGGCGGCGACCAGCGCGGCGATCCGCCCGATCGGCCAGCGCATCAGCACGTGCGGGGTGGCGGCCACGGTCACCGGAGCCACCGCGGTCCAGCCCAGCCGGCTGAAGAACACCTCGTTGCGGGCCTGTACGGTGGCTTCGAAGCGCAGCACCCCGGCGCTCTCCGCGTGCGCGCAGGCCGCCCGGACCAGGGCGGCGCCGACGCCGCGCGCCGCGCTGCCCGGGTGGACCACGAGCCGGCCACCGAACCACCAGCCCAGGTCGGGACCGTCGCCCACCGGGCCGAGCCGCACGCCACCGAGCACGGTGCCCGCCGGGTCGCGGGCGAGCAGGACCAGGGTGCGCGGGTCGTCATCGTGCTCGTCGCGGTCGTGACCGGTGAACAATCCCTGCCGGTGCACGAAAACCTCAGTTCGCAACCGGTAGTAGGCCGATCGGCTCGCAAGGTCGGCGGCGGGTTCGATCTGGAAGTCTGGCTGGCCGAGCAGCGCTTCGCCCAGACTGCTGGAGCCGCGGTAAGCCACGACGGTGTCCACGTGTCACGCCCCCGCCGCGGCCAGCGCTCCGCACGCCCCGCATGCCGCGCAGCCGGCCCGCTGGTCGGCGCCGAGCATGCCGGCCTCGCGCAGCAGGGCGGCGACCCGCTCGGTGACGGCCCCGACCAGCGCCGCGGC
>JBOHFJ010000537.1:0-2410 GCA_050699655.1 Pseudonocardiaceae bacterium
GGCCAGCACCCCGATCACGCCGACATCGACGCTGCAACGACCAACCCCGATGGTGCGCCACCACCGGCTGGTGCGGCTACGGGTCATCAGGCCCCGTGCGGTCCGCGGTCTCTTCAGCAAACCCAAGCCGGTCAGCAAACCCAGGGCCGTCAGCACCGCGAGTAGTTGCACGGCAATGAGCAGGGTCTTCAGCCTGGTCGGGCTGGTGGCGAATGGGCTGGCGGTGCGGGCGATGACCACCATCCCGGCTGCCAGCCGGGGATCGAGGTCGGTGTGAAACGCGAACACCTTGGGCACCGGCTCACCGGACAGGGTGATCGTCGGAGTGTTCCCGATGCTGATGGTGGTTCTGGCTGGGCCGGCGTGTACCCGCGTCCGGCAGTCGGTGTCCGTGGCGGACACCGGCGTGGCACGCAGCACCCGGCGCCCCAGCAACAGCCGAGCCGTTGCGGCTTCAGTCACCAGCGCCAGCCCGTCCCCGTCGGGACCGGTCGCCAGCACCGTGACGGCGCGGGGCTGGCTCGCGGCGGCGCGAATCGCTGAGCACGGCACGATCGCGGTCAATTCCGCTGGACGGTACGGCGCGAACAATGCCGTACTCGACCGAACTGGCTGGCCGTGAGCTGGCCAGGTCACCATGAGCCGGGTAGCGGTCACCGGCGCGAACGGCAGCGCCAGCGCGACCAGGATGCCCGCCAGCCCGATCAGCAGTGCGAATGCGGTGCTGATCGGGCGGTGTCGCACGGTGGATGCAGTGGACAGTGCACAAGCCCTTTCGCGTGACGGAGCTCACGCAGGTTATGTCACCGCTCACTGGCGTAGCGTGTTGGCTCCATTCTGTGTTGATCACACAACAGCATCTCAGTCCATGAATATTACTTAACGCGCACCCTTCTGGTCCGGTTCGTCGCCGAAACGGGCCAGAAGGGTGTTACGGATGAGAAGGATTGCTACTCTGGGTAATCAGAGAGCGGTCAGCCCGCGTTGCTGCCACTGCCGCCCAAGACGCGGCCGTGCCAACGATATGACACACGATGGTAGGACGTGCGATGGCAAACTGAGGGGGGTCTGGGCCGCGGGGGCAGCCCGTTGCTATAGTTAAGCATCCGATGCTCCTCATGCCTGGAGGGGGTTGGATCCAGCCGGAGTTGGTGTGCCGCACCAACTCCGGCTTCTTATTACTAGCGTCGGCCATTTGGTCGATCGCTTTACGACAACCTACCTCCTTGTATCAGATGGTCTCCTTGTGAGCGGAGTTCGTGGGTTTGTCGGTCGACGCCATCTCGCCGATCAGCACGTCGAGGAAGTCGATGCTCTCGTCCGGCGACAACGCCAGCTCTTGCAATTGCGAGAACCTGTCGAGGTACCGCGCGATCAACTCGGTGTCGTCACGGACTGTGATCGAGTCGACGTTCTCCAAGTGCACCAGGTCGGCTAAGTTCGGGTCGGCGAACTCGAGCAGGATGAAGTTCCCGAGCATGCCCGGGTGGGCGCCGCGGGCGAACGGGATGACCTGGATGCTGATGCGCGGCTCCGCTGCCGCCTCCCGGATCCGCTTCAGCTGGCGGCTCATCGCATTTCCCCGGCCGACCCGGCGCCGCAGGACCGCCTCGTCAAAGACGAAGAGCGTCTGGGGGGGACGATCCCGGTCAAACACCTCCTGCCGGTGCTGCCGGACGGCCCATCCCTTGTCCGCTGTCTCTTGATCGGACCTGCCCATGCCCTCGAACAGTCCTCGGGCGTACTCCTCGGTCTGGAGCAACCCGGAGATCAGAACAGTGTCGTACTGGCGGATGACGGACGCTGAGGCCTCGTACGCCAGGTACTCCGCGAACCCTGGTTTCACGAAGCCGGCGTACTGGTCGTAAAAGGACGCCCCCCGGGCTGACCTGGCGAGTTCAAGCAGCCCGTCGACCTTGACCTTGTCCTTCACACCGTAGTGGTTCAGTAGTGCCCGCAAGTCGTTGGTCGTGACGCTCACCTCCCCCCGCTCGATGCGCATCAGCTTGGACAGTGACCAGTCCATAGCGTGGGCAACATCGGCCTGTCTCAGTCCGGCGGTGTCGCGTGCGTTTCTGAGCTCCGAGCGCAGCCGGCGACGCTGCACCGTTGGATCTTGTTCGTGAACTTCCATCATCCCCTCTGCCCCCTCCTTGCTGACACCTGTCATTGGGCTCACTAGCACTACGCTTCCTGTCTTTTATACATGGTCTTCCTGCTGGGTGCCAACAAGCTACCACGCTGACTGCACCTGGCGTTGTGGAGGTGGCGGAAAGCTCCATGGAATCGGCTCGAGAGTCCTTTGAACTGGGAAAATTAGGGTGACTGGTGTCCATCAGGTGGCTGTCTGACTGCCCTCTAGCGGGGTGGTGGTCGCCAGTCTGGAGGGTGCCGCAGCGCGAGGTCACGT
>JBOHFJ010000538.1:0-2398 GCA_050699655.1 Pseudonocardiaceae bacterium
GATCAGTTTTGAAGCTAGGTAACGCGGGTGAAAATTAAGTGGCGAATGGATGTTGCTAAATAGCCGTCGCCTGGCCATGCTAGTAATTAGCCGAATCGGCACGGGGTCGATGAGGTGCTTTGTTTCCGGCCCCACTGGGGGCTACTGGCGAGGAGGGTTTCATGTCTGAGGTATTGGGCTTCGCTGAGATTGATGGCCAGCGCGTGGAGCTGCTGCCGGCGCGTACCGTCATGTCCCTGTTCTCCGCTGGTGGCTGTGGTGGCTGCGGTGGTGAGCACAACCAGGGTGGCAACGGCGGCAACGCGCAGGGCGGAATCGGTGTTATCCTGAGCGTTCTCCCCATCACACTGTTCGGTAACCAGAGCAACAGCGCGGGTAACGCCATCGGTGGCGCTGGCGGCAATGCTGGCTGAGTCAGCGGCTGAGCTTAGCCAGGAGAACGCCTGGGGTGCCGTTTACTAGGGAACGGCACCCGCATGACCGGCGGTAACGCCAACGGTGGCGCTGGGGCAGCCGACCGCAATTGGGTCGGGCAGCGCCGCCGCGCGATCAGATGGTCGGGTGCGGTGTCGTCGGTGAAGGAGGGGTGGCCAAAATTTGGCCACCCCTCCTTTTGTCATTTTGGTGCCGCCGGGCAGTGAGATCAAAAGCAGGCGTCCGCGCTAGGTAGAATGACTGAAAATTAGGTGGTGAATGGATGTTGCCAGGCGACGGTCTCTTGGGCATTCTAGTGATTAGCCGAATCGGCACGGGGCTGATGAGGTGGCTTGTTCCCGGCCCCACAGGGGGCAACTGATGAGGAGGTTTTCATGTCTGACGCGTTGAGCTTCGCTGAGATCGATGGCCAGCACGTGGAGCTGCTGCCGGCTCGTACCGTCATGTCCCTGTTCGCCGCTGGTGGCGGTGACACTCACAATGTCGGTGGCAACGGTGGTAAGGGTGCCGGTGGCATCGGTGTTGTCGCCAGCGTCCTCCCGATCACGCTGTTCGGTAACCAGAGCAACGGCGCGGGCAACGGCACCGGTGGCCCCGGTGGCAATGCTGGCTGATCCAACGGCTGAGTTGAGCCGGTTGTACGCCTGCGGTGCCGTTTGCTAGGGAACGGCACTCGCGTTACCGACGGTAACGGCGGGGGTGGTCGGAATATGGCCACCCCCGCCGCTTGTCATGTGCCGCCCATCAGGTGTCGCCGTGCCAGGTTGGTCGTTATGAGGATGCTTTTTGCCGTCGCGCCCGGGTATGGCCTGATGTTGCCGATCGTGCCGTTGATGTGGGCGGCCCGGTCAGCCGGGCACGAAATACTGGTCGCCACGACATCGGAGATGCCCGAGGTCGGTGCCCGCGCGGGTCTGCCCACCGTGGACGTGTTCCCGCACCGCGATGTGTGGGCGGAGCTGGTGAATGCCGTCTTCCACGGGGGCGAGGGGGAGCTGCCCGAGGAGTACCGGCTCGCCCAGAAAAACGACAATCCGTTCGGACTGTTCACGCTGACTATGACGGAGGGCACCATCGCCGCTGGCCGGATGTTCGGCGCCGATCTGGTGGTCCACACCTCCGACCACATGGCCGGCCGGCTCACCGCGGCCGCGCTCGGTGTCCCGGTGTTGGAGGTCGGCAACCGGGTCTCCTGGTCGATGCGCGACGAGTGGTTCCGCGCTGAGCACGCCGTCACCGGCACCGACGAGATCAGCGTGTCACTGCGCGCCAAGCTGGACATCGGCGAGGCTGACCCGACGCTGGTGGCCCGCATCGACCCGAGGGCGCCGAGCATGGGCGGGCTGTCCGCCGACGAGCCGGACCCGCGCGACGGGCTCCCGTGGTGGTCGATGCGCTTCGTGCCCTTCAACGGGGGGGCGGTGGTGCCCGAGTGGGCCTTGCGCACACCCGAGCGGCCTCGGGTGTGCGTGACGCTGGGCACCGTGGTGCCGCTCCTGCGCGGCACCGGTGATCTGTCGGCCGCGCTGTCCGCCCTCGGGGAGCTGGACGTGGACGTCGTCCTCGCCACCGGCGAGGCGGATCTGTCCGCGCTCGGCGCGCTACCCGGCAATGTGCGCTCGGTGGGGTTCCTGGCGCTGTCGACGTTCCTGCCCAGTTGCTCGCTGATCGTGCACCATGGCGGCTCGGGCACCACCGCCGCGCCGTTGTATTACGGAATCCCGCAACTGGTGCTGCCGTCCTTCGCGGACAACTTCATCTCGGCCCAGCGCGTGGTTGACCGCGGCGTGGGCCTCTCGCATGATCCGAAAACCGCGGACGCCGCGACCGTACGCGCGTCAGTAGAGCACCTGCTGGCCGACCCAACCTTCGCCACCGCCGCACGCGAGGTCAGCGCGGAGATAGCCACCCAACCGAGTCCCGCGGCGATCATCGAGCGGCTCACCGCGGCGATGCCCTGACC
>JBOHFJ010000539.1:0-2390 GCA_050699655.1 Pseudonocardiaceae bacterium
GAGCTGGTCGTGCGGTCCCGCCGGGACGCGGTCGGCCGGGAGCTGCGCGGGATGGCCTACCGGGCGGGTTTGCTGGTGTAGCCCATTCGGGGTAGCGGCCACGCTGGCGGACACCCGCCACCGGCCGATCGTTCACGGTTGTCATCGTGATCGACGGACCACCTGAGACACCGCACCAAGAGTCCGTTCCAGCGCGCGGCGGTACCCCTCGCGCCATCGCTGTCACCTGCTCGCGGCACGGCTCGGCCGGGTTCACGAACCTGATGGTGAGCACGCGCGACAGCGCTATCGTGCGTGACCCGCACGGGGCCGACTCGTGCGTGGTCACTTTGGACGAGGCGGCCGCGACTTTCCTGTTCGACCTACTCGGAGAACAGCTTCGGACGAGCGCGCCGCTACCGGAAGGGTCCGTGCACCCGCTGGCTGAGCCGTACCCCGGATACGGGGCCACCAGCGATGTGCGGCGGATCACCAGCACCTTACCGCAGCCATTCCTGGATCGCCTCGCCGAGACCGTCGAGCAACTCGGCGCCACACGGTCGCTACTACGGCAGATCATCGCACTGGCCGACGACTCGGCCACCCTCTCGAACGGGGAGCTGCGGGACCGGTTGACCACGCTGACCCAGACGTGTGCCCGCGTGCGGGTCCTTGCCACCACATCGGAGGATGGGCTGATGACCGGACAGTGAAGACTCCAGCCGGGCCACCGGGTGAGCCCAATCCCCTACGGCGCTCCCTGGCCTGGCCGGTCCCCTCATGCGCTCGCCCGTTTTCTGGGCGCCCTGAAGAAATACCAACCGATGAGCGAGCGGGACACGATCCCGCCAGCCTGTCTGAAGAGATGAGGTGAACCATGGCTGATGGCGCTACTGGGGATACGGGTGCGCCCGTCGTGAACCGCAGGGCGATTGGTATCGCGTGCGCTCTGCACAGGGGACCCCGGGGGTTCGCGAATCTGGTGGTGGAGAAGCAGGGCGGGGAGATCGTGTTTGACATGCACGTTACCGGCGCTTGCGTGATGATCTTCGAGGAGGGTCCGGCGGGGATCCTGCGGGACGCGCTGATCGAGTGGCTCGGATGACCTGGTATCTGCGGTCCAAGGGTGACCATGACACGCACCACGGCGTACTCGGTCCCGCCGGGACGGTCATTGCGGCGTGCGGGGTGAGGTTCGTGCCGCTCTCGCTGCCGCTCGGTCGGGTGGGCCTGCCCAGGTACCCGCAAGACCGTGACCAGATCTGCCCAGCGTGCGAAACCCACCGGAAAACGGGTGCCCGGTGAGCCGCCCGCCGCGCTGGGGCGTGTCCTCGCTGGACTGGCAATCCCACGCCATCGACGGGGACGCTGAGCACCCCGACGGGGTGTATGTCGCCCGCTGCGGGCAGCGGTTGGTCCTGGGTGCCAGCCTGTACGGCGAGCCACCGCCCGGCGGGTGGATGTGCTTGGCGTGTGCGCGGTGGACCGAGCGGGGGGACATCGGTGAGGTGACCGAGCCGCCCTCCGCTCACCCGGTGACCGGGCCGGCGCGGTCCCCGCTGGACTACCACGCCCACTGGCTGCTACCCGACGGTGAGCAGCCCGAGGGTGTTCTCAAGGCGCGGTGCGGCGCGGTGATGGCGACGAGCGCAACCTTGTATGAGCAACCACTCTCCGGCTTGCGCTGTGAGCGCTGCCACCTGATCTTCCTCGCGGATGCCGCTGCGCGAGATGAGTAATGCCCGGCCGGCCGTTGGTGGAGCCGTCCTGTCCTCGTTCGAGTTCCCGGCGGCCGGTCGGTTCCCCACGCGCCCGAAGGAAAGGATTCCAGGTCCGCGATGAACAACGGCACCCAGACGCCGATAGTCGTTATCTGCCCTGTTCATACCTGCCCGTGGGTCCACGTGGGCTACTCCATGGCGGGCGATCACAACACGGCCACTGAGGTCACGGACCTCGTAAGCAGAGCACGGACGACGCTACGGGACGAGCTCATTGAGCACCTCAAGAGACAACACGGAGAAGCGGCGGTGCGCGATTCACTTTGGTCGCAGGGAGCATGGCGCAACACATGATGTCGATTTGCCAGAAAGTGACGTGCGAGAATTCGGCTCACTCACCGAAGGAAGGACTCCCGCGTGAGCGACCAACCCCGAACCCGGTACCCGATCCAGGTGTCGGTCCAAGGCACCCGCACCGACGACGGCACCGCCTGCACGCTGCTGGCGATCCGCGAGACCACCGGCACGTGGATGATCCACAGCCTGGATCGGAGCGCCGTTCGGCTCACCGAGGAGCAGGCCGCCCGGATGGCGACCGCGATCCTGCACCTCGTAGGCGCCCGCGCTGATCACCCGGCGCGTGCGGTCAGTGAGTAGATCCCCGGTTCGGCCGCCGGTGGAGCGCTGTCC
>JBOHFJ010000540.1:0-2386 GCA_050699655.1 Pseudonocardiaceae bacterium
GACTCCGGCGGTGAGCCAATCGCGGATCATGTTCCTGGCGGGAAATGACCCGAGTTCCTCTATCAGCCGGGAGTGATCGATCTTGTCGAATGCCGCGGCCAGGTCCGCGTCGAGCGCCCACACCCGTTTGGCTCGTGGGCCTTTGCAGGTGTTGTAGATCGCGCCAATCGCGTCGTGGCAGCCTCGGCCCGGTCGAAACCCATAGGACTTTGGTTCGAATCGGGCCTCCCACTCTGGTTCCAGCGCGGCGCGGACTCTGCCCTGGTGGCATCGGTCCGCGATCACTGGAATCCCGACCTGCGTTCCGCACTTGATGGCGGGTTCTGGGACATGTTCGCGCTGTATGGGCAGGTCAGCGGGTTGCACCTAATGCTCAGCCGCTGGCGTTCTAGTACACGAATCTGGCAGTGATGGTTGCTTGACGTTGCGTAATGCCGATATAGTCTGGGACATGTTCTTGCGGGAAGTGAAGCGGCAGAACCGGAACGGCAGCCAGGTGTCGTACCTGCAGCTGGTCCACAACGACTGGGACTCCGCCGCGAAGACGTCGCGCACCAAGATCCTGCACAGCTTCGGGCGGACCGATCAGCTCGACACCGCCGGGATCGAGCGACTCATCGGTTCGCTGTCGCGACTGCTCGACCCGGCGTCGGCGTTCAAAGCCACCACCGGAGCGGATCTGAGCTTCCTGTGCTCGCGCCCGATCGGGGGCACCGATGTGCTGGACGGGTTGTGGCGGCGCCTGGGCATCGACAAGGCGATGACCACGCGGCTCGACAGCACCCCGCGAGTCACCTCACCGTTCGAGCGGGTGCTGTTCGCGCTGGTCGCCAACCGGGCCCTGGCCCCGTCCTCGAAGCTGGCCGGCGCGGACTGGGTGAGCAACGACGTACACATCGATGGGCTGCCCGAGGTCTCCGACGATGTCTGCTACCGGGCGATGGACTGGCTGATCGAGGTCGCCCCCGAGCTGGAGAAGGAGGTGTTCTGGCAGGTCGCGACACTCTTGGACAGCGAGGTCGACCTACTATTTTTCGACACCACCTCCACCTACTTCGAACTCGAGGAACCCGACGAGCCCCTCGCCCGCGACGCCCACGGCCGCCCATTACCCACCACCGACAACACCACCGACAACACCACCGACAACACCACCGACGACACCGGCCGGGGTACCAGCGCGGCCACCGGGGACGGCGGGAGTACCGCCACCAGCGGCGACGGGGACGCCGGCAGCGACCCCAGCATCGGGTTCCGTACCTACGGCAAGTCGAAGGACTCCCGCGATGACCTGCCCCAGATCGTGATCGGGATGGCGGTCACCCGCGACGGGATCCCGGTGCGGTGTTGGTGCTGGCCGGGCAACACCGCCGATTCGGTGTTGATCCGCCAGGTCCGCGATGACATGCGTGACTGGACCCTGTCGAAGATCGTGTGGGTCGCTGACCGGGGGTTCTCCTCGGCGGCCAACCGGCGCTACCTGCGCCAGGGCGCGGGTGGCTACATCATCGGGGAGAAGCTGCGTTCGAACTCCCCGGAGGTCAAGGCGGCGCTGTCGCGCCAAGGCCGCTACACCACCGTCGCGGCGAACATGCGGATCAAGGAAGTCCGGATCTCCGAGTCCGAGCGGTTCGTGATCTGCCACAACCCCGAGGCCGCCCTGCGCGACGCGCACATCCGCGAACAGCTCGTCGCCCAGCTGCAGTCGCTGATCGCCGGCTCGGACACGTTGCCGGTGATGAAACGCGGTGAGCTGGCCGGGCGGATCTCCACCAAACCCGGGCTGAACCGCTACCTGCGCACCACCAGCGGCGGGAAGCTGCGCATCGACGCCGCCAAGGTCAAGACCGAGGCCAACCTGGACGGCAAGTACCTGCTACGCAGCTCCGACCCGCAGCTCTCGGCCGAGGACATCGCGTTGGGTTACAAGCAACTGCTGGAAGTCGAGAGAGGGTGGCGGGACATGAAACAGATCATCGACCTGCGCCCGGTCTATCACCGCCTCGAGGACCGCATCCGCGCTCACGTCCTGTTGTGTTGGATGGCGTTGCTGCTCATCCGCGTCGCCGAAACCACCACCGGGCAGACCTGGCAGCACATCCGCCGCGAACTGGGCCGGCTCCACGCCATCACCTTCACCGGCCCCACCGGCACCTTCCGCCAACGGACCGACCCCAGCAAGCCCCAGATCGACCTCTACGCCCAGCTCGACCTCACCCTCCCCAAGAAGATCATCGAGATCACAGCGGCAAGCCGCTGACCAGGCACAACACCTGCGCCTAGTAACACACGTCAGACGCGTGGAATCACCCATTTCCGCAGGTCAAACCACCAATTCGAGTACTAGACGATCAAGCTTGCTGCGGAACGCAGGCCAGACCACTCA
>JBOHFJ010000541.1:0-2380 GCA_050699655.1 Pseudonocardiaceae bacterium
GGGTTGGTCCGCTATGTGGTTGAGAAGGGGTCCATCACCGTGGACGGGGTGTCGCTCACGGTGATCGAGGTGGGTACTGACCAGTTCGCCGCCGGCCTCATCCCGACCACCCGGCAGCTGACCACTCTGGGCCTGCGACGCCCCGGCGAGCTGGTGAACCTCGAGGTCGACGTGATCGCGAAATATGTGGAGCGGTTGACCAGCGGGAATCCCGGGCATTTAGCATAGGCCGACGTTGGAGGGACCACCAAGGAGACTTCATGACCACCCCGACGCGGCCACAACCCAGTGTCGCTACCGAGCAGGTGACCAAGCCGCCCCGGCGGGTGACCGAGGTGGCGACGTTGGTGGTGCTGGTCGCCACCCTGGTGATGGCGCTGGGTTTCGCGGCATGGTTTCGCGGCGAGGCCAACCAGCTGCTCGGGTCCGCGGCGGCCAGCAATCACGCGCTGGTCGATGTCGGCGCCACCGGGCAGGTCTCCTCGCAGGTGCGCGATGCGGTGCAACGCGTTTTCTCCTATGACTTCGCCCGGTTGGATGACAACGAACGGGTCGCTGCTGACGTCACCACCGGCCCGTTCGCCCGGGATTATCACCAGCAGTTCGCCCGGGTACGGGAGCTGGCGCCCCCGCAGCAGGCCGTGGTGATGGCGACTGTGCCCGTTCTGGCCGTCAAGGTGCTCGACGGTGACCGGGCGATCGTGGTGGTGTTCATCAACCAGCGGGCCATGCGGAGTGGCCAAGCGCAGCCGCTGCTGGCCGCCGGTAGGCTCACTGTCACCGCGCAGCGGGTCAACGGCAGCTGGAGGATCGCTGACGTGGAGCCGTTCTGACGACCTCGTGCGGTCTCTCGTATTCCGGAGCGGGACCGTTCGGGTCGGTGGCGGCCCTGATCCAATGGTCGCGTGGCACACGGGAGGGTCCATGAGCGGTGGCG
Source organism: Pseudonocardiaceae bacterium (assembly GCA_050699655.1). Classification (GTDB taxonomy): domain Bacteria; phylum Actinomycetota; class Actinomycetes; order Mycobacteriales; family Pseudonocardiaceae. Next base: position 938 of record JBOHFJ010000541.1, read on the forward strand.
TCGAGGTGGTGGTGGAGGGGCTGACGAAGTCCTTCGGCCAGTCCACCATCTGGTCTGACGTGACCCTGACACTGCCGCCGGGTGAGATCAGTGTATTGCTGGGTCCGTCGGGTACCGGTAAGTCGGTGTTTCTCAAAAGCCTGATCGGACTGCTCAAACCCGAACGCGGCTCGATCGTCATTCACGACACCGATCTGGTGCGCTGTACCGAGCGCAAGTTGTATGAAATCCGTAAGCTGTTTGGGGTGTTGTTCCAGGATGGCGCATTGTTCGGTTCGATGAACCTGTACGACAACATCGCTTTCCCGCTACGCGAACACACCCGTAAGTCCGAGGTGGAGATCCGCGCCATCGTGAGTGAGAAGCTGGAGATGGTCGGGCTGGCCGGTGACGAGCGCAAGCTGCCCGGACAGATCTCCGGTGGGATGCGCAAGCGCGCGGGCTTGGCCCGGGCTCTGGTGCTCGACCCGGAGATCGTGTTGTTCGACGAGCCGGACTCGGGGCTGGACCCGGTCCGCACGGCGTATCTGAACCAGTTGATCGTGGATCTCAACACGCAGACCGACTCCACGTTTCTGATCGTCACCCACGACATCAACACCGCCCAGACCCTGCCGGATAACATCGGCATGCTCTACCGCAAGCAGCTGACCATGTTCGGGCCCCGCGAGGTGCTGCTGACCAGCGCGGAACCGGCGGTCGCGCAGTTCCTCAACGGCCGCCGGCAGGGACCGATCGGGATGTCGGAGGAGAAGGATTCCGGTCAGGCCGAACGTGAGCTGGTCGAGATCGAGGGTGAGTTGGCCGGGCCACCCGATCTCAAACCCCAGCTGACGCCTTCGGTGGGCCTGCCTGAACGCAAGGCCGTGGCCCGCCGCATGGACCGCGTTATGGGTATGCTGCCCACCCTGCCCGCCGAGGCTCAGGATGCCATCCGCGCCAGTCTCACCGGCGCTTGCCGGCTCGGCGAGGCAAGCCGGTGGCCCAGGACAACCAAGACGCAGGGCAACAAAGGGGGGATCGAGACTCGGTGAGCAGCGGGTTTCCCGGTCGTGGAGCGCTGGTCCAGACCGGCCGGTTGGTCGCGCTCGGCCTGGAGGTCGCCCGCAGGCTGTTCCAGCGCCCGTTCCAGGTACGGGAGTTCGTGGAACAAGCGTGGTTCGTCACGAAGGTCTCCGCGTTGCCCACCGCCCTGTTCACCATCCCGTTCGGCGCGACCATCGCGCTGCTGCTCGCTGAGCTCACCCGGCAGTTCGGCGCCCAGTCCCAGACCGGTGCCGGCAGCGTGCTCGCGATTGTCCAGCAGGCGGCGCCGATCATCACCGCGCTGCTGATCGCCGGTTCCGGCGGCGCGGCGATCTGCGCGGATCTCGGGGCGCGCACGATCCGCGAGGAGATCGCCGCGCTGGAGGTACTCGGCATCTCGCCGATCCAGCGTCTGGT
>JBOHFJ010000542.1:0-2377 GCA_050699655.1 Pseudonocardiaceae bacterium
AGCGATCAACCTCCACGGCGCGACACGCCGGGTGGTCCCACCACTGGCAACCGAGTGGTCCCATCCTCGTGGCAAAAATCCGCTCACGACGGTCCCATGATCGTGGCGGGCGACAGTCCACCAGCGACATCAGCAGCCCGCCGTGTGCCTGGACGTGCATCAGCATCTCGGCCGAAGACAGCTCGTGATACAGCCGCCGCTGCCGATCGGTGATCAGCTCAAGGTCGTCGACCACCGCGGTGCTCAGCCGCGAGGGCCGACGAGTCGCATCAACCAGCCGTGCCCAATCAAGGTCGTCCAGCCCCAACGTCAGCTCACGCTCGATCCGCAACCGCCGCAGCTCAGCGCCGAGCGCCGCAGCCGCCGAGCTCGCCGGGTCGGTGATCTTCGGTGGCCGCCCAGGCCGCCGCTTCCCACCTCCCAGCGACCCACCGCCGCTCGGCGCCTCCACCGCAACCTCCACTTCCTGACCCATGCAAGGCCAATTTGCTGATCGTTGCGAACAAATCCTTTCGTGGCATCTCCTTACCCGCAACCGGCCCAAGCAGGTCGTCCCGCCACACGACGATCACGGCCAGACCGCTGGCTGACCAACCACCACGAAGGAGATGCCCCCGGCCATGACACGCGCTCGGGTATGACTCGTCGCCGGACTCGGCAACGCGCCCGCTCCCACCGACCACCGCAGGCGTTCGCGACGACCAGATGCGCACCTGGCGGCCCGGCCACGACGGCCGCTACCGCACCGGCGAGGGGCGCCACTACGCCACCTGGGACGAGTTGCACGCCCGGCACGACCTGGTGGAAGTCACCAAAGCCCCGATGGCCGGTGAGCCTGCCCGGGCACCCGTACGACCGTGACCAGATCTGCCGGGTATGCGACACCCGGCGCCGGTGAGGAGCCCGGGGCGCTGGGCGCGGTCTCCACTGGACGACCACGCGCACCTGCCGCTACCCGAGGGCGACCATCCCAACGGTGTGCTCAAGGCCCCCGCCCGGGTGTCGGTCCAGGGCACCCGCACCGACGACGACGCCTGCATGTTGCTGGCGATCCGTGAGGCCGGTGGCGCCTGGATAATCCACAGTCTGGACTCGGGCGCCGTGCGGCTCGCTGAGTGCGTTCAGGGCTTCGGCGATGTTGACCCGAGCTAGCTCCCCTCAAGCGCGGCACCCGTGGAGATCGACGACTCCTCCCGGCCAGGTTTCAACAACCCCTTCTGACCCGGCCACGGCCGCTGACTGCCGCCGGGTGGGGTGGCCGTGCCGTCGCTACCACCGCTCGCACGGATACACTCAGTGACACTGGCGTGAGCGTACGCTATGGAGGTCGTCATCCCTACTCGAAAGCCCAGCTCAAGCGGCATTTCGTGGTCGCCGCCGGGACGCCAGGGCAAGAAGAGCAGCGATGAGTTCAGAGGCTCGTGGACCACTCTGATCGCCACCGTGACAGGCGCGCTGATCACTGCGGCGGGAGCTGTGGTAGCCGCCGTGATCACGCACGAGCCCACAACCCCAGCCGCCACGCCGCCCGCAGCTACGGCGCCGGCTAGCCAGCCATCGACGCTCCCCACGCCCGGAGATAGCGGTAACACACCCATACCTCGCCAGCTAGCGCAAGTCGAGTTCGTTTCTTCACCGGTAGGCGACGAGATCAACCCCGGCGAGGACGTTCCGCTGGCGGGCAGTGTGACCGGACTTGGCGGCAACACGCTCTGGATTCGGGCTGGTCTGCGCCGAGCGGGCCCAGGATTGGCCCCTGCGCGCCGAGATCCTGTCCAGTTGACCAAGCTGGCCAGTCTCACCATGGTCACTGGCGACCCGCTCCAGGCCGCCGCCCTCGGGCACGCGGCCCTGGACATCGCCGGCACCATCCGCTCCCGCCGCGCCGCTGAGGAACTGCGCGAGCTGGCCCACTACGCCGAGCGGGTCGTGGGCTGATGATCGAGCAGGATCGAGCGCAGGGCGTCGATCGGCGCCGTGGGGCAACCGAACCGTTCCAGCTTGGCGAGCCAGTCCCACACGGGGTGGGCGAAGTTGCGTTCGATGTGGTGGCGCCCGTCCAGCCATTCCACGGTCCGGGCCGGTAGGGCGGACTCGGGTCGCGGCGGGCGGGTCGGCGTGGCGGGTTCACCCCGGCGTCACGGCGGTCCGGTCACCGGGCATCCGAGGCCAGTGTGAGCAATCGATCTCGCAACTGCTGGTCGGTGAGCGTGAGCGCGTCGTCGACCAGTGTGATCACCTGCCGCAGCGTTGCGCGCAGCCGACTGATCTCCTCGACCGCCGCAGCCAGGTCGACAAGGTGAGCGGGACGCAAGTGGGGGTTGATCAGGCTGATTACCCAGTTCAGGCCGCACGTCGTGCACGACCAGGTTTGGAT
>JBOHFJ010000543.1:0-2367 GCA_050699655.1 Pseudonocardiaceae bacterium
GGTGTCCAGCTCCCGCTGAGCGGCGGTGAGCCGATCTCTGGTCTGAGCCCGGAGCTGCTGGCGTCGTGGGCGTTGCGGCGGGCGTATCGGGGTGGGGTAGCGAAATCGGGCGATCATTACTTCGATCGCGGCCGTCTGATGCTGAGCCATGTGACCGGGGCGTTGGATGATCTCGTTGAGGGTGGGGTGCTGACGCTGGCTGAGGAAGACACGTGGGGCCTACGACGGGTCAGCCTCACCGGCACGGGGCACGACCGGTACCTGCAGCTATGCTACCCACCCCGCCGGGGCCCGATCTCCAGTTCCGAGGCCGCCAGTCCGAAGTAGGGCATGCGACGAGTGTGGGAGGTCAGTCCCGTGGAGCAGGTGCTTTCCGGTCTCCTGCCTGATAATCGGGCGGTCGAGAGCCTGACCAGCCGCTGGTGGTGGGGCACTGCGGCCTCGGCGGTGCAGACCGAAGCGGCATCGCCAGCGGATGACTGGTACCGCTGGGAACGCGCGGGCAACGCCCCACCTTCCAGTGACGGCAACGGTTTCGCGCACCGCTTTAGCGCAGAGCGACGCGGGCCGGGTCCACAAGTTCCCACCCCATCAGCCCGGCGCCCTGCGAAGTGGGCGCCGCGCAGGAACCGAGGAGCGGTCGTGACCAGCCACCAGACCCGCCGAGACGACACCTCAGCGGTCGTGACTCACCTGACCCGACCGGGCAGGTGCCGCACCACACGAGGAGAGGAGGAACCTCATGGACGAGCTGGATCTCGACATCGCCATCGTTTGGTCGGGGCCGGTGGCCGAAGCGCTGCTGTCCAGGACCGATGACAACTGCGACACCCGCAAAGACGGCGACTGCTGATCACCGGGTGACGGTCGGTCCGCGGCAGTCGGGCCCGCACACGGCGCGCTCGACTGCCAACGGCCCCCACCTACCGGCCCGTGCTTCAGGCCGTCATGTTGCGGGCCAGCACCCACAACCGGGCTGTCGTGCCCGACTGGTGGCCCGCACTGGACGCGGACACCGAGCAGTGGCGGTCCTGGCTGGCCCAGGTCGCCGCCCAGCGGGAGGCGATGGAGGCGATCGCCCACGCCAGCTCGGCGCTGGCGGCCCGCGTCACCCGAATCTGTCGCGGCGAGGCCGTGTCGCCCCAGCGGGCCCGACGTGCAGCCGAGGCCGTCGCCCGTTACCTGCTGCGGCTGGGTGGCCGCGCGACACCCTGCGGCCTGTTCGCGGGGGTGGCCCCCGTTCTGGTCGGATCGAGCACCACCGTGTCGTGGGGCGTCGATCATCAGCGGCACAGCACACCCGCCGCGCAGGACATGGCGGCCGCCGTCACCGCCGCCGAGAACGACCCGGAGCTGCTGCGTGAGCTGCGCGTGCAGGCCAACGACCTGACGATCTGGCGCGGCGGGCGGCTGGTGGTGGACGGCATGCCGCACCTGCACCAGGACCACCCCGCCGAGGTGTCCGTCCGCGCGGGCACGGTGCTGGCGGCCGTGCTGGCCGAGGCCGCCCAGCCTACGCCGGTCCTGGGTCTGGTCGAGGTGATCACCGACCGGTTCCCGCGCGCGACCCGCGACGGCATCGAGGCGATGGTGCAGGGCCTGGTCAGGCATGGCGTGCTGATCAGCGAGCTGCGTGCCCCGGGCACCTCCACCACTCCCGGCACCTACCTGCACCACCGGCTGGACGCGGTGGACGGCACGTCCTCGCAGCCGCCCAGCATTGACCTCCGTATCGATGCCGCCGTGCAGGTGCCGGGTCAGGTAGCTGAGGAGGTAGCCGAAGCCGGGCGGCTGCTGGCGCTCACCGCGGGCGACACGTCAGGACGCCGATCCTGGCGGGACTGGCATACCCGCTTCGTCGAGCGGTTCGGGGCGGGCGCCGCCGTGCCCGTGAGTGCAGCGGTGGACCCGGTGGAGGGTGTCGGGTGGCCCGAGCACCTGCTGCCCGACCACACACCCGACCCGCAGCCGTGGCAGCGCCGGGACCGGCACCTGGCCGCCCTGGTCCAACGGGCCGCGCGCCACGGCGCCGCCGAGGTCCACCTGAGCGCCGCGGATCTCACCGCGCTGGGCGCGGAGACCGGGTGGGCTGGATGGGCGCCGCACCTGTCGGTGTGCGCCCAGATACAGGCCACCAGCCGCGCCGAGCTGGACTACGGCCGGTTCGATGTCGTCGTGGGGGCCGTGGGACGCACCGGCGCGGCGCTGGGCGGGCGGCTGCTGGACCGGCTGCCCCCGCCACAGGCATCCGACGCTATCGAGGCCCTGTCGACGCTGCCGTCCACCATCCACGGCGCGATCGTGGCGCAGCTGAGCGCACCCGCACGGCAGCTGGATTGCGACCCCCTCGGCCGAGCACCCCAAGTC
>JBOHFJ010000544.1:0-2360 GCA_050699655.1 Pseudonocardiaceae bacterium
TAAGATCAACACTGGTGGTGCCGGCGCGGACCGACACGCTGCGCGGACACCGCGCCGTTGACGTGGCCCCTCGGCGGCGCGGGAGCGCGATCACGCCGCCGGCAACGCAGGGGAAAGCAGAACGTCCCGGGGAAGGGTCAGAACGGCGGCTCGAGCGCCGCGAGGGCGCTCGGCGGGGGCGTCATGCCGGGCGGGGTGAGCCCCCGGGCGTAGTAACGCTCGGTCAGCTCATCGTCGAGACCGCGCTGGTAGGCGAGGTAGTCCTGGTCGGACATCAACGAGAAGTCCACTGGATGCGGGTGGGTGCTGGTCAGGACGGTCATCGGGGCCTCCGGGGTGTCGGTCGGGGGGAACGCGGCCCTGGCCTCAGCGCGCCGTGGTGGGGTCCCGCAGGGACGGCGGGGGTTCCGGCTGGCCCATCCCGGTGTGATCGCCCCACTCACCCGGCGGCCGAGCAACCCACCGCACGCGATCTCACCGGGATGGGTCGGCCGGGTTCATCGCCGCTCGCCCCACCACGGTGTGCTGACCTTCGGGCGTCCCCCCGACCGACACCCCGCAGGCCCCCACCCGCGACCAGCGCTCCCGAACACAAGACAAGCGGCCCTCCGACACCCACCAGGACGAGCCGCTCGACGTCGCCACCGGGCGTGTAGCCCTGTTGTCTCAAGGTGGTGCCACCGGGCGTGGGGCAACGGGCGTGGGCAACGTCAGTTCCGGGGTTTCTCGCGCTGGTCGTCGCGAGGAGTTGCTCGCGCGGGGCGGGGACGGTGTCGGGTGGTGCTGTGTCGTGGGCGAGGTCCAGAACGCGGCGGCGGACCCGGGCGGAGTCCACGGCGGTGCCGACACTGAGGGCTCGGTGTCCGGCGTCGCGGGCGGCGTCGATGTCTCCGACGACGAACAGGGCCCGCGCCGGAGCGACGGCGTCGAAAGCCCTGGATCGGGCGTGGGTGGTGTCGCGCCGAGCGGCCGCGGTTGTAAGCAGGTCCACGGCGGTGGCTGGCTGCTGTGCTGGGGCCGGGCACCGCAGGAGGCGGGCGCTCAGATGACGGTCGTCGCTGTCGCGGGCGGCGTGCACGACCAGGGTGAGAGGGCGGATGACCGCGGGCCACTGGGCGAGGTCGCGCGACACCCGGCCGGCGCATCCAGCGAGGTCGGCGAACTCGCGAACTCCATACTGACCGGTGACCTGGCAGGGAACAGTGACCGCGGCGTGGTCTGTCGGCCTTGTGCGTTACCGTCGCGGCGGGGCGTTGCGCACGCCCGTGCTGGAGTGACGCCCACGCCGTCCCGGCTCCTCGGTCAAGGTCCCGAGCGGATCGCGCCGCTGCAGGCCGCTGCCCTCGACACCGGGTGCGGAGCGTGGGGCCGCGCCGAGAAGGAGTCGGGCATGACCAGCAACCACGACCGCAAGACAGAGATCAGGGCCAGGATGGCGCGGACGGGCGAGCCGTACAACATCGCCCGCCGCGCGATCGAGAACGAGACCGTCACTGAACCAGCCGGTGTGACGGTTGATGCCGGCGTGCCCGCCGAGGAGCGGGGTGTCGGTGCCCTGCCCGCCGGGGCGACGCCGGCGCGGCGGGCTCACGCCGAGGCGGTGTGGCGGCCCGTCGACGACCCGGACACGCCCTGCCGCTGCTCCGGTACGGGCTGCCGGCACGGTGTGGTGTGCGAGCGGGACGACAATGGTGAGGCGTGCCCCGGCCGGATGTTGCACATCGACCGGTATCCCGGCGCGATGCTCGCCTTGAGCACCTGGTGGGACGAGTACGTGTGCGACACGTGCGAGCGGGTGTGCGAGCGCTCGGTGGAGTTGCCCGGGATCCCGTGGGGTGAGCACTACCCGGTGGAGTACGGCGGCGAGGTCTACCCCACCCACGGCACCCGCGTGTACGACGGCGTGCGCCACCCCCACTTCCCGGAGATCCCCCACGACACTCCCCAGGGGAACGGGACATGCCACGAATGCGGCGGATACGCCCACTACGGGCCGCTGTGCGACTGCTGCCGCGCCGACGGGTGGACCGACTCCCACGGCACGGTCGAGAACCCGACGACGAAGGCCGATGGCACGACGACCAGGACGACGAGGAGCTCGCGACGCGAGCAGGGGTAACCAGCGGGCCGGGATCGTGATCGTCTGGTCAGCGGGCCGAATGACCTCGCCGGTCACCGCGTCCCGCAGGAGACCCTCGACGCCTCGGCGATCAGGAAGGAACAAGGAGCGGCACGCACGGTGGGGCCCTCGCTGGCCGGGCTGGTGGACGGTCTGACCCCCGGCGGGGAGCTGCCCGAGAAGTGGCGGGTGTCGGCGGCATCAGCACGCCGCAGCACCGTGCGGGTGCCGGGACCAACGG
>JBOHFJ010000545.1:0-2338 GCA_050699655.1 Pseudonocardiaceae bacterium
GGTACCGATCGCCCAGATCGGTTCGTAGGCCACCACGATGGTCCGGACCTGCTCGGCGGACAGGCCTTTCAGGGCGCCGCGCAGTTGGCCTGTGCTGTGCGCCAGTTGCCCACCGGCCTCGCGGATTTCCAATCCCTCACCCACGCACAGGATCGGGATCAGCCCGTGACGCAGCGCGGCCCGCACCTTGGCACCCACGACCGCGTCGTCCTCACCGTGGTATTCGCGCCGCTCAGAATGCCCGACGATGACGTAGTCGCAGTCCAGCTTGGCCACCATCGCTCCGGACACATCACCGGTGTAGGCCCCGGAGTCCTTCGGGGACAGATCCTGCGCGCCGTAGCGCATCAGCAGCTTGTCCCCCTCGATGAGGGCTTGCACGCTGCGCAGCGCCGTGAACGGCACCAGCACCGCCACCTCGACCTTGGCGAAGTATTTCTCCGGCAGTGCGAAGGCAAGCTTCTGAACCAGAGCGATGGCCTCGAGGTGGTGGAGGTTCATCTTCCAGTTTCCGGCGATCAGCGGTTGGCGGGCCATCGGCTAATTCTCCAACACCGCGACACCGGGCAGCGCCTTGCCCTCAAGAAACTCCAGAGCCGCGCCACCACCGGTGCAGATGTGCGAGAACCCGTCCTCGGGCAGGCCCAGCAACCGCACCGCGGCAGCGGAGTCGCCACCGCCGACGACGCTGAACGCCGACGACTCGGCGATGGCGTCGGCAACACCGCGGGTGCCCGCCGCGAACGGGGCGAGCTCGAACACACCCATCGGGCCGTTCCAGAACACGGTGGCGGCTCCGGCCAGCGCCGCGGCGAAGTCCCGCACCGTGTCCGGGCCGATGTCCAGGCCCATCCACCCCTCCGGGATATCCCGTGCCGCCACCGCCCGGGTGTTCGCGTGCGCGGCGAACTCGTCGGCGATCACCACGTCACGCGGCAGCCGGAGGGTGTCACCAGCGGCTTTCAGCAGCCGGGCGCACACGTCCACCATGTCCGGCTCCAGCAGCGAGGCACCGACCGGGTGGCCCTGAGCGGCCAGGAAGGTGAAGCACATCCCGCCGCCGACGAGCAGAGTGTCCACCTTCGGCAGCAGCGCCTCGATCACGGCGAGTTTGTCGGACACCTTCGACCCGCCCAGCACCACCGCGTAGGGACGGCCCGGTGTCTCGATGAGCCGCCGCAGGGTGGTCAGCTCGGCGAGCACCAGGGTGCCGGCGTAGCCGGGCAACCGCTGGGCGACGTCGACGACCGAGGCCTGCACGCGGTGCACCACGCCGAACCCGTCGGAGACGAAGGCGCCGTCGGGCCCCACCAAGGCGGCGAGCTCGTCAGCCAGCGCGCCCCGCTGCGCGGCGTCCTTGGCCGTCTCCCTCGGGTCGAAGCGCACATTCTCCAGCAGCGCGAGCCCGCCATCGGCTAGGCCGGCCACCGTGGCGTGCGCCGAGTCGCCGATGACGTCGGTCGCCGCCGCCACCGGAGCGCCCAGCAGCTCACCGAGGCGGGCGGCGACCGGAGCGAGCGAATACGCCGGATCCGGTGCGCCTTTCGGGCGACCCAGGTGGGATGTCAGCACCACCCGGGCACCCGCGCCGATCAGCGCGCGCAGGGTGGGCAGTGCGGCCCGAATTCGCCCGTCATCGGTGATGCGCGTGCCGTCCAGAGGCACGTTGAGGTCGGCCCGAACCAGCACGGTCCGACTCGACACGCCAGCGGCGAGCAGGTCGTCGAGCGTCCTCACAGCCGTGAGCCGACCATGACGATCAGGTCAGCCAGCCGGTTGGAGTAGCCCCATTCATTGTCGTACCAACCGACGATCTTCACCTGGTTGCCGATCACCTTGGTCAGCGGCGAATCGAAGATGCACGATGCGGGGTCGGTGATGATGTCCGAAGACACGATCGGTTCTTCGCTGTAGCGCACGATGCCCTTCAGCGGACCGTCGGCGGCGGCTCGGAACGCCTCGTTGACTTCCGCGACGCTGGTGTCCCGAGAGACCGAGGCGGACAGATCGGTAATCGACCCAGTGGGGACCGGCACCCGCAGCGCGAAGCCGTCCAGCTTTCCGTTGAGCTCCGGCAGCACCAGCCCGATGGCCTTGGCGGCCCCGGTGGAGGTCGGCACGATGTTGATCGCGGCGGCCCGGGCCCGGCGCAGGTCCTTGTGCGGGGCGTCCTGCAGATTCTGGTCCTGGGTATAGGCGTGGATCGTGGTCATCAGGCCGCGCTCGATGCCCAGGGCATCGTGCAGCACCTTGGCCATCGGGCCCAGGCAGTTGGTGGTGCACGAGGCGTTGGAGATCACCGTCTGGGAGCCGTCCAGCTTGGCGTCGTTGACCCCGA
>JBOHFJ010000546.1:0-2335 GCA_050699655.1 Pseudonocardiaceae bacterium
AGGGCGAGCACCTGGCCGTCGGGTCCCTCGGCGACCGGGCTGAAGCCGGCGCCGCGCACCGCGTCGAGCAGCGCGGCCAGCGACAGTGGGCTGACCAGCACGGTCGGGGCGAGCCGGCGCAGCGCGCAGCGCGCGGCGACGGGATGGGCCAGCAGCTCGGTGAGCAACGCCGCGTCGTCGCACCGCAGGAACGCGGCGGCGGCGCCGCCGCGCAGCCGCCCGTGCCGCCGGGCCACGTCGTCGATGAGGTAGGTCAGTGACTGCGGCACCGGGGTGCTCGACCGGGTTCGGAACAGCTCGTGCAGGTCAGCGGCGCCGCGGCCGGTGTCCAGCGCCCGGCGCACGGTGTCCTCGGTGACCCGGTAGACGGTGGCGCCACCCGCTGACTCCACATCGGCCACCAGCCCGATCTCCCGGGCCAGCTCGGGCTCCAGCGGCCCCGGTGCCACCACGGTGCGGTCGGCCTGCACCAGCACGTGGTTCACCGGCTCGGGCAGCGAGGTCTGCAGGACGGCCGCCGCCGCGTTCGCGCCGTCGCGCAGGAGCGCTCGCCCAGCCGAGGACAGCGCGCCCAGTGCGAGCACCCCCAGCGCGGTGGCCTCCCGCACCGTCCAGTCGATCATCTCCGGGTGTCGCCGGCTGTCCTGGAGCGGGGCCCGCCAGGACAGCACGGCGGCGAGCTCGTCGGGCCGATTGACGCCGTTGCCGGCGGGCCGATTGATGCCGTTGCCGGCGGGCTGCTCTATGCCGTTGCCGGCGGGCCGCTCGATGCCATGGCCGGCGGGTAGCTGGGCGAGCACCGCGAGGATGCGGCGGCGTTGCGAGCCGGCGCGAGGCTGGCGCAACTGCTCGGACAGCACGGCCAGCGGCCGGTCCTTGTCATCGCGCGTGCCGGCCAGCCCGGGCAGCCGGGGCAACCTGAGCCAGGTGCGGGCCAGCACGGCCCAGCGCCGCCGCGGTGGTGCGGTGAGCCACGAATCGGCGGTGACGGTGGGCAACCACAGCTGCGGGGCCGGTGTCTCGTCGGTGCAGGTGAGCAGTCCGGCGGCGGCGGCGAGCTCGGCGATCAGCGCGACCGCCGCCTCGTCGACGTCCAGCAGGCGCGCTGTTCGCCGCACGTCCCGCACGCCCAGACCGCCGGAGCGCAACATTGGGGGAGGGTCCGCTGACCATTCGGCGAGCAGGATCTCGGTGTGCCGCAGCAGATCGAGCACCGCGCCCGCGGCTGTCGCGTCCACCACGGACTGCTCACGGGGCTGCGTGGACAGCGCTGGCTCGTCCAGTTCGAGCGGCCCGAGCGGCTGGTCCGGGTCTGCACTTCGGCGCAGCGCCAGACCCACCTGCGCGGGCAACTCAACGGTGCTCGCGTCGATGCGCCGCAGCAGGCCCAGCGCCAGCAGGCGCTGCACCGGCGTGCGGGCTCGGCCCACGGGGGGCACCTCGGCGGCGTCCCGGCTGGTCCCGACCGGCGGCCCAGCGGCCAGCGCCCGCAGTATCCCCAGCTCCTCAGCGCCGAGCCGGCGCAGCACCGCGTCGAGGTCGGTGCCCTCGAGCGCCGCGGCGGGGCGGCCCAAGCCGCCGGGATGTGGCCCGATGACCAGGCGCACCGCCGGCACCACCGCGAGCGACGCATCCTCGCCCCAGATCAATGCGCAGCCCCGCAGGGTGTCCAGAGCCCGCCCAATCCGCTCCGCGGTGGCGGCGCGAACGAGTAGCTGCTGGACGGCCCGGCGGTGCACCCGTGCGGCATCGCCACCGGCCACCACCAGCGCGCAAAGCACCGCCAGAGTGAATCGGTCGAGATCCTCGCAGGCCCGGGCGACCGAAGCCGGGATACCCGCTCGGGTGGCAAGCACGGTCGAATCGGCCGGAGCGGGTACGGCAAGATCCGGGCGGGCGCGCAGCAACTGGGCCAGCGTGTCGTCGTCGCGGGAGCGTAGCCAGTCAGCAAGTGTGGTGCTGGGCATCCACGCTAGCGTAGCGAGGCTCCCCCGTGTCGCGCGCGCGACGTCCGCGAAGTCACCGCCCGCCCGGCATTGGGCACAATGGACATGGCAGCCGTGCGTGATGTGAGCCGGATGAGCCGGATGATGATGACGTCGGCGGCACCGCCGAGTGAGGAGGAGCTGTGGCCAAGCGCACCGAACGCATTGACCCGACCTGGCCGAGCTGGTCGGAGGAGGACCATCCGGTCAGCGAGCTTGCCGCCCCGCTGCAGGGGGCGCTGTCCCCGTTCGGGGAGGTGAGCTTCCCACTGCCCGCGGACCAGGTTCTTTACCAGCACCCGCACACCGAGATCAACCGGAGCGACACCCAGTAGCGGGGTCCGGCCTCA
>JBOHFJ010000547.1:0-2326 GCA_050699655.1 Pseudonocardiaceae bacterium
GTGTAGCGCACCCGCTTGCCGCGGATTCGCAGGGCATGCAGAACCTCGTCGGGTGGGTCCTCACCGGCCGCGCGCACCGCCTTGGACAGCCTGCGGTACTCGGTGCGGACCAGCTCGACCAGCGGGGGAGCCACCAGCGGGCCGGGTGGGGTGGGCAGCGGCCCAGCCACCGCGGTGGCCAGCCGGCGCAGCAACTCGGTGTAGCGGCGGCTGCCCAGCGCGGCGAGCATCTCGGCCCGGGTGGCCTCCCGGTCGGCCACCAGCGCCCCGATCAAGGTTTCCACCGCCGCTCGGCTGGTGGTGTCGCCGAAGGCCGCCGCTCGGCCGCGCAGCCGCTCGAGGAGCACGTCGGCATCCCGGACCGGCCCGAGTGCCCGACCCAGCCAGCCCAGTTCGGCGCGCAGATCGTCGGCCCAGTCCCGGTCCAGTAGGGGGCGTGCCGCTTTGAGCATGGCTCGCATCCGGCGCACCGCGACCCGCATCTGATGCAGTTCTTCCGGATCTTCACCCAGCCGGGTGCCGGGGTCGTGCGCGAGCAGGGCACGCACCCGGGTGTCCAGCGCGGCGCGCAACTGGTGCGTGGCCGGGTCGCGGGGCCGGGAACGCACCGGGTGACCCAGCTTGACGAGCTTGCCGGCCCGGCGGGGACTGCCGTGGTGATCAATGGTGACGGCGCTCATCGCCTCGATTCTAGTGAACGGCGGCCCTGGTTGGTCGAAACGTCAATCGTTGGAGTGCAGCGCGGCGGTGAGCTCAATGCCGGCCTTGCCCGGACGGTGCAGCGCGTGCACGGCGCCGGTGACCGAGTCCCGGCGAAACAGCACCCCGTCGGCGCCGGAGAGCTCGCGGGCCTTCACCACCGTGCCATCGGCCAGCGTCACCTTGGTTCCGGCGGTGACGTACAGGCCAGCCTCCACCACGCAGTCCTCGCCCAGTGAGATGCCGATCCCGGCGTTGGCGCCGAGCAGGCAGCGCCGGCCGATCGTGATCTGTTCCTTGCCGCCGCCCGAGAGCGTCCCCATGATCGACGAGCCGCCGCCGAGGTCGGAGTCGGCACCGACGATGACCCCGGCGGAGATCCGGCCCTCCACCATCGACCTGCCGAGCGTGCCGGCGTTGAAGTTGACGAACCCCTCGTGCATCACCGTGGTGCCGGCGGCCAGGTGCGCGCCGAGGCGCACCCGGTCCGCGTCGCCGATCCGCACCCCCGGGGGCACCACGTAGTCGACCATCCGCGGGAACTTGTCCACCCCGTAGACGGTGACTTGCCCGAGCTGGCGCATCCGCAGCCGGGTGGCCTCGAAGTCCGCCACCGGGCACGGCCCGAAGCTGGTCCACACCACCGTGGACAGCAGCTCGAAGACCCCCTGGAGGTTCATGCCGCGCGGCGGGACCAGGCGATGGGAGAGCAGGTGCAGGCGCAGGTACACGTCGTGCGCGTCGCGTGGCGGGGCCTGCAGGTCGGCTACCGCGGTGCGTACCGCCACCAGCTCCACACCCCGGGCCGGATCCGGGCCGAGCAGCGTGGCGAGCTCCTCGGGCACCTCGTTTGGCGACATCTGTATGGTGCCGACCTCGGCGTCTGGTGGCAGGCCCAGCCCCGGGTTGGGGAACCAGGTGTCCAGGACGGTTCCGTCGTGCGTGAGAGTCGCCAGCCCCATACCATGGGCGGAAGTGAGCTGCGGATGGTTCACGACGGTCCACGGTAGCGCCCGAACTTGGCTGATCACCGTTTGTGTGCCGTGAGCGACAAAAGGTGTCGTTTCCGGCACACAAACGGTGATCAAGAAGTTACCGTTTCAGCCATGGACCTGGACTTGGACCTGACCGCTGACCCCGTGGAGTTGACCGCCGCGCTGGTGGATGTGCCCAGTGTGTCGGGGCAGGAGGGCGCGCTGGCCGATGCGGTGGCCCGCGCGCTGGCCGCCCAGGCGCCGCACCTGCGGTTGCTGCGCTGCGGCAACACCGTGCTGGCCCGCACCGAGCTGGGCCGCGCGCGGCGGGTGCTGCTGGCGGGGCACCTGGACACGGTGCCGGTCGCCGGGAACCTGCCCAGCCGCCAGTGCGGCGAGCTGCTCTACGGTTGCGGCACGTCGGACATGAAGTCGGGCGACGCGATGATCCTGCACCTCGCGGCCACGGTGCCCGAGCCGGTGTGCGACCTGACCGTGGTGCTCTACGACTGCGAGGAGGTCGAGGCGGCCCGCAACGGGCTGGGCCGCATCGAGCGGGAGCGCCCCGAATGGCTGGCCGCGCAGCTGGCGATTCTGGCCGAACCCACCAGCGGTCTGGTCGAAGCCGGCTGTCAAGGCACCCTGCGGTGCAC
>JBOHFJ010000548.1:0-2323 GCA_050699655.1 Pseudonocardiaceae bacterium
CCCGAGCCGACACTCGGGCCCTTGGTCTGCCAAAAACCCAAAACATACCCCCAAAAAGATCAACAAGCCCGAGGTGAGATCAATTCGGTGCTAACTCGCGGATTCGGGTCTGAGGGAGGCATGCTCGTCGGTATTTCGCGTCTCCGCGCAAGTAGGAAAGAACACCAGCCCGAGGAAGGCCAGCCAATCTGCTCCCGGCACGCCCAAACGCTTCTCGCTGGACGGGTTAATCGCCCGCAAGGCGTAAATGCGCTCCCCCTGCGAATTCCAGGACAAAGTCGGTAGCGGACTGTCTTCCCGCCAAGGACCGAATAGCGCCTCCCGAATCCGCTCAGCATCGACTCGGCTCGCCAGTTCCCGCACCATGACGAGAAACTTCTGCTGCCCGGCGGTGAAGTGCAGGTGGGTCGGCTTGCCGTTACCTTTACCATCCACAGCACCTTCGGAAAGCAACGCGCAGAAGAGATCCGCGTCGGCACGAGTGTCGCTTATGGTCCACATCATCTCAGTCGCCCACTGATGGTGCACCTCGGGCGGTGGCTTCACATCGTCGAGCTGGCCATTCTCTGGTCCGCGCAGCACTACACTGTCCCGCCAGCGTGCGCGGTCCGCATCGATCAGCTCCACCAGCTCGTCTGAGTCCGGCACGCCCCGATAGACCGGTACCGGCACCAGGTCCGATGTCCAGCGCACGGTCGGTTCCAGCCCAGCTCGGTGCAGGACGTCCAGCACTCCCAGTGCGGCGAGGAATCCGAGCGGGTTGGTGCCGTCCAGCGCCGGCAGCTCCATCTCGCGAGTCATGTCGTCCGCTCCTCCTCCTCGCTGGCCCGATGGTCGGCGAGTCGCAGCACGGCCTCCAGCCAGGCCAGCCCGTACCAGCCGTATCGCCGCACGCATCGCCAGAACCGCTGCGGGATACCCGAATCGAGCCGCAACAGCCCGTGGTCGCTGCACGCCTCCAGCACTCGGCCGTCGAATTCCGCTCGTAACTGCTGTGGGGCTCGATCAAAGCTCACGGGGACGACCGGGCGCGCGTAACCGTGATGGCTTGCGATCAGATGCAACACGAGTTCCCAGTCGTGCGCGTGGTCCCGCAGCTTCCGGTCCTGCTCGATCAGCGCCACCGTGGCCAGTTCATGCCGG
Source organism: Pseudonocardiaceae bacterium (assembly GCA_050699655.1). Lineage (GTDB taxonomy): Bacteria > Actinomycetota > Actinomycetes > Mycobacteriales > Pseudonocardiaceae. The sequence goes on from JBOHFJ010000548.1 coordinate 1,144, forward strand.
GCGCCTCGGGGATAACCAGCAGCCTGTTCGGCGTCTCGTCGCCGTCGGTAGTCGGCCGCTGGCGCGACGGATTTGGCCAGCGGCTGGACTCCGGCGGCCACCTTTCCTTCGCGCAGGACTAGCTGGAAACGCTGATCGACCTTGCCGAGATCATGCAGCCGCCCCGCTAACGCCAGGTCTTCGACGATCGTGGATGGAAAGCCGCACGCCTGCCCTAGCCGTCGTGCCCAACGCTCGACATCAGACAGATGCTGATGCAAGAGCACCTCGGTACCGAGAAATGAGCTGGTCAACGGTTCCGAGTCGGCGCTGGATGATTCACGGTGGCGCCCCAACGCTGCGACACGCTTGCGTGACCGGATGACGAACATCTCCACCGGATCCTGTCCATTCTGCCGAGCAGGCGCGATCTCCACGCGAATTATCTGAGGGGATGTCTTGCCGTCCTTCAGCGCGGTCACCACCGCGCCGAGCAACCGTAGATCGGCGTAATCCGAGCCTTCGGCCAGGTCCGCCAGCTCACCGAGCCAGTCGCTTACCGTGTCGCGGTCCAGATCCTCCCCATCAGATTCGGCTGCTGGCGCCGGATAGAGGCGAAGCACCGCCCGTGCCCGCTGCTTCGCCTGCACCGCCGTGCCGAGATCGCTCACGGGCACCCGCGCAGTCGGGTCCCAGTTGTCCGCTCGGATGCCGCCGTAGACGGCCGGCACCACGAGCGTCGAGCCAGGTTTGATGTCCTTCACGGTGGTCACCACGGTGCTGTCGTCGCCGCGCCACCGCAGTGCGGGTTTGACCGCGGGCGGTGCCTTGTCAGCGGTATCGGCGCCATCCGTGAGGTCCAACGCGGTGTCCGAGAACGACGGGGCATCGCTAGTGCCGCTATGCAGCCCAGCCAGCCAAGCCCGGACGGCGTGCAACGGGAGCGACATCGCCTCGATGCTGCCGGGCGGACACCAAGCCACCGCGGACGCGATCCGCTGCCCGGCTAAAGCTACCTCCGATGTCGGAGCGCCAGGTGCGGGGAATACCGCAGGCAGTACGTCAGCACGCCAGACCACGTTCACTTCCGGACTGCCAGGTCGCACGCCATGCAGCCAGTGAGCCGGGTCAGGGTCGGCATCAGGTGTGGCGGACGTCTGTACCCACCGGTCGAGGTGACTCGGCATGAGCCAGGGCGCGC
>JBOHFJ010000549.1:0-2311 GCA_050699655.1 Pseudonocardiaceae bacterium
AACGCACACAAACCGTGATCTCACCCGCGCAACCGCGAACACCCAGCTGCGCGGTTAGGTACCCAGCCGGTGAACGACTTCTTGGACATCACCACGGCCATGCCACCGATTCAGAACGGGCACCGCGCGGCGCAATTCATTGCGGGCGGATTGCGAGTCGATCCGCTCAATGGCGTCGAGGGTGTCCCACGCCACCCGGCACGCCTCCTCCGGCTGGCCGGCATTGGCGTAGGCCCGCGCGAGCTTGACCCGGGTGATGGTGGCTCTGTGGAAAGACGACCCGGCCAGTGACTCCATCCGGGGTTCCAACACCGGAATGACCCGAGCACCGTAACCGAGGTAGACATCACACGTCGTCTGGTAAACGGCAAGGAGATCATCGTTTATCACATGGAGCTGGCTGAGCGCCGCGTCGTCCTCACGAACTGGTTGAGCGAGCCAGTCCATCGCCGCATCAAGGACGCGACGGCTCGCATCCCGGTTACCTGCCAGCGCATACCCGGAAGCCATCTGTTTGGCCGCCAAGCCCTTCATCCGCGGCGACGCCTGCGGCATATCGAGCACAGGTCGTGCCTGATCGACTACCTGAAGCCCGTCGCCAGAGAAGGTCAATACCATCATTGAGCGCCGAACGAAAGTGAACGCAGTCATGCTCGTCCATCCCGCAGCTTGCGCCCACTGCGATGCCCGGTCGATCCACCACATCGCGCCCGGCAGATCCCCCGCCTCTTCGCTCAACCAGCTCAGCGATTCGGCGTAGTGCGCCTGCAGCGTGCCGTAACGGTGTCGGTCCGCATCGGCGGCTTTGCGGCGCAACCCATCCAGTACGGCGACGTTGCCCGTCATGGCATCAATAAGCTGACGGGGCGGCAGGATCCGGGTGGCTTCCTTGAAACCATTGAACGCATCCTGGAGAGACTGCAAGACATCACCATCGGGCTGGATACGGTCCAGCGCACGTTCGAACTCACCGTGCAGCCCGCCGGTCACCGTCCCGAGGCCGAGGGTCGTCAACGCTTCACGTCGAGAGAGGGGCATTACGACACCTCCTTGTGGCAGCAGCACCACGAACACGTCCCTCGTGGGCACCCCAGAAGCGAGGTTCCCCTCCGGGGCGCCGCCGGAGCCCCGCGCCAGGGATGCGACCACGGTACCCGTTTCATAGATTCGGTCCAGTTCCCGCGCCAGCCACGGCTGCAGCGCACGCTCCCCCGACTCGACATACGAGACGAGCGACAGCGCACATCTGGCCTGCCGGGCCACCGCGGCCAGCGTCAAATCACGCGCTGTCCGCAGCTCCGCTCCGAGCCTGACATCCCCTGGCACTGGACCGCCCCCTTTTCGACCACGTTTCACAGCCACCCGCGACCGCTCGACTACCGACAGTGAAACACACGACGCTATCCGTACCGACTAGACCCGAACGGAACCCCGACGGAAACGGAGCGAGAAGCACATGAGCGAACCACCTGCCGACACCACCGGCGTGGGCGGAGACGGCATCGGGTACTGCATCCGCCCCGGCACGGCCGTGCCACCGACAGTGCTGGTGGCCGACATGGACGGCGGCGCGTTGTTCCTGCAAGGCTGGCGGGTGGGGCCGAGCGCCTACGTGTGCGCCGCGGATTCCGCTCCACTGCGAGAAGCGCTCGCGGCGGCTTTCGGGAGCGACCCGCTGCGCGCCGACCAACCCGCCGCCCCAGCCGTGATCCAGGATGGGGAGGTTGGTGCCGGGGATAACGCGGTACCGCACCCACGGATGTGAGCAGTGTGTGGCAGACGAGGTATCGGGTACTCTGGCAGCAGTTGGAGCAATGGACACATGAGCTCCATGAGGCTCAGCCCCCGGCCGCGCTGGCCGAACACACCGCGCGGCTGCTCACCTTTACTGTCACTCTGCTCGACCGGCACCGAGTCAACAAGCGGGGCCAGTGCCGTTTTTGCGGTTGGTCACGCTGGGCGTGGCGATTCTGGCACCGGCGGCCACAGTGCACCGTGTGCAGCGCCCTGGAATTCGCCATGCACCAAGGCTTGGACGCGGTGTGGTGGCACTTGCTCAACAGCACGGGCACGACGTGCAGCTCAGTGGAGGTGCGGGAGTGGCTGAGCCAACGAGAGCAGTAAACGCTCCCCAAGAACCACGCTGAGCACCGCCTCCTGAGCAGGCAGGTCCGGCGATGACGGACACCCCGAGCCCATCGCCGGACTTGCCATCCAGCGTGGTACTGCAACAGCCCGTCGACGTTTCGGTAGTCCCACCGCGTTGTAGCCGTAGCTTGATCGCTGAAAGTGAGGTGTGGCCGTGCAGTTG
>JBOHFJ010000550.1:0-2305 GCA_050699655.1 Pseudonocardiaceae bacterium
GGCCGGCTATCCACTGGCGGGTTATCCACAGGGCAGCGGGCCGCGCTCCAGCAGTGTGCGGAACTCGGGGCCGGGGACCGCGCGGGAGAACAACCAGCCCTGGTAGGCGTCTACTCCGAGCTCGCGCAGGGCCTGGAACTGGGTCGCGTTCTCGACTCCCTCAGCGACACAGACGCGATCCAGCGCGTGAGCCATGTCGACTACCGCTCGGGCCACCGCGAGATTCGACGGGTCGACATCGATCTCGCAGACGAATTGGCGGTCCAGCTTGACGATCTGCGCGGGCAGCTCCTTGAGCCGGGCCAGCGAGGAGTACCCGGTACCGAAGTCGTCCACCGCGAAGCGCACCCCACGTTCGACCAGCTCGGCCATCGCCTGCCGAGTCGCGCTCGGCAGGCCGATCAACGTGGTCTCCACTAGTTCCAGCACCAAGCGGCCCCAGGGCAGCCCGCTTTCGGCCACCGCGGCAGCGACACCGGCCACGAAGTCACCATCGCCGGGATCAGCGAGGTTGACCGCGACGGCGACGGGGCGCCCATCCCAGGGCACCCACTCGCGCGCCTCGCGCAGCGCGGTGCGCAGCACCCACCGGTCCAGCTCGCGCATCAGGCCGCCCTGCTCGGCCACCGGCAAGAACACGCCCGGGCTGAGCATCCCCCACTCCGGGTGCGGCCAGCGGATCAACGCCTCCGCGGAGAGGATCGCTCCGTCGGGATTGACCACCGGCTGGTAGTGCAACTGCAGTTCGTCGCGCGCTAGCGCCTCGCGAAGCTGGCACTCCAGCTCCACCTGTCGATCAGCTGACGCGATCAGCGCCGCGTTGGCCATCGCGACATGCCCGGTGCCGGTCCGCTTGGCTTCGAACATGGCCACGTCGGCGAAGCGCAGCAAGTCTTGCGCGCCGCCCGTCGAGGCGTCCGGCACCGCGACGCCAATGGCCGCCGACACCCGGATGAGCTGGCCCCGCAGCGGAATGGCGGTGCGCAGCAACCCCGAGACCGTGGCGACCAGTGAGTCGACACCGCCCTGCGCGGCGAGGTCGGAACAGATAACCACGAAGACGTCGCCGGACAGCCGCCCCGCGGTGCAGCCCTGCGGCAACCCGTCCCGCAGCCATCGCGCCAGCGCGACCAGCAACTCATCGCCGGCATCGTGCCCGAGCGCGTCGTTGACCCGCTTGAAGTTGTCAATGTCGCAGAACAGCACCGCGAGGTCGGCCTCGGGGCAGACAAGCAGCTCGGTCAGGGTGTCCTTGATCGCGGCCCGATTGGGTAGACCCGTGAGCTCGTCGTGGGTCGCCCGGTACGTGAGCGCCTCGGCCACTCGGCGTCGCTCGGTGATGTCAGTGAAGATCACCAGCAGGAAGCGCTGGCCGTCGTCCTGCACCGACGCCGACACGTTCAGCTCGCAGTACACCGGGGCACCGTCGGCCCGCTGCAAGATCCGCTGCGGCACGGTATAGCTCCCACACATGGAACCGGGCAGGGAACGAGGCATGGTCCCGGTCGCGTGCTGAGTGCGCAGGACACGCAACCTCCCGACCCGCTCATCGGGGTGGGTGAGCGCCTCGGAACTCATCCCCCGGAGTGTCTCCAGGTCATAGCCCAGCAGCTTGCACAGCGCTTCGTTGGCGTCGACGAGCCGGTCACTGTCGTCGAAGATCCCGATGCCCATCGGGGTGATCGCCAGCAGGTCGGCGAAGCGCTGGCTGGAGCGCATCATCCGGGTTTCGGTGGCCCGCTGCTCGGTGACGTCTTGCACCGTGCCGACCAGGCGCAGGCGCCCGGAGAAATCAGGAACGGCCGCGCCATGACAGCGGACGGTGCGCTCACTGCCGTCTGGTCGCCGCACCCGGTGCTCACAGTCCACCGGCTCCTGGTCGAGGACCAGCTGGCGCCATAGACCGTCCACCCACTCCCGGTCATCGGGATGCACCATCGAGAGGAAGGTCCGGTAGGTGCTCTGCCGAGCCGTCACTCCGTAGACGTCTCGCATCAGGTCCGACCAGACCAGCCGGTCGCGGTCCGGATCCCACTCCCAGGCACCGATCCCGGCCACCCGCTGCGTCTGCGCCAACCGATGCTGTTCGCCGCGCAGCTCGCGTTCCACCGCTCGCGCCCGGGTGACGTCCTGGACAGTGCCCACCAGGCGCAGCACCTCCCCGCCGGGCGCGCGCTCGGCCCACAGGCGGCACGCGTAGTAGGCCTCACCGTGCTCAGGCACACCGCGGAACTCCACCTCCAGCGCGCTCGAATCACGGTCAGCGGCCAGCTCGTGCACCCGCCGGAACAGATCGGGCAGATCC
>JBOHFJ010000551.1:0-2300 GCA_050699655.1 Pseudonocardiaceae bacterium
GCCGGTGTGCGCGTACGTCTACGACCTCGATGCGCTCCTCGAGCGCATCGAGGCGGTCCGCGCCGCGCTGCCGGGGCGGTGCGAGCTGTACTACGCGGTCAAGGCCAACAGCCACCCCACGGTGCTGAGCACGCTGGCGAGGCATGTCTCGGGGTTCGAGGTGGCCTCGCTGGGCGAGATCGACAAGGCGCGCGCCGCGGGCGCGTCGCGGCTCGCGTTCAGCGGCCCGGCCAAGACCGACGCGGAGATCACCGCCGCGCTGCGGGCCGGCCTGGGCCTGCTCAACGTGGAGAGCTTGCACGAACTGCGCCGGGTGGGACTGATCGGAGCGCGACTAGGTGTCCGCGTGCCGGTCGCGCTGCGGGTGAACCGGCGCTCCGGCGGCCTGGCGGGCGAGCTGCGGATGGCCGGGACCGCCACCCAGTTCGGGATCGACGAGACCCTGCTGGCGCCGGCGGTTGAGCTGGCCCGCTCGCTGGCGGCGGTGCGGCTGCGCGGTTTTCACCTGCACGCGGCCTCGAACAACCTCGACGCGGCCGCGCACGCCCACTTCGTGGCCGACAGCGTGGCATGGTGCGTCCGGGCGGCGGACCGGCACCGCATCGACCTGGACGTCATCGACGTCGGCGGCGGCATCGGGGTGGCCTACACCGGTGGTGCGGGCTTCGACCTGCCCCACTTCGCCGCCGGGCTCGGCGAGGCGCTCAGCAGGCTGCCGCCCGGGGTACGGTTGATCTTTGAGCTGGGCCGGTTCCTGGTGGCCGAGGCTGGTTGGTACGCCGCCGAGGTGCTCGACCTCAAGTGCACCCACGGCCGCCATTTCGCGGTGCTGCGCGGCGGGACCCACCACTTCCGGCTGCCGGCCGCCTGGGGATACAGCCACCCATTCGCGGTGCTGTCGATCGAAGCGTGGCGCTACCCGTTCGCCCGACCGCAGGTACGCGCGGTGTGTGTCGACGTCGCCGGTGAGCTGTGCACTCCCCGGGACGTGCTCGCCCGGGGAGTCTGGGTGCAGCGGCTGCGCGTCGGGGACATCCTGGTGTTCCCGCTGGCCGGCGCCTACGGCTGGGAGATCTCCCACCACGACTTCCTCAGCCACCCCCACCCCACCCAGCTCGTCCTCGCACCGACGCTACGAGCACCCCAAGCTCGCCCCGAAGCCAAAAACGATCCCGAAACGGCCCCGTGGGGCGGGAGTGACCGCTGAGTTTTCTGAGACTGCTGAGTTTTCTGAGACTTCCGTGAATATGAGCTACCAGTGAGAATGTGTCGTTCGATTAACTCATTTACCGAGAGCGAGTGAACGTCTTGCACCGAGGGAGCATTTGCCCGAACAACTAGCCGATATTCGGCTCGGTCAGTGCACTCTACGGGTGCAAGTGATCGCCCTACGCTACCCCGCCGACTTTCTCTAACGGGTGAATAGTCAACATTATTGGAGACACGAGCCAATGGCTCGAAATTCTGTTCAACCTGTTCACGCTCTGAGTACAAATGATCGCCCCGCGCCATCGACTAACTTTCTCTAACGGGTGAATAGTCAACCTTGTCGGAGATATGGGGCGATGGTCCGATATTTGGTTCGATCAGTTCACTCCCTGAGCGTTAATGGTCGCCACGCGTTACCTATTGATCCGCTTAAATAATTTTAGACAGGACCTTGACGACAAGGATGACTGAGCGGATAGTTACTGGAACCAGTTGGGCGTACCACAGGAGACCAACTGCTCCCATCAGGTTGATGAAAGGACTGATTCAACATGTTTAGCCTCGCTAGTCTTTTTTCTACCATCACAAGTTTCATCGGCGGGACGAGTACCCTCACCAGTCTCGCCAGTACCGGGCTGGGTCTTGCCACCAGCGCGTTGAGCACTGCAACCACCGCGTTGGGTTTGGGCACCAGTGCTCTTAGCGACCGCCGGCTCAAGTCCGATATTGTGGCGGTGGGTTGGAGCCGATGATTAACACCGGGCCAGTCAACGGTTGCGAAGTTCTGACCAAGCTCGGTGCGTTGCCAGTGGCGACGTGGCGTTACCGGTGGGAGGCCACTGGTGTGCGCCATCTGGGCCCGATGGCCCAGGACTGGCATGCCGCCTTCGGGTTGGGAAAGGGCGATACCACCATCCCGATGGTGGATTCCCACGGTGTGCTGGTGGTCGCGATACAGGCTCTGCACCGTCAGCTGAACGAGCTGCGCGCCGAGGTTGACCAGCTACATCAGCAGTTGGCCGACTAACTAACTAACTGGCTGACTGCTCAGCTCGCCACTGACCGCTCGGTTCGCCCGGCGAGCAACGTGC
>JBOHFJ010000552.1:0-2254 GCA_050699655.1 Pseudonocardiaceae bacterium
TGGTCGCCGAGCCGAGCGTCGAAGACACCGTCGCGATCTTGCGCGGCCTGCGCAAGCGCTACGAGTCGCACCACCGGGTGCGCATCACCGACGAGGCCACCGCCGCCGCCGCCCGGCTGTCTGACCGCTACCTCACTGATCGGTTTCTCCCCGACAAAGCGATCGACCTGATCGACCGAGCCAGCGCGCGGGTCCGGAGCCGAGCGCAGGTCCCAAGCGAGGCCACCCGTGCGCTCGAGCAGCGCGTCGAGCAGCTCACCCGGGCCAAGGACATCGCGGTTGACGCCGAAGACTACGAGCGAGCGCAGGCGCTGACTCGGGCACTCGATCGAGCGATCGTGGAGCTGGAGACCGCACACGCCGGCCCGACCCGCCCGCCGGAGGTCGGCGCTAACGACGTCGCGGACATCGTCGCACGCAGCACCGGTATCCCGGTCGCCCGTCTCACCGAGGTGGAGCGCCACCAGCTGCTCCACCTGGAGGAGCAGCTGCGGCAGCGGGTCGTCGGGCAGGACGAGGCGGTCGAGGCCGTCGCGGACGCGGTCCGGGCCAGTCGCGCCGGTCTTAGCCACCCGGACCGGCCAATCGGGTCGTTCCTGTTCCTCGGCCCCACCGGCGTCGGCAAGACCGAGCTGGCTCGAGCACTGGCGCAGGCCCTGTTCGGGTCGCAGGAGCGGCTCATCCGCATCAACATGAGCGAATTCCAGGACAAGCACACGGTGTCACGGCTCATCGGCGCGCCACCCGGCTACGTCGGTCATGAGGAGGCTGGCCAGCTTACCGACGCCGTCCGCCGCACTCCGTACACCGTGGTGCTGCTGGACGAGATCGAGAAGGCGCACTCCGACGTCTCGAACATCCTGCTGCAGGTCTTCGACGCCGGCCGGCTCACCGACTCCCGGGGCCGGACCGTGAATTTCGCCAACACTGTGATCATCATGACCAGCAACCTCGGCGGCGAGGCGCTGCTGGCCGCGACCAGCGCTGGGCGATCAGTGGAGGAGGTGCGGGAGCCACTGATGGCCAGCGTGCGGCGGCACTTCCGGCCGGAATTCCTCAATCGCATCGATGAGGTCGTCCTGTTCCGCGGTCTTGACCGGCCGCGGCTTCGCACGATCACCGGGCTGCTACTGGAGCAGACTCGCCAGCGGCTGCACGCGCGGGACATCACCCTGCACCTCGACGCGGACGCCATCGACTGGATCGCCGACCGTGGCTACCAGCCTGAGTTCGGGGCCCGGCCGCTGCGCCGAGCAATCGGGCGTGAACTTGACCGGACGCTGTCCCGCATGCTGCTCGCTGGCGAGCTTCGCGATGGTCAGGACGTCCGCGTGAGCGTCGCTGGGGACCAGTTGCAGTTCCGGGTCGGAACCGCTCGTGAGTGGTATTGAGTGCTACAGCACTGTTTGCCACTCACGGGTGGTTAGCCTGCGGTGGCCAGGAGCGATACGGTGCATACCGTGCCCCATCAGCCGATGATCGCGCCGTCCCTGCTGGCCGCTGACTTCGCTCGGCTCGCCGACGAGGCCAACGCGGTGCCGGGTGCGGACTGGTTGCATGTCGATGTGATGGACGGGCACTTCGTGCCCAACCTCACTCTGGGTCTTCCGGTGGTGGAGAGCCTGATGAAGTACACCGACATCCCCGTGGACTGCCACCTCATGATTGACAACCCGGATCGGTGGGCGATCGGGTACGCCGAAGCGGGTTGCCACAACGTCACGGTGCACGCCGAGGCCGCGCGGGACCCGGTGAAGCTGGCGAAGGATCTGCGCGCGGCTGGGGCCAAGGCCGGCCTGTCGATCAAACCCAAGACTCCGCTGGAGCCCTGGGTGGAGGCGCTGCGGCACTACGACACGCTGCTGGTGATGAGCGTGGAGCCCGGCTTCGGTGGGCAGTCGTTCATTCACGAGGTGCTGGACAAGGTGCGCACCGCGCGGCGGTTGGTGGATACCGGGCATCTCACTGTCCTGGTGGAGATCGACGGGGGGATCAACGCCGAGACCATTGAGGCCGCCGCGGCGGCCGGAGTGGACTGTTTCGTGGCCGGCTCGGCGGTGTACGGGGCGGATGATCCAGCGCTGGCCATCGAGTCGCTGCGGGCGCAGGCCCGCGCGTGCGGCGGTCGGTGAGGGCACCGCTCAGGGAGGTTAAGCCGTGTTCACCGGCATTGTCGAGGAACTGGGGGAGCTGCTCGGCCGGGACGAGCGGCCCGACGCGGCGCGATTCGCCGTGCGCGGGCCACTGGTCAGCT
>JBOHFJ010000553.1:0-2241 GCA_050699655.1 Pseudonocardiaceae bacterium
CGAGCCCGACCTCGGTGGCGGACAGGTTGAGCGTCCGCGGCTCGTTCAGCACCGCGCCGACGCTGGTGGCGACCGTGATCTCCAGGCCGTCGAGGATCCAGGCCACCCCGAGCGCGATCACCATCCTGGTATGGAACGGCGACCAGGGCAGCCGGTCGATCCTTGCGGGGATCACACTGCGGACCACATCAGACCCCAGGTAACTTTCCGTGCTCACCAACGCTCCCCAACAGTGAGAGATACCGAACAAGACTACCGCGACCGTAGAGCTATTCTCCCGTTTCAGCAGCTCGCCACGCTGCGTTCGAGAAGCCAAGCTCGGGAGCTGAGCACTCTCGGTCAGACTGGGACTGCACAGCGCCACCTACCGGTGAACATCCTTGCCGGTGCCGAGAACGCCGGGGATGCTTAAGCCAGACAGTTACCTGTGTGCGACATACAGTGAAAGTGAAGGGGTCTCGATGCCTGCTTCCCCACCGGTGGCCGACGACCTCAGAGTCGCCAGCCGGATCGGCACCGGGCTCGCTCGGCTGCTCCGGCTCAGCGAGCGCGCCGCCGCCGCGTACGGGGACGGCCTCGACCGGCCGTCGTTCATGCTACTCCACACCCTGGTCCGCGCCGGGCCGTCGCGAGTCACCACACTCGCCGCCGCGGTGCACTCCGATCCGTCCACCGTCAGCCGGCAGACCGCTCAGCTCGTCGCCATGGGATTGGTGGAGCGGCGTGCCGATCCCGGGGACGGGCGCGCGTCGCTGCTTGCCATCACCGACGCTGGGACGGCGCTGCTGGAGCGCACCCAGCAGCGTCGCGACGACCGGACCGAAGCGATCATCGCCTCGTGGGAGCCCGATGAACGCGAGCAGTTCGCCGCATTGATCGACCGCTTCACCGCCGGTTACGAGGCGAACTGGTGCGCCAGCCGACCAGACCCCGCCCGGAGCTGACCCACTCAGAACCGATGACCCAACAGGGCGCTGGAACGGTCTCGTCCTGGCTGTCGGTCGCGCCCGTCCTGGGACCGACGTTTGTGCCGTCGAGGAGCTACTCGCCACCGGCCGAACCTTCGACGTCATGGCTGGATGGGTGGTCCACGACGTGCTTCCCCGGTCGTGGCCTGATCCGGCCCAGCGCCCCAACAAAGTCCTGTTTTAGCAGTTAGATGCCCATGGATCGCTGAACAAGTGGTGGTCGACGATCTTGTGTGCTCTCAGTGCGCCGAGTTCGACAGGAGGGCTGCTCGGTCGGTCTCGGGTGGCTCTCACGTCGAACTCGGTGACAGTAGGGTTGATCACGAGCTACGAGATCTACCGGACACTCCCTGGCCTATCCGGCTCGCACACCGCGCCGCCGGGATCGCGGCAAGGCACAGGTTTTCGTGTGACTTTGCCGGGACCCTGTGGTCTGGCCTGCCCCTGGTCACGCGCCTGTCATGATCCCGCACCGCGTGGCCTCAACCGTCAAGCTACTGGTATCTTCCCGGTGTTTCTGACGGATGCAATGTGAACGGAACGGGGTCTGCGTGCCCGTGTGCCGGGTCTGATCGGCGTGGCGTGTGCGGTCCCGGGCAGGATGATCGTGTTTTGTGTGCCAGAAACGACACGAGATGTCGCTTGGGGCACCTAAACTACGATCATGAGCGTGTGAGCCCGATCGGGCGCTGGGAGCTGCCACCGCGCGCAGCGCGACGGCCACCGCGTTCGTGGTGTCAAGCCCACTGGCCAGCGCCTTCGACCCGGCTGTGCTGGTCACGGGGCTGGCCTACTTGTAATCATCGAGGTGGGGCTTGGTGGACGTTCTCCTGTCCCGCTCGACACTGTGCCTGCTGGTGTCCTTCCCGTCGTCTTCGTCCCGCTCGTCGAACGACCTGACGAAAACCCCAAGCACTCCGCAGCGTAAAGGATCTTGATCCACGGATACTGACGATTTCGGTCTGCTAGCCGCGCTCTGGCGCGGTCCCGGGGCCCTCTAGTTTCCTCCATGGACACCGTCGGTGCGAGGTGAAGGGAGACCCAGTGTCAGTGCTTGGTGACCCGATCACCGCCGCGCCGCATCCGCCGGCCCGGCGGCGTAGGCGGGTCGCGGTGGTCATCACCCTCGTGCTGTTCGCGGTAGCCGCCGGGATCGGCGTCACCGCGCTGGGGACCACTGCGTTGCGGACAACCGCGCTGAGGGCAATCGTGCTGGGCAACCCGGTCCCGGCGTTGGCTGCGCCACCCCCGCCGGTGGTACCGCAGCCAACGC
>JBOHFJ010000554.1:0-2239 GCA_050699655.1 Pseudonocardiaceae bacterium
CCGTGAAAACGACCGGGACCGTCACAAGCAGCACCACGAGCACCACCGCCACAGCCACGGCCACTGGGACCAGCACCACCGGTGGTGCTGGGACGACTAAGTACTGACCCACTCGAACCAGCGGGCCCCCCGCAACAGCGGGGGGCCCGCTGTCGGTTGCTAAGGTCTGTTGCGTGGGCGGGAAGCAGACGAGATTTTCCGCTGTGCTACCTCGATCAGATGGCACGCATGGCCATCACGGCTGCTGGCAGCGGGGGCACCAGTAGAGGTTGCGCCCCCCATGCCGTGCCGTGAGGACGGCCGTGCCACACACCAGACATGGTGCCCCGGCACGGCGATACACGTAAACCTCACCACCGTGCCGATCCTGCCGCGGAACACGGCCCATACGAACCGGGTCATGTTCCGGCCGGACGGTATCGATCCGGCCGCGACGCACCCCGTCGTGCATCAGCTCGACCAGATCCGCCCACAGGACCGCCCACTGATCCGCACGCAGCTGGCAACCCGGCGCCAGGGGATCCAGCTTATGGCGGAACAGCAGCTCCGCCCGATAGATATTGCCGATTCCCGAGACCACCGCCTGATCCATCAGCAACGTGGCCAGCGGCGCCCGGGACCGGGAGATCCGCGCCCAGGCCCAGTCTGGCTCGGCGTCGTGGCGCAGCGGATCCGGCCCCAGCCGGGCGCGCACCACGTCCACCTCGGTCCCTGTGAGCAGTTCACAAGCCGCCGGCCCACGCAGATCTGTCCAGTGTGTGGAGCCAATCAGCCGCATGCGCACCTGCCCCCGCGGCGACCGCACGGGCAACGCCGCGTCAGTGAAGGAACCATACAAACCAAGGTGCACATGCACTACCAAATCAGGGCCGTAAACGTGGAACAGGTGCTTGCCGTGCGCTTCGGCACACTGCAACACCCGACCGTCAAGCTTCGCGGCGGCCGCCGCGAAACGACCCTGTGGGCTGGACACCGCGACCCGCGACCCTCCGTAACACCGCTGATGCGCGCCTGCCAGTCGGTGTGTCACGTGACCCTCCGGCATCAGCGGGTCAGCCCGCAGAGACCGGCGGTGCGTCCCCGGTGGACTCGAACTCCGAGATCTGCCTGATCCGGCGGCGGTGCCGCTCGCCGTCGGAGAACGGCGTCGCGACAAACGCCTCGACGATCTCCGCCGCCTCGGCGGGGGTGTGCATCCGAGCGCCGATCCCGACCACCTGGGCGTCGTTGTGTTCCCGGGCGAGCTGGGCGGTCTCGGTACTCCAGGCCAGCGCGGCCCGGCAGCACGGGACCTTGTTCGCGGAGATCTGCTCGCCGTTGCCCGACCCGCCGATCACCACGCCGAGGCTGCCCGGATCGGCCACCACCCGGCGCGCGGTCTCGATGCACAGCGGCGGGTAGTCGTCGTCCGGGTCGAAGGCGTCGGGGCCGACGTCCACCACGTCGTGCCCGAGACTGGCCAGGTGCCGCACCAGAAAGACCTTGAGCTCGAAACCAGCGTGATCGGAACCGAGGTAAACGCGCACAGCGTGCAACATTGCCACATGACGGCGCGGTGGATCGAGCTGGCCGACGGTGTGCTGGTGCGCCGTTACACCGAGCTGGACCTGTCGGTGGGTTTGGTGATCGGGGACCACAGCGTCCTAGTGGTAGACACCCGCGGTGATCCCGATCAGGGCGCGGAGCTGCGCGCCGCGGTCGGAGAGGTCACTCGGCAACCGTGCACCGTGGTGCTCACTCACGCGCACTTCGATCACTGCCTGGGCACCGCGTCCATCCTGCCAGCTGCGGTGTGGGCGCATCCCCGCTGCCGGGATGACCTGGCCAGGGGCGGCGCGGCGCAACACGCCGAGGCGCTGGCCTTCTCCCGCGCGCACCGGATGCCGCACGACCCCGCCTTGGTGCGCCCCGTGGTGCCCGATCACCTGGTCACTGAGCCGGTCGAGATCGACCTCGGCGGTCGGCGGGTTCTGCTGACCCATCCCGGGCTGGGGCACACCGACCACGACGTCGCGGTGTGGTCGCCCGACACCGGTGTGCTCTTCGCCGGGGATCTCGTGGAGCAGGGCGCCGACCCCGACTTCACCGACGCCCACCCGCTGCACTGGCCCGTCGCGGTAACCGAGCTGCTCCGGTTCACCCCGCGCATCGTGGTTCCTGGTCACGGCGACCCGGTGGACCTGGCGTTCGTCACCGCCCAACGCGACGACCTGGCCACCCTGGCCGACCTGTGCCAAGC
>JBOHFJ010000555.1:0-2237 GCA_050699655.1 Pseudonocardiaceae bacterium
ACCCTGAACAGCGCTGCTGTTGAGTTCGGGAACCCCAGCGCAAGCGGGGCTGGGAGGGATAAGGGGAACTGTGCGAGTTCCGGTATGGTTGGAAGCGCTACGCTGATGTGCGATTCTCGTCGGACGCGAGATAAAGCATGTACGCGGCGATCGTCGAACCGTCGGTGATCATACCGCTTCGGATCATGTCTTCCAGCTCGCTCCGGGAGAACCAGCGCTGGAGCATGTCTTGTTCCTCGTGTTCCCGTGAATGCTGACCCGCCTCAAGTTGGTCGGCCACGAATACGGCGCACGCTTGGCTGCTCATGCCCTTAGCCGGGTAAAGAGAGCCGAGACGGCGGAGACGCCCCGCTCGGAGTCCTGTCTCCTCGGCCAGTTCCCTGCGGGCGAGTGCCGCTGGATCCTCATCCTCCCGGTTGGGCAGGGTGCCCTGCGGGAACTCCCAGGACCGGTGGGAAACCGGGTAACGGTACTGTTCCACCAGGTGGAACCCACCCCCCTCGACCGGGATGATGAGCGCGAAGTCCGGTTTTTCGACATACGAGTAGATGCCCTGAGATCCGTCGGGGCGCTGGATCACATCTTCGCGGAGTTGCATCCACTGGTTGTGGTAGACGATCTGAGAGGAGACCCTCTGGATCACGGGATCGCTGGGTTCGGGTTCAGGTTGTGGAGTCATACCGGTAGACCAACTCGTGTCGATCGCCAACAACGATCCGGTGGGTGAGGTCGAGGATGTGATCGCGCTGATCGTAACACCGACGCCAGAGCACTGCGCCCACCCTGGCTACACCATGGACGCTGTGTGGGGGAACGAGCATGCGTTAGCTGAGGCCCTGTAACCATCTGGCACCCTGACCGGGGGCGGATCAATGCTCGCGGCCGAGGAGGATGTGGGGGTAGCCCCGCTCTATGGGCTCACCTAGGTTGAGATTCAGGGACGCGATGAACTTCTCAAGCTGGGAGGTGGCGTCCTCGACGTTCTCAGCGTTGCCCTTGAACTCGAACTCCACGAAGTCACCCGCGCCGACGACGTGGTCGAAGACGGCCTCGACCTCGGGCAACTTCCATTCCTCACGTGTTTTGTCCACGGTGACCAGCGGCGCGAAGTCCAGCGCCGCCAGCAGCCGGCGAATGGCCTCCACGTCCTCGACCGTGGATTCGTATTCGTCAGCGTGGGTCTTGACGAGGGCGTCGATCGGGTGCCAACGCTTGAAATTGATCGATGAGCCGCGTTCCTCGGTGCGGATGCGGAGCCACTCTGAGACTGTCTCGGGGGTGAGGAAGTCACGGTGTGGGGCGTTGTAGTAGACGTCGAGCTGGCGGGTCGGTTCGCTGGGCTTCGCACCCAGCTTCCCGAGTCTGGCCTTGAGCGCAGCTGGGTCCGGTAGCGCGAACTTCTTCTCAACTTCGATGTACCGCACGAGTGGGTATCCCTTCGTCAGGTGGTGGATGGAGTAGGGCGTGGATTTCGGCGATCTCGTCTTCGCGGAGCGGGTCACCGAGGCACGTGACAGTGGTGTAGATCTGTCCGTTGTTACGGAAGCCGGCAAGTACGGCCGCGTCAGGAGCATGCTGGAGGGCATACCGGAGGCGATGCGGGCTAGCTCGGTGGGGTTGTTGCCGAACCTGGCGCGGATACGCTCGAGTCTGGTGTCCAGAAAGGCCCGGGCGCGGGGTTGGAACTGGGGGTCGCGGGAGCGGTGGTCTGCGGCGCTGAATGTCGGCAGGGGATCAGCGGGGTGGCGCAGCAGCAGCCCCTGGGCGAAGACCTGTTTGATCAGTACACCGACGCGGTGGCGGCGCGCGAAGTCGAATATGTCGGTCTCCTGGGCGTGGTAGAGCGGGCTGAGCAGGTTGTACCGGACGGTCATGACATTCGGCTGGATCGCGTGGAACAGGTGCAGCCACCGGGCGGCCGTGGCCGCGCGCGGTCCGTCGCCGGTGGCCCATTGCTCGGCGAACGTGTGCGGTGCGCGCATCCCAATCGCCCGGATCAGTCCCTGCTTCCGTAGCTGGCGCATCACCTCGATCGCGTGGGGCAGATACTGGTCCTTGTCGCCGAAGTCGGTGCTGTGCAGGAAGTAGATGTCCAGGTAGCTGGTGTCGAGGTTGTCTAGGGTGGTAGCGAACTGGCAGCGCATCTGTGTCGGATGATAGGGGTGGCAGGCGGTACCGGCGAAGTAGCCGACCTTGCTGGAGACCACTACCGAGGATCGGTCGGCGATGTGCAGGAG
>JBOHFJ010000556.1:0-2222 GCA_050699655.1 Pseudonocardiaceae bacterium
CCCCCACCCCAACCCCCACCGGCAGGATCGCGAGCAACGCAGGCAGCGCAAGTGCTCTCCAGCCCCCGAACTCAACAGCAGCGCTGTTCACGGGGCCTTGCCCAGCTCTGCTGTTGAGTTCGGGAAAAGCGGAGCTGGCGACACGCGCTCGGGCGAGGCGGCGGAGGAGCTCGCCGGAGGCGAAGCCGCACAACACCACGGTGGCGGTGAGCAGCGGGGCTCCGCCGATCGCCGCCACCGGCAGGAACACCCCGCTCGGCTGGCCGAAGGCCACCCGCCCCCACGGGAAACCCCCGAAGGGCGCCCGGGCGATCAAAGCCTCGGCGGCCACCCACACCCCGGCTGCCCACAGCGGCGCCACAGGCAGCCGGGACACCACGGCGACCCCAGCGCCGGCCAACGCCAGCGCCAGCGCCTCGACGACCGCCAATGCCAGCCACGGCAGCGGGCCCACGAATTCCCCCACCCACGACAGCAGGGGCACGAAGAAGCCGAGTCCGAAGGCGAACCCGTAACCGAAGCCGGCGCGGGCCGACCGCCCGTGCAGCACCACCCACAACACCGCGAAAACCACCGGCGCGAGCCACCACAGCTCCCTCGGTGGGGCTGCGGCGTACAGCAGCAGGCCCGCAGCGGCGGCAGTCTCCAGTCGCGGCAGGCCGCGACCCCGCAGTCCACCGCCCAGCGGCTCACCAACCCACCGCCGGGCGCGGCGTGGCTCCGGGGCGGACCGTTCGGCGGTCAGCGTCGGAGCGGCCACGGCGGTCAGCCTACGGGGCCCCCTTCGCGCTCGAAGAGGATCCGGCCGCGGTGCACCGTGCGCAGGCAGGAGGGGAGATCGGCGCCAGGCGATTGCGCCTTGAAGAACTCGGCCCCAAAGAGCTCCGCATTGCCCCAGATCACGTAGGACGCCGGGGCCCCGGGAGCCAGGGTGCCGGCCAGCGGATCGGTTGCGGCAGCGGCTCGGTACCCGCCGTAGGTGTGCGCCGCGAGCGCCTCCATGACGCCGATCTCCGAGCCGGGGCTGCGGTGAGCCACCGCGGCGCGCACCGTGCCCCACGGGTCCAGCGGCGTGACCGGAGCGTCGGAACCGAACGCCAGCACCACACCGGCCTTCTCGAGCAGGGCGAAGGGGTTCAGCGCGGCGGCTCGAGACACCCCGAGCCGCCGCGCGTACATCCCCTCCGCGCCACCCCAGGCGGCGTCGAAAGCCGGCTGCACGCTGGCCACCACGCCCCAGGCCGCCAGCAGGCGGGCCTGATTGGGGTCCACCATCTCCAAGTGCTCCAACCGATGCCGGCACTGGCGCAGCGCACTGGCGCCCACCGCGGCCGCCGCGGCCTCGAAGCCGGCCAGCACCGCATCGGTCGCCCCGTCCCCGATCACGTGGAACCCAGCCTGGGTTCCGGCCAGGGTGCAGGCCCGGACGTGGGCGGAGATCTCCCGCGCGTCGAGGTAGGACACACCGCGGGTGCCAGGGGCGTCGGTGTAGGGCGTGCGCAGCGCGGCGGTCCGTGAGCCGAGCGCTCCGTCGCAGAACAGATCTCCCGCCAATCCGTGCGCCCCGGTGGCGGCGAGCAGCTCGCGGGCCTGCTCAGGCGTGCTGACCGCCTCGCCCCAGTAACCGACCACCTCGACGCCGTGCTCGGCCGCCAGCAGGTCAGCGAGATCCTCGACGCTCGAGACTTCCGGGCCCGCGCACTCGTGCACCACGGCGATCCCACGAGCGGCCGCCCCGGTCAGGAAGGCCTCGTGAGCGGCGCGCCGCTGACCGGGTGTGATCGATTCCCGAGCGACCCGGCGGGCGTGGTGGTGGGCTTGTTGGGTCAGTGGCTCCGCCTCCGTCCAACCAGGCGCGCCGACCGCCGCCGGGGCCCGGTCCAGGAGGGCCGAGGACACCGTGGCGCTGTGCCCGTCAATCCGGGACAGGTACACCGGCGCGCCACCGCAGGCCCGGTCGATCTCGGCGCGGGTCGGTGCGCGCCGCTCCGGCCACGACGTCTCATCCCAGCCATGCCCCCACAACACAGTTCCGGGTCGGGAGCACCGCGCGACCCGCTCCAGGCACTGCGCGAGAGTGGCGCAGTCGGTGAGGTCGAGCCCGCCGGCCAGCAGACCGGCGGAGGTGGCGTGCACGTGCGCGTCGACGAAAGCGGGGGTGACCAGCGCACCGCGCAGTTCGAGCACTTCGTCCGCGTCGCCGAAGCAGACCCGGCCGGTGC
>JBOHFJ010000557.1:0-2220 GCA_050699655.1 Pseudonocardiaceae bacterium
CCCGGATCAGGCTGCCTCCAGCTTCACTTCACCGCTACGACGGCAAAGAAATGGACGGTCTCTCACCTCCATCCGGACACAACAGCGCCTCGTGGCGCACTCAAATGCCATCCAGCCCGCCTGCGTCGCGAGGTCCGCGGTGGACAGCAGCAACCGAGGCCGCACCTCAGGAGCGACCTGGGCGTCGAGCAAAGGCAGTGTGACGCGCAGCTGCGTCACAGCGACGTCGCGGGCCCGACCGCTGCCGTGAGTGAAGTCCTGGCTTCGGAACGCGGCGGTGGCCTGCTCGATGGCCTCGACATCAGCCGCGCCGATGTGCCGGGTGCCGGTGGGCTCAGCGTGGGGCAGCAACGCGATCAGCCGGTCGATATCCAGCCCGGCCCCCGCCCCGAGGGTCAGGGCTCCGACGTGCTCCACGAAGTCTCTGCGGTCCACCCCACTGCCCTTCCGCCCGGTGGTCGTCCTGTGCCCCACGGTAATCCCATGGGCGAAGCCCAGTCTGCCTGCGGGGATCGCGAGCCGGTTGGCGACTCTGATGGCGGTGGCGAGGTCGTGCAGGGATCGTTTGCCGTTCTCGATGTGGGAGACCTGGCATTGCTCGAACCCGAGGTACTCCCCGAGGGTCTGTTGGCTCCAGTGCGTGTGGGCACGGATCGCCAGGAACACCGCGCCGAAGTCCAGGCCCTCCAGCGCGATGGGCAGGGGCGCCTGGTCGTAGAAGCCGGGGGCAGGACCAACCGGGGGCCTGCGCGTTGGCAGGGATCGCATCGGGTGCCCGCCTCGCGGCCACGGCGCAGCCGCGCCCCGCATTCCGGACACAGTGGTGTCGCCCCCAGATTCACCATTCGATCACAGTACCAGCGCCCCCTCTATCACACGTCGAGAACGACGCGCCACAACCGCGCTCCATATGCGGAGGTGACTAGGACCACTCCCCTCCCGCCGCTGTGATGGAGATCAGGCGCGACCACCAGAAGACGGTCGTGGGGACAGGGGTGGCGGAGTGACGCGAGTGGACACCTACGGGGAGCGGTTGCGGGTGGCGGCGTTCGAGGCGGTGTGCCGGGGCTGGCCGGTGGCGCGCGGTGTGGACGGGATTGACACCGAGGGCTTCACCGAGGTGCGTCCGCTCGTTCAGAACGGGGGGGTGGCGCTGGTCCGGGACCCGGACCAGGCGTGGCGCATCTGGGAGCAGCGGCCCTACGGGGTGCTGCTGGCCTGCGGGCGCGGTGTGGACGCCTTGGACGTGCCCTTCCGGGTAATGGAGCTGCTGCCAGCCCTGGCGAGTGCCGGCCTGGCGGTGCCGGTGGCCACGGCGCTGGCGCCGTCGCGGTGGGTGCTGGTGGTGGCCACCGGTTCGGGGACGGTGCGCGATGACCTGGCGGCCGCATCGGTGGGCCTGCGCGGGATCGGGCAGTGGGTGGCGTTGCCGCCGACGACACTAGCGGGCCAGCCGCCGCTTCGCTGGACCACACCACCCGCCGAGGACCCCGATACCGCCCTGCCCAGCGCCGATGAGGTGCAGCGGGTGCTCGCTGAGGCACTGCGCTCAGGGACGTCTGAATGTTGACCGGGGCTGGCTCCGGTCGGGCGCGGCGGGCGGGGCGGCATCACCGTGAGCGGTTGGGTTGGTTGTGGCCCCGGTTGGGCGCGGTTGTGGAGGTGACGGTGGCGGAGCTGGTGCGTCGTGCCGAACGTGAGCGCGCCTGCGCCCACCGGGCCCGGCGCGTGCGAGTGGTGCCCCGCCAGCGCCCCGCCCCCAACACCCCAGTCACCGGCCAGGAAGCGGCGGGCCACCAGAACTCACTGCGCCTGAGAGGAGAGATCAACTATGCCTGATGGCGCGACCTCGGGGGCTCGCCGCCCTCACCGCAGGGCGTTTCCCGTGTCCTGCGCGCTGCACAGGGCCCGAGGGGCTTCGCGAACCTCGTGGTGGAGAGACAGGTGAACCAGGACAGACAGGACGGGCGGGTTGTCACCGAGATCGTGTTCGATATGCACGTTACCGGGGCGTGCGTGATCATCATGGATGAGGCTGCCGCGAGGGCACTGTTCGACGTTCTCGGGGAATGGCTCGGATGAGCGAGCACCCCACCACCGCCCCCGCGCGCGAGGCGCAGCCGGTGGGTGGCGCCCCGCGCTGGGGCGTGTCCTCACGGGACTGGCAATCCCACGCCCTCGACGAAGGCGACATGCACCCCGTCGGGGTGCATGTCGCCC
>JBOHFJ010000558.1:0-2202 GCA_050699655.1 Pseudonocardiaceae bacterium
CCGTAGACCCGCTGCGGGTCGTCCATCACGCTGACGTGATAGACCGGCACCCCCAGCGCGGTGGCCAGCGCGCGGCCCTGTCGCGCCCGCCGCTCCCAGCGGGGCCAGTCCTGGTAGCGGGCCGGGAAACGGTCGCGGTCGGCCTCGTGTGCCCGGTGGGCGGCGCCGCGCGCCCGCGAGACCAGCTCGCCGCGGTGTTCGGGTGTCATGGTGGCCTCCGGATTCAACAGGTGTGAAAGACGTAGCTCACGCCGGGCGGGTCATTCAGTGGGGTTTCCGGTTTCCCGGTGACATGTCCACTATAGCTCGATCCCCACCGGATCTCAATGGCCCTACTGGCCATTTCTCATGACTCTTTTCCGCAGCGCCGTCGGTGACGCGCTCGACGACCGCTTCGCGGAATCCTCGATACGCTCTCGCGAGACCGAGTTGATAAGCCACGCGGGCTGTGGCATACTATTGGAGAAGGTCGACGGTGTCACTGCGACATGGGCGGATGGGTGCGGCCAACGCCAATCGCGCGGAGGCGGGCCACCGGTCGAGTACCAGGCCCCGGGCGACCTGATCAGGCTTATCCGACAATGAGCCGCTACGAACCCGGAGTAGTTCAGTACAGGGATCATGAGGGGGCAGGTTCCCTGGTCGGTGGGACCGCCGGAGTAGCCCGGCCACCAGCCCCGCCCCGATGTCACATCCCGCTTTTGGTCAAGCGAGTCTGGGATACCAGCGGATCCCCTTGCGGCCGGCCTGTCCTGGGACTTCACTGACTGCTGGGGGTAGTGCTCTAACCGGTACCCCCTGTTGATCCCCCAGGTGATCCTCCGTGTGCACCCCCAACGGAAGTCACCGTATGTTTACATGATCTCAGGATCCGTCACCGAAAGTAGCTGCGCTGGCGCATCACCGTCCCGGCTGGGCGTCTGCCACTGGCGCGAGCCGCCGCGGCGAGGACGGCGCGAAAAGCCATCAGGGGGCGGCAGCGGGAGTATGGAGAAGATCATAATTGGGGGTGGCGGGGAGTTCCCGCGGGATCTGTATGAGCTACTGCGCTTATTTGGTGACAAGTGGGTGTCGCCGATACTGTTTACCTTGGCCGGCGGGCCGATGTGGCGGGTCGGGATTCCCCGCGCGGTTCGTTCGTTTTCTATCGGGCGGGAATGGTCGGGTAAACTCGCTGTCCCGCACGATAGTATTCTGGCGCGGGCGTTGAAGAAGATGGCGGCCGATGATTGTTGATCCGAGGCGAGAATCTGGGAGGTCTTCCGTCGAAGGTCTACTATTTGTTGACACCGTCGGTGGTGTGGGCTCGCGCCCACCGGGAGATCATCGAGTGGGCACAGGCCTACAGTCGCTACCATGGAGGGCGGAAAGCAACGCCGACCACTATTCCCGGCGTGAACGGCGTCCAGCGCGGAGAGCGAGAAGCCTGCACTGGGTGAGGTCGACGCGAGCTGACACCTGGCGCCGGGGCGCACGGTCGGGCCCGGGTGCTCAACGCACCGCGGCGGTGTCACGTCGGTCACCTCGCAGATCTTGCCGGCCGGGTGCGCGGGTGTCGGCGCTCAGGGCGTCGTGGCGCTGTTGCAGGCGCGTGGCCAGCCCGAGGGCCTGCGGTGTGGGCGTCTCGTCGATTTCGGCGAGGCGGGTGGTGAGGAGGGTCAGTGTGCGCGGGATCGCGTCGAGGTGTCCGAGCCGTTCCTGCAGGCGCATGATGTCGCGGTAGAGCAGCTCGTTGTGTGGGTCGAACTCCCGCGCGGTTTCTAGCAGGTCGAGGGTGTGCTGGGGGTCGGAGTCGATGAGGGCTCGGGCCAGCGCGGCGACGGCGTCGATCGCGTCGCGGCGGGTGGTTTCGCGGGTGGCGTCGATCCACTCGGTGTCCATGCCCTCGGCGAGGCACCCGCCGTAGCGGTCCACGATCCGCTGGTGGGCGGTGATCCGCTCGCTGTCGTTGCCCGCCGCTCGCCGGGCGGTCACGGCGTCGCTGAAGCGCCAGTAGTCGACCTCGACAAGGCTGGCGTCGAGTTGGTAGCGGCCTTCCCCGATGGTGATGAGGTCGCCGATGGCGCCGCCGGTCGCCTGGCTGAGCGCGCGCCGCAGCCGCGACAGCGCGGTGTTCAGGGCGTTGGTGGGCCGCTCGGGTGGGCTGTCCCGCCAGAGCGCGGCCACCAGCGGGTCCCGGTGCACCCCGTCAGGATGCAGCGC
>JBOHFJ010000559.1:0-2189 GCA_050699655.1 Pseudonocardiaceae bacterium
TCCAACCCGGTGGAGGCCGTCGAAGCCCTCGGCACGACGATCGAGAGGTTCCTCACCGGAGCGCCGGCATGAGCGAGCCGCCGACCACCCCGAAACGGATTGAGAGTTGACCCGGACGGCCCCCGCGCGACACCAGCGAGCGGGGGCCGTCCGGTTTCCGGTCGGTCAGCCGAACTCGCCGGCACGCACACCGGCCGTGAACGCCACCCACCCGGTCGCAGTGAACATCAGCACCGGGCCGGCCGGGTCCTTGCTGTCCCGGACGGCCCAGCTGCCATCGAGATCGGCCACCTCAAGGCAGTTGCCCTCAAGGCTGCTGTATTGACTCTTTCTCCACACTGGCTGGTCTGTCATTATGACGAATACCTCCTCTCGACTTGTTCGAGCAACGAGACCGTTTCCTCTCCGCTGAGCGCGAGTTCCGCAAGGCGCTCGAAGATGGCCGTGTACCGTTCAACGTCGGGTGGTTTCTCCATGTAGATCGCACCGCCCTTGATCTCCACGTAGACGGTGTTCATCGGTGACTCGGGAAACCGCAGCGCCGTGAAAGATCCGGCCATGGCGGGGTGGAATCCGACCGAGAACGGCAGCACCTGGACTGTGACGTTCGGCAGTGTGGCCGTCTCGATGACGTGGCGAAGCTGCCTTCGCATCACGTCCGGGCCGCCCACGGGACGGAGCAGCACGGCCTCGTTGAGCACTGCTCGCAGTGTCAGCGGGTCGTTGTCAACGAGCCTGTTCTGCCGAGTTGCCCGCAGCTTGCTAAACCGCTCAGCATCGCCCGGAGCGGTGCCCTTCGCCATCGCTTCGACGTACTCCTGAGTTTGAAGCAGACCGGGGATGTACTCGGACTCGTAGGTCCAGACCTCAGCGGCGGCGGTCTCCATCCCCAGGAAATCCTTGAACCACGACGGTACGGTGTTTCCGTAGTCCGCCCACCAGCCGCGCTGGTCGGACTCGCGAGCAAGCCGCTCAAGGAACCCGGCGTGCGGAGCGTCAACGTCGTACAGCTGGCACAGCGCCTTGACGTATCCGACCTTGACCTTTCGATCGCCTGTCTCCATCTTGGAGATCGCGGTCTCGCCGAGGTTGAGCCAGTGACCGGCTTGCGCTTGGGTCTTCCGGGCAGCCTCCCGCAGGCGGCGCAGCTCCATGCCGAGCTGGCGCATCCGCACCGTTGGGTTGCTTCCCGCCACCGTGGCCTCCGTCAGTAGGTGTAGGCCGCCAGTGTCCACCCGCCAAGTCTGCCGCCCCAAATTTCGCCTCCAGCCACTTGCCTGAAGCCATCTGGCGTGCTTACTCTAGTGTGTCAGATGGCTAAGGCCATCTGGCACGCCGCCCGGAATGGTCTTGCTCTCGACTCCAGCCGGGCCGGGCGGCGCTTAGAGCGGCGGAGGTGGACTGATGGCGGGTAGGCACAGCAGGGGTGGGCGCCACGCGTGGCGTCGCGACCGGGGCGCTCCGGCGCGGTCGAGGTCGCGGCTGGCTGAGGTGACCGACGCGGGGACGCTGGTGGGGCACCTGATGCCCGGCGTGGCGACGGCGAACCGGCGGGGGCGTTACCTCACGGTGTGCGGTGCCTGGGTGCTGCCGGCGAGCTTGACCGGCCCGGAGCGCGGGGTCTGCGCGCGGTGCGTGAGGGCGGCCCTATGAGCCCCGGCGGCGAGCCCGGCCCGGTGGGGCTCAGGTGGGGGCTGAGCGTTCTGGACTGGCTCACCCATGCGATCGATGAGCGTCGGGACCATCCGCTCGGTGTGCTCACGGCGCGGTGCGGTCACCGGTTGATGATGGTCACGCCGCTGCGGGAGGCACCGTTCGGGACGCCGTGCCGGGCGTGCGCGCTCGGGGAACGCCCGGCGGGCGACGCGCCGGGTCCCGGCCGCGAGGGGCTCACCGAGGCGCCTGGGGCGCTGACCGGCGCCGAGCTCGTCGACTGGATGGCGCTCTCCCGCGTCCGCGGCGGCGCGGTCACCGAGTTCCGGGGGGGCTACCTCGACGGTGGCCGGCTGGTGCCTGGCTACCTGGTACCCGGGTTGCTGTTCGACGCGCTGCTGCGGGTGGGCCTGCTGCGCCTGGAGTCCCCCGACGCGGTGGGGGTCGCGCGGCTGTCGATGACCGACACGGGGCGCGCTCGATTCGAGGACCTGCGAAGCAGGCGGGAGGCGCCCCGTGATCCGGCGCCCTCTGGC
>JBOHFJ010000560.1:0-2178 GCA_050699655.1 Pseudonocardiaceae bacterium
TCTCCGGCCGGGCTATGCGCCGGAGACGACCGGGACCCAGCTTCAGCAGTCACCGTCCTTCCTTGTGTTGCACCCGTTGTCGGTGTCGTCCAGCAGCGCCTCGACGGCGTCGCCGGCCTCGACGACGGTGATGTCAAGGTCGAGCTCGGCGATGCCGCTCGCCTCATCTGTAACCATGAACAGCCTCCTGTTTTGTGGTTCGCAGTCACCTGCCACCGCCTGGGCTCTTCACCACTGTGCGGCTGACAACCAGTGAACGTCGTTCCACCGACGCCAGAAAGAGGTCACACTGAACGGAAAGTTGAAAGTCTTGAAAACTGGGGAGCGAGTACCATGGTGGCTAGGCCGCGTACTCCGAACACCATTCTCGCGGCGCTCATCGCTGAATCGCGGTGGACGAACGGGCAGTTCGCCAGTGCCGTGAACCGAGTCGGGGTCGAGGCGGGGCTGGGACTGAGCTACGACGACAGCGCGGTGTGTCACTGGCTGGCCGGCACCCTTCCCCGCGACCGCGTACGGCCGGTGGTCTGCGAGGTGCTCTCGCGCCGCCTCGGCAGGCCGGTGACGCTCGCCTCAGCCGGCCTGGGAGCAGCGCGGTACGAGGACGTCGCGGATACCGTGGCCGGACTCATCGACTTGGGGAGCGCGGATATGGATCCATCGCGACGGGCGGCACTGGGGGCGATCGGGCTCTACTCGTCTGCGCTGGTCATTCCCGGATGGGCCGATGTCAGCGGCCGGTTCGAGCTGCTGCGAAAGAATCCACGGGTGCGTATCGGGTACGCCGAGGTCGACGCGGTCCGCTCCATGACCGACCACTTGTCGACCCTCGACGACCAATTCGGCGGCCGCACCGTGCGCCCCATGGCGGCAGCATTCCTGGTCAACACCATCGCCCCCTATCTGCAGGCCGAGGCCACCCCTGACGTCCGCGCCCAGATGCTGTCCGCGGCGGCCGACCACTGCTACTTGACCGGATACATGGCCATGGACGAACGCGCCGACGGCCTGGCCCAGCGCTACTACATCAAGGCGCTGGAACTGGCCGGGCACGCAGACGACCACCTGGCCTACTGCACCACCCTGCGGGGCATGAGCGTGCTGGCGGTGGACCTGCGGCACACCAGTGATGCCCTGCGGATGGCCGACGCCGCCTCAGCCGCCGCCCCGAAAGCAGGCCCCCGGATGCTCGCGTTCCTCACCGGGCAACAAGCGCATGCCGCCGCGCAGTCAGGCGACCGCGCCCAAGCCCTGGCCAAGCTCCGAGAAGCGGAAGCCGCGATGGACCGCGCTGAATCGCGAGCCAAAGCGTTCGGATCCTACGACCCGTCTTCAATGCACTACCACATCGCGCAGGTCCGTTACGAACTCGGCGACCGCGCGAAGTCCATCACGGCCATGGAGGAGGCCGACCGGCTGCGGCACCAGGTCTACCGCCGCAGCCGAGTACGACATCTCGGGACGCTGGCCGAGCGCAGACTCGAAATAGGACGGCTCGAAGATGCCTGCAGCGCCTGGCGGCGGATGCTCGACGACTACCCCGCCGTACGGTCCGGCCGCTGCGACGACCGATTCAACACCATGATGAGCACCCTGCGCCCCCACCTGCGCAACCGCCACGCCAAAGAGCTGTATGAACGCGGGCGCGCCCTAGCACGGCAGCGCAGATGACGCCCTGTCACGGCAGCCGTTTGCGGTTTCGCACCCATGCAAGGAAGGCATGAGTTTGTTGTCGAACATGCTCAGCGCGGAGCCGATCGCCATGTGCATGTCCAGGTACTGGTAGGTGCCAAGTCGGCCGCCGAACAGCACGTTATGCTCGATCGTTTCGCGCCGGGCCGCGTCCCGATACCGCTCCAGGGTGGCGCGGTCCTCGGGGGTGTTGATCGGGTAGTACGGCTCGTCCTCCTTGTCGGCGAACCGCGAGTACTCCCGTACAATCACGGTCTTGTCGGTCGGGTAATCCCGCTCCGGGTGGAAGTGTCGGAACTCGTGGACGCGGGTGTAGGGCACCTCCTCCTCGGCGTAGTTCATCACCGAGGTGCCCTGGAAGTCACCGATCGGCAGGATCTCGGGCTTGAAGTCCAGTGTGCGCCAGCCCAGCCAGCCCTGCGAGTAGTCGAAGTACCGATCCAGCGGTCCGGTGTAGACGATCTGGGTGCCGGCCGGGATCTCCTC
>JBOHFJ010000561.1:0-2156 GCA_050699655.1 Pseudonocardiaceae bacterium
CCGGCCGCTGGGTGCGACGACCATCCGGCACATGCATTTCATCCTGTCCGGCGCCTACAAGCGCGCGGTGCGCTGGAAGTGGGTCACGGTCAACCCGTTGGCCCAGGCCGAACCTCCTGCCGCACCTGTGCCAAACCCGCACCCGCCGAACGCATCCGAGGCAGCCCGGATCCTCAACGAAGCGTGGAAGGACCCCGACTGGGGCACGTTGATCTGGTTGGCGATGACCACGGGTGCGCGCCGCGGTGAACTGTGCGCCCTGCGCTGGTCGCGGCTTGACCTGACTCCGGGCAGGGCGGTGATGTGGCTTCGGCGCGCGATCAACAAGGGCGCGGGTGGCTGGGTTGAGGGCGACCTCAAAACGCATCAGCAGCGCCGGATCGTTCTCGACTCGGAGACCGTCGCGGTGCTCAGCGAGCACCAGGCCCGTTGCCGGGCTCGCGTCGAGGAGCTCGACCTTGAGCTCGCCGCGGACAGCTTCGTGTTCTCGGGTGCGCCGGATGGCAGTACCTATTTGACGCCCGGGGCGCTCACGCAGCGTTACAACCGGCTGGCTGAGCGGCTCGGGATCGATACGAACTTGCACAAGCTACGGCATTATTCGGCGACGGAGCTCGTCGCGGCGGGCGTGGACGTGCGGACCGTCGCGGGCCGGCTGGGTCATTCCGGTGGCGGCACGACCACGCTCAGGACCTACGCCGCGTGGGTGTCCGAAGCCGGCCAGCGAGCGGCCAGCGGCATTGCCACCAGGATGCCAAGCCGGCCGGCGGTGCCCATGGAAGCCATTGAGCGCGCCAAATATGACCCGCAAAGTCCATACGAGAAAATTGCCGCAGAGCTGCGTTTGCGCATTTTCTCAGGGGTCCTCGCCGATGGGGACCTCGCGCCGACCGAGAAGCAGCTCGCCGCGGAACATCAGGTGGCACTCGGGACCGCGCACCGCGCCATGGAACTGCTCAAGACCTGGGGTTTCATCACATCGAGCCGTGGCCGCCGAGCGGTCATTGTCCGGGCGCCTGAGCCGTCGGCGGCTCCGAGCACTCGACCGGACAGCTCGGCTGTTCCCCAGAGCACGATTCACGAGCATTCCGCTTCCGGCGCTGGATCGCTTACCGAGGCCGGTCCCCCTTCCGACGACCGCAATCACTCAAGTGAGGCAGCGACGACGACGCAGCTGTGGGCGATCACCCTTCGTGGGCCCGGTGGCCACCGTTACCCAGCCTGACACGTGTGTGTGGACTTAAATCGCACCGACGCGTTCCGGGCGCACCTCCTCGCAATCGCCAGGGTCGAAGAGCCGGGGGACACCAATGGTGGCGACGACTGGATCGGTGAATACGAGCTCGAAGTCCGCCGACCTGCCAAAGAGCGCACGGACCCGGTACTCACGTTGCGCTGGCAGAAACACTGATATGGACCGCGCTGCGTGTCGCTACTAGCGGCAACGTTTCTGCGGTGACAGGCGGGAGGTGCTGTGGTCCGCTAGGCTCCGCACAGTTGGTAAACTGATCGCCACAGTAGGTGATCATGTAGTCCGCGCGGCCACGGCGCCACCCCCGGCGGCTCTATTGACGTTCCCCTATCGCCTGCATGGGCACTGAGCAGGACGGGCTATTGCGGCTGATCGTGGCGCATCACGGGCAGGGCGGGTGGTAGGGCAGGTCCGGTGACACGTCTTGGTTCCACGTGGCGGGGGTGAGGGTGTTTGTGGTGGTGGCGCAGATCCGTTGGGTCGCTTGGTTCACGTCCATCGCCCACAACCGGGCTGTGTTGTCGGCGCTGCCGGTGGCCAGGGTGTGCCCGTCCGGGCTGAACGCCACCGCGGTGACGGAGCTGGTGTGGCCGGTGAGGGGTGTGCCGAGAGGTGTGGGGTGGGTCGGGTCGGTGACGTTCCACAACCGCACCGTCTGGTCGCCGCTGCCGGTGGCCAGGGTGTGCCCGTCCGGACTGAACGCCACTGAAGTGACGCCGTCGGTGTGGCCGGTCATGAGGGTATAGGGGATGTTCCACAACCGGGCTGTCTGATCCCAGCTGCCGGTGGCCAGGGTGTGCCCGTCCGGGCTGAACGCCACCGCGGCGACGGTGTTGGTGTGGCCGGTGAGGGGTGTGCCGAGGGCGCTGGGGTGGGTCGGGTCGGTGACGTTCCACAACCGCGC
>JBOHFJ010000562.1:0-2148 GCA_050699655.1 Pseudonocardiaceae bacterium
GCGGTGGGCCGGCCAACACCGACGCCGCCCGGCTGCACGAACCAGGTCGCCAGCGCGCCGGTGCTGCCCGGCCCGGTACCCGATGTCGTGGGTGTGCCGGGTCATCCGTTCGCGGTGGCCGTGACCCCGGGCGGGCAGTACACGATCGTGTCGTTGGTCGCCGCGAGGCCTGGGAGTGCGGTGCCCGATCTGGCTGTTCTCGCCATGACCGGTGGCGCTCCCACCCTGGTACGTACGCTCTCCTTGCCTGGTGGTCAGGGCGCGGCGGGGATGGCGATCAGCCATGACGGCCGGTATCTGGTGGTCACGCTGTTCGGTCGGCGGGCCAGCTCCGGTGGCGGCGCGGTGCCCGGTCGCGCGGCGGTACTGAGCCTGCCGATGCTGCTGGCCGGCGGCGCGAACCCAGTGCTGGGGATGCTGGACGATCACGGTGTCGGACCCATTGAGGCGGCATTCTCCCGGTATGACCGGTACGTCTTCGTATCCGACGAGTACAGCCCAGCGGTGAGTGTGTTCGACCTGGAGACGGCCCTTGCCCGGGGATTCGGCGCACCGGGTGTCTCGGTCGGCAAGATTGCGCTGGACCGGGCGACGGTCGGGCTCGCCCTGTCCCCGGACGGCCGGCGGCTGTATGCGACCAGCGAGGTCGCCAGTCCCGGCGACACTCAGCACGGCACGCTGAGCGTGATTGACGTCAACAAGGCCGAACAGCAGCCGGCTGCCAGTGTGCTGGCCCAGGTCGCCGCTGGCTGCCAGCCGGTGCGCGTTGCGCTGTCGGCGGACGGCAGCGTGGCGTGGGTGACCGCGCGCGGCTCCGATGCCCTGCTCGCCTTCGACACCACCCAGATCCTGGCCCGTCCCCAGGCCGCCCTGCGAGCGGTGGTCCCGGTCGGCGCCCAACCGGTGGGGCTATTGCTGACCAGTGACGGGCGATCCGCGTTGACGGCCAACTCGGCCCGGTTCACCGACCCGAACAGCCCACAAACGGTCAGTGTCGTTGATACCGTGGCCGCGCTGGCCGGACGCCCGGCGCTGGTCGGCACGATCCCGGCCGGCGCCTTCCCGCGACAGTTCGACGCTGACTCGGCCACCCGGCAGGTCGTGCTGACCAACTTCGGGTCCAACACTGTGGAGGCGTTCCCCTCGCCGTGACGGTCGTTCCAGATGCGCTCGGTGATCTGTGGGACACGCCTTAGTGCGGTGCGAGGAGTCCGGTGGCGTGCTCGGTGAGTTGGCGGACGGCTGGCCGTCGCCGGTAGGGGGTGAGGTCGCCGATGAGCCGGGTGAGGTGGCCGACGCCGTAGGTGGAGTCGACCTCGCCGGTGAGGGTCTGCACCGCGCGGGTGGCCAGGGTGACGGCGTGGTCGACCTCGGGCTGGTCCTGGCGCAGGTAGGTCGTGGCGAGATAGATGTGGTACACGGCATTGTCGCGGGCGTAGCTGGGGTCGCACAGGCGCACTGCGGTGCGCAGGTGCTGGCGGGCTCGGCCCCAGTCTTGCAAGTGTAGATAGCAGTAGCCGGCAAAGCCGTGGGTGTGGGACTCGTCGAGCCAATAGCACCAGTCTGGCTCACCTGAGGAGCCGGGGGTGTCGCCGAGCCGGTCGAACGCGGTGTCCAGAGCGCGGCGGCACTCGGTAGTTGCCTGGTCGCCGGCATGGGCCTCGGCCGCGCGCAGAGCGAGTATCGCGGCGACCCGAGGTGAGGCCCCGGGGTAGCCCGCCCGGGCGGTCTCGGCCAGTGTGACCGCCTCCCGGATCTGGCCCAGGTCCTTGGCTTGCATGGACATGAATCCGAGGATGTTGGCGCCTAGTGCCCGGTCTCCGGCGGCGTGCGCGGCGTGCAGCGCGGCGACCCAGTACCGCTGGGCCTGCGGGTGCTGCCCGCCATCCATCGCGGACCAGCCGGCCAGCCGCATCAGCTCGGCGGCGGTGGCGTGCAGCCGCCGCCCGACCGTATCGGTGTAGCGGCGCTGGTCGAGCAAGCTCAGCACGTGCCGCAGATTCGCCCTTACCAGCGACAGTAGTGTTTCGCCGCCGAGCTGGTCGTCCAGCAGGCGCAGCTGGCCGGTGATGTCGTCGACGTGATCGACCACCCCGATCGGCAGTGGCGAGCCGGAAGCGCGAGCCACGCCAGTGTCCGGGTGGGCGA
>JBOHFJ010000563.1:0-2145 GCA_050699655.1 Pseudonocardiaceae bacterium
GATGCTCAACCACAACTACATCGGCACCGAGCACATCCTGCTGGGTCTGATCCACGAGGGTGAGGGTGTCGCGGCCAAGGCCCTCGAATCGCTGGGAATCGCCCTGGAAGGGGTGCGTCAGCAGGTCGAGGAGATCATCGGCCAGGGCCAGCAGGCGCCATCGGGGCACATCCCGTTCACTCCACGCGCCAAGAAGGTGCTAGAGCTCTCACTGCGCGAGGCGCTACAGCTCGGCCACAACTACATCGGCACCGAGCACATCCTGCTCGGGCTCATCCGCGAGGGCGAGGGTGTGGCCGCTCAGGTGCTGGTGAAGCTGGGCGCTGACCTCAACCGAGTGCGCCAGCAAGTGTTGCAGCTGCTGTCGGGCTACCAGGGCAAAGAACCCGCGGAATCCGGCTCGGGGCGCGGCGAAGGCACCCCGTCGTCGTCGCTGGTGCTCGACCAGTTCGGCCGCAACCTCACCGCTAGCGCCCGCGAGGGCAAGCTGGACCCGGTGATCGGGCGCGGCAAGGAGATCGAGCGGGTCATGCAAGTGCTGTCCCGTCGCACCAAGAACAACCCGGTGCTCATCGGAGAGGCCGGTGTCGGCAAGACCGCCGTGGTCGAGGGGCTCGCCCAGAACATCGTCAAGGGCGAGGTGCCCGAGACTCTCAAGGACAAGCAGCTCTACACATTGGACCTCGGCTCACTCGTGGCGGGCTCCCGGTATCGCGGTGACTTCGAGGAGCGCCTGAAGAAAGTACTCAAGGAGATCCGCACCCGCGGGGACATCATCCTGTTCATCGACGAGATGCACACCCTGGTCGGGGCCGGTGCCGCGGAGGGCGCGATCGACGCCGCGTCGATCCTCAAGCCCATGCTGGCGCGGGGCGAGCTGCAGACCATCGGCGCGACCACTCTGGACGAGTACCGCAAGTACGTGGAAAAGGACCCCGCCCTAGAGCGCCGGTTCCAGCCGATTCAGGTCAACGAGCCGAGTCTCGATCACACCATCGAGATCCTCAAGGGTCTGCGGGACCGCTACGAAGCGCACCACCGGGTTTCCATCACCGACAGCGCCTTGGTGTCGGCCGCTACGCTGGCCGATCGCTACATCAACGACCGGTTCCTGCCAGACAAGGCGATCGACCTGATCGACGAAGCCGGCGCCCGGATGCGAATCCGCCGGATGACCGCGCCACCGGACCTGCGCGACTTCGATGAGAAGATCGCTGCGGTGCGTCGAGACAAAGAATCAGCCATCGACGCTCAGGACTTCGAACGAGCCGCGAAGCTGCGCGACTCGGAGAAGCAGCTACTGGTCAAGAAAACGGAGCGGGAGAAGCAATGGAAGGCCGGTGACCTCGACGTCGTCGCCGAGGTCGATGACGAGCAGATCGCCGAAGTGCTGGCCAACTGGACCGGAATCCCGGTGTTCAAGCTTACCGAGCAGGAGACCACCCGGCTGCTGCGCATGGAGGACGAACTGCACAAACGGATCATCGGCCAGCACGAGGCGGTCAAGGCCGTGTCCAAGGCGATTCGCCGGACCCGAGCGGGTTTGAAGGATCCCAGGCGGCCCTCCGGTTCGTTCATCTTCGCCGGTCCCTCCGGTGTCGGTAAGACCGAACTGTCCAAGGCGCTGGCGCAGTTCCTGTTCGGTGATGACAACGCGCTCATTCAGATCGACATGGGTGAGTTCCACGACCGCTACACCGCATCCCGGCTCTTCGGTGCCCCTCCCGGTTACGTGGGTTACGAGGAAGGTGGCCAGCTCACCGAGAAGGTCCGCCGCAAGCCGTTCTCGGTGGTGCTCTTCGATGAGATCGAGAAGGCACACCAGGAGGTGTACAACACGCTGCTGCAGGTGTTGGAGGATGGACGGTTGACCGACGGTCAGGGCCGCACGGTGGACTTCAAAAACACTGTGATCATTTTTACCACCAACCTCGGCACCTCGGACATCTCCAAGGCGGTCGGTCTGGGCTTCTCGGCGAACAACGACGAGAGCTCGAACTACGAGCGGATGAAGAGCAAGGTCAACGACGAGGTCAAGAAGCACTTCCGCCCGGAGTTCCTCAACCGAATCGATGACACGATCGTCTTCCATCAGCTCACCGAAGACGAGATCATGACGATGGTGGACCTGATGGTCTCCCGGGT
>JBOHFJ010000564.1:0-2130 GCA_050699655.1 Pseudonocardiaceae bacterium
GCCGGCCGCCGCCCCTTTCCTGTTGCTGCGCGTGCCAGCGGGGGAGCGGGTCCGCGCCGCGCTCGCCGACGCCGGCATCGCGGTGCGGCGCGCTGACACCTTCCCCGGTTTGTCACCCGACCACCTGCGGGTCGCGGTCCGGCCCCCCGAGATCGCCACGTTGCTCCTGGACGGGCTGCGGGCCGTGCTGGCGCGGCCCGGCGGTACGGTCGATGTTCACGTACCGTAGCGCCGCACCGGTCCCTGGACGATCGGCTCGGCGCACCTACCCTGGAGGCTCTCGCGGTGAACGCCGATCCCGCCGCACAACGCCGGCTGCTCGACCTGGCCGCGGTGGATGCCGAGCTGACCCGTGCCGCGCACCGCCGCCGGTCGTTGCCCGAGCTGGCCGAGGTCGAACTGGCCGACAAAGACTTTCGCTCCGCCCGGGACTCGCTGGTCGCGGTGCAGACGACGGTGTCGGACTTGGACCGCGACATTCGCAAACTGGAGGCCGAGATCGACCAGGTGCGGGCCCGGGAAGACCGCGACCGCGACCTGCTCGACTCCGGGTCGATCTCCTCGGGCAAGCAGCTGGAAGATCTGGAACACGAGCTGGCGACCCTGCGGCGGCGCCAGACCGTGCTGGAGGACGAGCTGCTCGAGGTGATGGAGCGGCGCGAGGCCACCGCCGTTGACCTCGAGCGGGGCCGCGCCGCGCTGGTGGGCATCGAGCAGCGGTGCCTGGACGCCACTCGCCGCCGGGATGAGGCGCTGGCGGAACTGGAGTCCACCGAGGCGCACGGCCAGCTTGAGCGCCGCGGTCTCCTGGGCGAGCTGCCCCCGGACCTGGTGGAGCTCTATGAGCGGATCCGGTCCCGCAACGGCACCGGCGCGGCGTTGCTGCGTGAGCACCGTTGTGGCGCCTGCCGCCTCGAGCTGGACCGCACCGCGCTCGGCCACCTGCGGGAGGCGGCCCCCGACGCGGTGGTGCGCTGTGAGGAATGCGGAGTTGTGCTGGTCCGCACCGCCGAATCTGGTCTGTGATGGCTGGTTTGGGATGGCTGGTTTGGGATGGCTGGTTTGGGAGGGGAGCCCGGGCTGTGAGCCGACGTGTGATCATCGAGGCGGATGGCGGCTCGCGGGGCAACCCCGGCCCGGCCGGGTATGGGGCGGTGGTGCGCGACGCCGACACCGGGGAGCTGCTCGCCGAGGCCTCGGGGGGGCTGGGTGCGACCACCAACAACGTCGCCGAGTACTCGGGTCTCATCGCCGGCCTGCGCGCCGCGGTCAAGGAAGGGGCGCGCTCGGCCGAGGCGCGGCTGGACTCCAAGCTGGTCGTGGAGCAGATGAGCGGGCGCTGGCAGGTCAAGCAACCGCACCTGCGACCGCTGGTCCGCGAGGCGGCGGAGCTGGCTCGCCAGCTCGGTGACGTCAAATACATCTGGGTGCCCCGAGCCCGCAACGCGCACGCCGACCGGTTGGCCAACGAGGCGATGGACGCCCAGGCCGGCGTCATCCGCAAGCCACAAGCTAGGTGAGAGCCCAGCCGCGCTGGACCGGCGCCACCGGTTCCCCGACCCGGTTGCTGCTGTTGCGGCACGGGCAGACCGAGCATTCCGCGCAGCTGCGGTACTCCGGGCGCGCGGACCTGCCGCTGACCGAGCTGGGGCAGCGCCAGGCCGCCGCCGCGGCCGCGCACCTGGCCGCTGCCGCGCGCCTGGCCACCACGGGCGGTGTCGCGGCAGTGATCAGCTCGCCGTTGCTCCGGGCGAGGCAGACCGCCACGCTGGTGGCCGACGCGCTGGGCATGCCACTCACCGTCCACGATGGATTGATCGAGACTGATTTCGGGGCCTGGGAGGGATTGACTTTCGCTGAGGCCAGCGCGCGGGATCCGGAGCTGCACACCAGGTGGCTCACTGACACCTCGGTGGCCCCACCGGACGGCGAGAGCATGGACGCGGTGCACCGCAGGGTGCGCCGCGTCCGCGCTCAGCTGATCGCCGAGCACGGCGCGGCCACCCTGGTCGTGGTCAGCCACGTGACGCCGATCAAGGCGCTGCTCCGGATGGCGCTGGACGCCGGACCTTCAGTGCTGCATCGGCTGCACCTGGATGTCGCCTCGCTGTCGGTGGCGGAGTTCTATCC
>JBOHFJ010000565.1:0-2121 GCA_050699655.1 Pseudonocardiaceae bacterium
GCGGGCGGCGGGTCACGAAGCGTTCCTTGACGATGACCTTCGCAACGGGATCAGCGTCGGCGAGGACTGGAAGCAGCGCCTGTATCGCGAGCTGCGTGAGGTTGACGCGGTGATCGGGGTGGTGACCTCGTCGTTTGTAGCGTCGAACTGGTGCTCGGCTGAGGTGGGGATCGCCGATGCGCTGGGGTGTCGACTGATGCCAGTGCGCGCTGAGGCCGGTGTGGTGCATCCGCTGATGCGCGACCTGCAGTACGCGGACTACCACGCCGATCCTCGGCGAGCCCGTGACCGAGTGCTGCAGGCGGTGCGGCTGCTGGATGACGGTGCAGGGGTGTGGCGGGAGGGCGATAATCCCTTCCCCGGATTGGAGCCGTTCACCGCAGCGCTCAGTCGGGTGTTCTTCGGGCGCGCGGCGGAGGCTCGCGAGGTCAGCAACCGGCTACGCGCGATGGGCAGCACAGGCGGGATACTGGCCATCGTCGGGCCGTCTGGTTGTGGGAAGTCGTCGCTGCTCAACGCTGCGGTGGTGCCGCTGCTCGACAGCGACCCGGCATGGTTGACAGTGCCAACGTTGGTGCCGGGGAGTGATCCGCTGTCTGAGCTGATCCGGGCGTCGGCGGCCACGGCCACCCGTCTGGAGCTGGGTTGCTCAACCAGCGACGTCCGTGACGTGCTTGAGGGTGGTACCAATGGTCTGAGGCGCATGGCCGATGATCTGCTGTCAGCTGGCCCGGCCACGCACCAGCGGCTGCTGGTGTCGATCGATCAGGCCGAGGAGCTGTTCACCCGAACAACCCCGGACGCCCTCCAACGATTCGCGCAGCTGCTGCGCGATGCTATAGCCGGCCCGGTGCGGGTGGTCGTGGCGATGCGCTCGGAGTTCCTTGATGACCTGCGCGAGTTTCCCGCACTGGCTGGGGTGCCGATCGAGGCCTATGTGTTGGCCCCACTGGACCGGGAGATGCTGCGTGACGTTATCGATGGGCCTGCCAAGGTGGCCCGGCTGAGGCTGGAGAACGGACTGGCGGCTGTGCTGGTCGCCGACACTGCCAACGGGGAGGCCCTGCCGCTACTCGCCTTCACCCTGCGCCAGCTCGCCGACGGCCTGCCCGCCGGTGGCACGTTGAGCCTGGCTCGCTACCACGACCTCGGCGGCGTCCACGGTGCATTAACCCGGCATGCCGACGTCGCGCTCGTCGAGGCCGTTCGGGCCAGCGGTCTGACCGAACGGGAGGTCCTAGCCCGGCTCACTCGCCTGGTGACCGTCGACGACACCGGCCGACGCGCCCGACGCCGGATCACCCTCACCAGCCTCACCCCGCCGCTACGCGTTGCGCTGCAGGTCTTCGTCGACCGCCGCCTACTGCTCAGCGACACTGATCACGACAGCCAAGTGTGGCTCACCGTGGCTCACGAGGCTCTGCTCACCGAGTGGCGCCCCCTGGATGCCGCCACCGCCGACATCACCGTCGCTCTGCGCGCCGCCCGGGCAGTCGAGCAAGCCGCTGCGGAGTGGGACAGTGCCGGCCGACCCGAGCACTACCTCTGGGATGACAAGCGGCTCACCGCTACCAGGACCACCTTAGGGATGAACGGCGACAGCAATCGCAACTCCGCTACGACGCTCCTCGTCGAGCTCGACGAGGAGGCACGAGCGTTCCTCGACGCCACCACTCAGCGTGTCTATGCCACCCAGCAGCGCGAGCGGCGTCGCCGCACCCGCACCCTCATCGTGCTCTCCACCCTGCTGGTGCTCGCGCTGATCGCCGCCGGTGTCGCGGTCTGGCAACAGCAACGGGCCAGTGGGGCCCAACGTCTTGCCATCGCGCGGGGTATGGTGGCTCAGGCTGAGCGGATCCGCGACCAGGATCCCCGGGGTGCTCTTCAGCTCGGTGTCGCCGCTGAGCAGTTCGATGACAGTCCGCAAACCCACGCGAGCCTTCTGCAGACTCTCGAATCAACTCCCCACGTCAGGACTCTGAGCGGCCACACCGACGCGGTGTGGGGGGTGGCGTTCGCCCCCGACGGGCGCACCCTGGCCAGCGCCAGCGTCGACCACACCGTCCGGTTGTGGGACCTCACCGACCGGAACCGACCCCGCCAGCTCGGCGCGCCCCTGAC
>JBOHFJ010000566.1:0-2100 GCA_050699655.1 Pseudonocardiaceae bacterium
TTCACGCGCAATTACCCCCTCCTGGTAGCGCGAGACAAGGCTACGCATGTCCGCCTCGCTCAACCGATCACGGAACCTCCAGACACGGGGAGCCTGCTCGGAACGGACGCTACGCACCCCACCAGGGGTATGACCGAGATACGCGCCAAAGGGGCAACGGGATGATCTTGAAGCCCTGATCCGCTCGGATTTACGTGCGGCGACGTGCAGCGGGGTCGCGTTCGGCGACGTGTCGGGCGACCGAGTCGACGCCGGGGCGGGCGTATCGCTCCAGGGAGCGGACGGAGGCGTGGCGGGAGCGGGCCAGCAGCATCGGGGTGGAGGTGCCGTCCTCTGCGTCGTGTGTCAGGGCGCTGTGGCGGAGCCGGTGGAGCGTCCAGCCGTCCAGGTCCTCGATGTCGTCGGGTGAGGCGAGGGGGTTGGCCAGCAGCCGGGTGTTCTCCTCGAAGATCTCCTCAGCGCGGCGGTAGGAGAGCCGGGCCCGGCCGGTCTCCGGGCACACGTCGAGCGTCGGTGTTCCGGCCGGTGCCTTGCGGTCGGTGAGGAACAGCGGGCCGCGGGTGCGGCGGGCGATGAGGCGGGGCAGTAGCTGGGCGGTGCCGGACTGCCAGTGAATCCACTCGGTCGCCCCGCCCTTGGCGGTGATCCTGCCGCGCTTGTCCTGCGGGTAGAGGTCTTCCACGTTGAGGCACAGCACCTCGTCGGCCCGCGCGGCGGACTCGTAGAGCATCTTCCACTGCGTCTTCTCCCGCAGCGCGACGTCGAGGCGCCACAGGGCAGCGATCTGGTTCTCCGCGAGTGCCTTGGTGCGGTCCGGCGGCGCCGGCCGCCGCTCTATGCCGATCGTGGGATCACCTTCGATCCAGCCCTGGCGCTGCCACCAGCCGATCGCCTTGCGGGCGATGGACAGCTCCCGGTTGACGGTGTCGGCGTCCATCTCGTCAGCCCGCGCCGCAGCCAGCTCGGCCAAGACGCTCCGGCAGCGCCGGGTCGTCGATCGCGGCGACGGGGAAGACGGGCGGCTTCGCGCCCCGGCGGGCGGGTCCTGTCGGCGCCGGTTCGCTGGTGAGCATCCATCCCCACGTCGTGAGGGAGATCCGGTAGATCCGCGCGGAGGACTTCGCGATGCCCGCGCCGGTGAGGTAGCGCTCGACCGCCGCGGTGTACGACGCCGGAGCGGCGGACAGGGGTACGACCCGGGCGCGCGGCACACGCAGCGCGCCCCCGGCTCCCAGCTCGGTCACTGGTTCGATCGTCACGTCCGTCCCGCCCTTCCGGCACTGCCGCAGTAAATGCGTACACCGCGTCCCGGCGGCCGGAATGGCCCGCCGCAGGTCGCGGTGATCACGGTAGGGGTTCTGCCGCAGTAAATCCGGCATTTACTGCGGCAGTTGCGAACGTGTTTCCGCGATCGAGTATCCGCCCGAATGCGGTTCTGCTGTGCGGGCTTGAGGGGACTGTCAGTGCCCGGCGCCAGCATGCTTACCTGGGTCATGCCCCAGATCCTCCGTCACGGGCAGGCACTCGGCGAGCAGGTCGACGACGTCGCGCCAGGCTCGCTGCGCGTGCCGTGGGTGGTAGCCGACGCCGGGGACCACGGGGTGGCCGACCGGCGGGTGGTGGAAGGCGTGCAAGGCGCCGCCGTAGACCGCGAGGCGCCAGTCGACGCCTGCGGCCTGCATCTCAGCGGTGAACGCGTTCCGTTGCGCGGGCGACATGATCGGGTCTTCCGACCCGACCCCGGCCCACACCGGGCAGCGAATGCGCGCCGCCTCGCCCGGTCGGCCCGTGGTCAGTGCGTTGACTGTCCCGATCGCGCGCAGGCTGACGCCGCCACGCCCGAGTTCCAGCCCGACGGCGCCCCCGGTGCCGTAGCCGACGGCGGCGATCCGGTCGGGGTCGGTCCGCGGTTCGGTGCGCAACACGTCGAGCGCCGCATGGCCGATGCTCCGCATCCGGTCGGGATCAGCGAGCAGCGGCAGGCAACGGGCCAGCATCTCCTCGGGGTCGCCCAAATAGCGCCCGCCGTGAAGGTCGAAGGCCAGCGCTATATATCCCAGTTCGGCGAGAGCATCGGCCCGGCGGCGCTCGACGTCGCTG
>JBOHFJ010000567.1:0-2087 GCA_050699655.1 Pseudonocardiaceae bacterium
GCGGCGATGGTGTGCAGCCGCTCGCGCAGCTCAGCGACACCAGCACTGGTGTGCAGGGGCTCCAGCGCGGTGTTCAGGACCCGCAGCCGGTCGTAGACCCGGGGGGAGTGCAGCGCGGTGACCGCGCCGATGGCCTGGTGACCGACGGCGACGGCGGTGTCGGTGTCCCCGGCGATCGCGTGCGCCCCGGCCAGATCCGGCAGGTACAGCCCCCGGAGCTTGGCGTAGCCGGAGCCGAAGCCGTCCACGGCGCGGCGCAACAACACCACCGCTTGTCCAGCGGCGCGCGGGTCGCCCCCTGCCATGGCCAGCGTGTAGTGGGCGGAACCCTGGTAACCGGACATACCAGCCTCACCGGCATGCGAACCCCACGGTGGGGTGCTCGCCTGGTCGATGGCACTGAACCGCTCGAGGGCATGGCCCAGCGCACGGTCACAACCCGCCGCGTCACCCTGGGCGGCATGGGCCCGGGCCTGGATGCTCGCCAGGCAGCTTACGGTGGACGCGGAGACGGTGGGTGAGCCCGTCGCGACGGTGTGACCGAGGTATACCAGGCGCAGCGCCTCCTTCGGGCGGCCCAGCTGCACCGCTTGCAGCGCCATGTCATAGAGCAGGTAACCGGTGAGGTCGCTGCCGCGAGGATGGTCAGCGGCACGGGCGATGTTCAGCCCGATCATCCACAGCCGCCGAGCGGCATCGTGCTGGTTGACATCAAAGCTCGTGTAGCCGGCCATCAACGCGAGGTGCGCCGTGGCGAGCAGCAACCGGGGTCGCACCTCAGGACCGGTCTGGGCACTCAGCAGGGGCAACGTGACGCGCAGCTGTGTCACGGCGGCATCACGGACCATTCCGCTGCCCTGGGCGAAGTCCCGGCGGACGAACGCGGTGGTGGCCTGCTCAATGGCCTCGACATCAGCCGCCCCGACGTGCCGGGTACCGGTGGGCTCGGACTGAGGGAGCAGCGCGGTCAGCCGGTCGATGTCCAGCCCAGCCACCCCGGTGACGCCGACAGTCAGTGCCCCGACATGCTCCACGAAGTTTCTGCGGTCCACCCAACTGCCCTTCCGCCCGGTGCTCGTCCCCCCGCCCACAGTAACCCCGTGGGCGAATCCCAGCTTGCCCGCCGGGATCGCGAGCCGGTTGGCGACCGTGATGGCGGTGCTGAGGTCGTGCAGGGATCGTTTGCCGTTCTCGATGGCGGAGATCCGGCATTGCTCGAACCCGAGGTACTCCCCGAGCGACTCCTGGCTCCAGTGCGTGTGGGCGCGGATCGCCAGGAACACCCGGCCGAAGTCCAGAACCTCCAGCGCGCCGAGCAGGGGTGGCTGGTCGTAAAAGCCCGGGGGCAGGACCAGCCGGGGCCCTGCGCGCTGGCAGGGATCGCATCGGGTGCCCGCTTCGCGGCCACGGCGCAGCCGCGCCCCGCACTCCGGACAGAGTGGTGTCGCCCCCAGGTTCACCATTGGATCACAGTACCAGCGGCACCTGTATCACACGTCGAGGACGACGCGCCACAACCGCGCTCCCTATGCGGCGGTGACTGGAGCCACTCCCGTCCTGCCGCTGAGATGAGAGTCAGGCCCGACCACCAAGGGACGGTCGCGTGAGGACAAGGGGCGGCGGTGTGGTGAAAGTGACACGGGCGGACACCTACGGGGAGCAGCTACGGTGGGCCGCGTTCGAGGCGGTGTGCCGGGGCTGGCCGGTGGTCCCCGGCAGGTTCGGGACCAACTCGGAAGGCTTCGCCGAGATGCGCCCGCTCTTCGAGAACCGGGACGCGGCGGTCACGGACCCAGACCACGCGTGGAGCATCTGGGGCCAGCAACCCTACGGAGTGCTGCTGGCCTGCGGGCGCGGCATCGACGCCCTGGAAATACCGTTCCGGGTGGCCGAGCTATTGCCGGCCCTGCCGGATGCCGATCTCGCGGTGCCGGTCGCCACGGCGCTGGCGTCCTCGCGGTGGGTGCTGATGGTGGCCACCGGCTCGGGGACGCTCCGGGATGACCTGGCGGCAGCGTCGGTGTGCCTGCGCGGGATCGGGGAGTGGGTGGCGTTGCCGCCCACGGCGGTGGTCGGGCACCCGCCGT
>JBOHFJ010000568.1:0-2074 GCA_050699655.1 Pseudonocardiaceae bacterium
CTGATCGGCGTGGCGCTGGTGCTGTCGGCGGTGTTCGTGCCGGTCGCGTTCTCGGGTGGTTCGGTGGGCGCGATCTACCGGCAGTTCTCGCTGACGATCGTCGCGGCGATGCTGCTGTCCTACCTGGTGTTGCTGAAGGCGGCGGCGGGGCACCTGGAGCCGCGAGTGCACAAAGTGCTCGCCCAGCAGCACGCGGGTGACGCGCTGGAGGCGGTCGCGCTGGTGACGCTGAGCACCGGGGTCCGGGCGCTGGCCGCCCGCTTCGACAAGCACGGCGGCCAGTGGCGGTGCACCGCGCTGCAGCTGCGCCTCACCACCGGGGACATCCGAGCAGGCCGATGATGACTGGGCCACTAAGACCGCATCAACACGATCTGCGCCGCTCACGACCGGCCCAGAGCTAAGGAGACTCCCACGTCCACCTCTCGTCCCACCGCTGTGGCACAGCGCGTCGTCGTGGTCCCGGCGGGGACGCCAAAGAACTCGTGCGCAGCAAGACCCCAGAAGGGGCTAAGGGTTGCTGAAGTCGGGGATGGTGATCGAGCCGTCCTCCGCGAATAGGAAGCCCGGGTTGTGGGCAACCTCCCAGGCGTGGCCGTCGAGGTCGCTGAAGACCCCCGCGTAACCGCCATAGAACGTCGTGGCCGCGGGCCGGGTGACGGTGGCCCCCGCACGCTCCGCCTCCGCGATGACCTCGTCGACTTCCGCTTCGGACCGAACGTTGTGAGCGAGGCAGACGCCGCTGAAGCCAACCATCTGTCGGTCGGCGATGCCACAGTCGAGCGCGAGCTTGTCGCGACCCCACAGAACCAGCACGATACCGCCGGCCTGGAAGAACACGGTCTCGTCGACCTCCTGGCCTTGCCAGCCGAGCTGCTCATAAAACGCCCGGGCACGTTTCACATCGGCGACGCCCAGCGTGACCAGGCTGACCCGCTG
This sequence comes from Pseudonocardiaceae bacterium, assembly GCA_050699655.1. Taxonomy (GTDB): domain Bacteria; phylum Actinomycetota; class Actinomycetes; order Mycobacteriales; family Pseudonocardiaceae. The sequence continues at coordinate 940 of JBOHFJ010000568.1, forward strand.
CTCCATTGACCAAAGATACCGCGCGTCCCCAGCGGCCTGGGTGGGACAGGTAAGGAGATCTCGAACCGTGCGAAACTATGACCCGTGAGTGCCTTGCCGCCGGACTATGACTCCGATCCGGGGCGCTGGCGATCTTGGGAGTCACCGCACGACGTTCATGAGATAGTCGCGCCTGCGCTGCGAGGGCCGATCCTTGACGCCGGTTGCGGCGAAGGCCGCCTCGCGTCTGCGCTCGGCAATGATGTTTTGTGGATCGGCGTTGATTCGTCGCCGAAACAGCTCGCGGCAAACCCGTACCGACCGGTAGTGCTGGCGGACATGCGGGCACTGCCATTCCGGGATGGGGTGTTCGCGGAGGTAACGCACCTGTGGTGCTTGTACCACCTCGCTGATCCGGTGGTGGCCATCAGCGAGGCGGCGCGCGTTCTCAGACCTGGCGGCCGATACTTCGCCTGTACCGCGGCGCGCGACAACGACCCCGAGATCATGTTCGAGGGGTATCGTCCCTCGACCTTCGACGCCGAGGAGGCGGCCGAGATCGTCGCCGCGGTCTTCGAGGATGTCGGTGTCGAGCGTTGGGACCGGATGTTTTCCCCGCTGGAGACCCGCGACGAAGTCCAAGCGTATTGCCGCCACAACTACATTCCCCTCGAGAGGGCGCAGGACGCGGGCATTCCCCTGTGGTTAACCAAGAGGGGCGCCCTCGTGAGTGCCACGAAGTCAGGATGATCGTTGTTTGTGTGCCGCAAACGACACGAGATGTCGCGGATGACACCCAAACCACGATCATGAGGGTCTGAGTCCGATCGGCCACGGTTGATGCCACAATGAGCGTCCACAGGCGTTCACCCAGTTAACGGGAGGGCATGTTCATGGCGCAGGCCGCCGAACCCCCCTCAGGTACCAGGGATTTCCTGGCTGAGGAGGTGCGCCGCCGCAAGGCGGCGTTCGACACCATCGGCGCGGTGTTCGAGCGTTACGGCTTCGACCCCCTGGAGACGCCGGCGTTCGAGCGCCTGGAGGTCTTCGCCGGCAAGCTCGGCGACGAAGCCTCAGCGCTGATTTTCAAGATCCTCAAGCGGGGAGTCCACGAGGCTACCGGCGAAGCCGACCTGGCTTTGCGCTACGACCACAC
>JBOHFJ010000569.1:0-2039 GCA_050699655.1 Pseudonocardiaceae bacterium
GTTCTGGCCGCTGTTCATGCCAGCGGCGTGTTTGAGGACGGCCAGGAAGTCCCACACCGAACCGTTGCCACCAGCCCGCTCGGCGGCCCAAGTGCGCAGCGCGGTGAAGAAGTCCTGGTCCCCCACCGCGCTCCGAAGCGCCTGCAGCGCCATGGCGCCGCGCAGGTAGACCGGGTTGCTGAACACCTGCGCCGAGTTGCCGGGCGCCCCCGGCGGGATCCGCCAGAAGTCCTCGCCAGCGGGATGGCGGTCGTAGTCGCTCGCCGCGATCTGCGCGGTGCTGGGGCCGCCGGTGTGTTCGGTGTAGAGCCATTCGGCGTAGGTGGCGAAGCCTTCGTTGAGCCAGATGTCACTCCAGTGGCGCACCGAGACGCTGTCCCCGAACCACTGGTGGGCTAGCTCGTGCACCACCACTGTGACGTCCTGGCCGGACCCGAAGAACGCCGACGAGTACACCGGGCGGGTCTGGTCCTCCAGCGCGAAGTTCAGGTTGGCGTCCGGGACCACGCCGCCGAGCTGGTGGAACGGGTAGGGGCCGAAGATCCCGGAGAGGAACTCGAGGATCTCCGGTGTGCGCTCCACCGAGGCCCGCGCCGCGTCCGCGACCCGCGCCTGGAGCCCGCAGTCGTAGGCGGCCAGGTACGGGCCGAAACGGGTGTCCCGGCGCACGATGTCGTAGTGGCCGATCGCGAGGAACGCCAGATAGGTGGTCATCGGCTCGGTCTCCCGCCAGCGCCAGCGCAGCTGACCCGGCCCGGCCGGCTCCGGAGCACCAAGCAGCGCGCCGTTGGAGATCACCTGCAGGCCGGCGGGCACGCTCGCGGTGATCGTGAAGGTCGCCTTGTCCGAAGGGTGGTCGTTGCAGGGGTACCACCAGGCGGCGATGTCAGGCTCGCCCACCGCGAGCGCGCCGTCGGGGGTCCGCACCCACGGCGAGGGCACCCCGGGTTCGCTCGGGATCGTGGAGGGCACCCCAGCGTAGTCCACCCGAACCGTCATCGGCGCACCGGCCCGCACTGGCACGGCCGGGGTGACCTCCAGCTTGCCGCCATCCTGGTGAATCCCGGCCAGCTGGTCATCCACCGTGACGGCCGAGGCGGGCAACCTCAGGTCGAGGTCGAACCGGGACAGGCCCTCGGTGGCCCGGGCGGTGAGGGTGGTGTGCCCCTCGAGCCGGTCGGTGGGCGGGTCGTAGCGAACCTGGATGTCGTATCCGGTGACGTCGTAGCCGCCATCACCCGCGTGCGGAAAGTAGGGATCCCCGATGCCGTCGGCGCCGAGTGCCAAGCGCGCGGTCCACCACGGGATGACCAGCGCCAGCAGCACCGCCAACACCAGCAGCACGGCCCCAGCCAGTACCCACTTTCGCATGCGCACCTCCCCGGCACTGACCTTAGGCCCCCGTGACATTAGGCTCTGCGCCCGACGGGCACGACTGCCCTCGCCACCGCGGTCTGGATCTGCTGGTGCAGCGCGCGCAACCCGGCCCGCTCAGTGCGCACCTCCACGACCCGCACTCCCCGGCCGGGGATCAGGGCTGAGGCCAGCTCCTGGGCCGTCAGCTGAACGTGCGGTACGTGATGCGCCGCGCACAGGGCGGCCAGATCGGTGCCGTGCGGGGTGCCGAAGACCCGTTCGAAGGCCCCGGCATACTCCGGGGCGCCCTGCTCCAGCAGCGCGAAGATGCCGCCACCGTCGTCGTTGGCGACCACCACGGTCAAGTCCGGGCGGGGCTCCCGCGGCCCGGCCAGCAGCCCGTTCGCATCGTGCAGGAACGTCAGGTCACCAACCAGCGCATAGCCCGGGCCGCCGTGCGCCAGCGCCGCCCCGGTCGCGGTGGCGAGCGTGCCGTCGATGCCGGCCACACCCCGGTTGGCGAGCACGGTCAAGTCACTGCGGGGCCGGGCGGCCAGCGACACGTCCCGGATCGGATTGGACGCGCCGACCAGCAGCAGCGCGCCAGCCGGCAGCGCGGCGACCAGCTCGCGCGCCACCCCGAGACCGGTGTCGCGGGGGTGGCCCCGCACGGTGGCGCGCAC
>JBOHFJ010000570.1:0-2036 GCA_050699655.1 Pseudonocardiaceae bacterium
GATCAGCAGCGGGCCGGCCAGCAGCGCGACCTGGTTGGCGACGAGCAGCCCCAGCGCGGCACTCACCCGGCGCAGTCGCGGGCACAGCAGCGAGCCGAGCAGCCGGCGGGACCGGGCGGCCAGCCGCAACCCGGTGGTGGTGTCGATCGTGTCGAGATCCTCAGCGGCGACGCCTTGCCACGCCTGCGTCATCGAGCCGGCACCGTCATCGAGCCGGCACTGTTGCCGGTCCAGGCGCAGCGGTGTCCAGAGTGGACAGCAACCAGCGGTATCCGGGCACCTTGGCGAGCAGCTCGGCGTGGGTGCCCACGGCGGCGATCCGGCCGTCGGCGAGCAGTGCCACCCGGTCGGCTAGCCGCACCGTGGAGGGCCGGTGGGCCACCACCAACGCCGTCACCCCGCGCAGCACCCGGCGCAGGGCCGCCTCGACTTCGGCCTCGGTGTGCACGTCTAGCGCGGACAGCGGGTCGTCGAGCACCAGCACCGCCGGTGTGCCGACGGCACCGCCGCCGAGCACCGCGCGGGCCAGCGCCAGCCGCTGTCGTTGCCCCCCGGACAGCGTCAAGCCCCGCTCGCCGATCCGGGTGTCCAAGCCCCAGGGCAGCGCGTCGACGAATTCCTCGGCGCGCGCCACCCGCAGCGCGCGGCGCACCTGGTCGTCGCTTGCTTCTGGCGCGCCGAGCGCCACGTTCTCCCGGACCGACGCCGAGAACAGCACGGTGTTTTCGAAGGCGCTCGCCACGAGCGTGCGCAGCTCGACCAGCGCCAGCTCCCGCACGTCCACCCCGTCGAGCAGGATCCGGCCACCGGTGACGTCGGCCAGCCGGGGGATCAGCGCGGTCAGGGTGGTCTTGCCGCTGCCGGTGGCCCCGACCAGCGCCAGCGTCTCGCCCGGCCGGACGTCGAGGTCCACGCCGCGCAGCACCTCGGCGGCCGCCCCGGGGTACCGGAAGCGCACTCCCTCCAGCCGCAGCGCGCCGCGCACCGGACGCGCCGCGGGCCGGGGTGCTGGCCGGTCGGTGACTGTGGCGACGGTGTCGCGCACCTCCCAGTACCGGGCGTTCGCCGCGGCGGCTTTGCCGGTCTCGGCCAGCAGCCAGCCCAGCGAGTCCAGCGGCCAGCGCAGGTAGGTGAGAATGGTGACCGCCCCGACGACGGTGCCCAGGGACAGCGACCCGGCCGCCACCGAATAGCCGCCGATGGCCAGCGCCGCGGCCAGCGTGAGCTCCGGCAGCGCGATCATCAACGCCCACAGCGTGGCGAGCAGCCCCGCCTTGGTCAGCTCGGTCTGGCGCAGCTCGCGAGCTTGCGCCAGGAATTTCTGGGTGGCCCGAGGACCGTGGCCGAAAGACTTCAGCACCCGGATGCCCAGCGTGGATTCCTCCACCGTGGTGGCCAGATCACCACTGCGCTCCTGCGCGAGCCGCGCGGCCAGCTCGTATCGGCGCTGGTAGCGTCGGCCCAGCAGCACCAGGGGCACCGCCATGATCACGGCGAGCACCCCGAGTGTAGGCGCGATCACCAACAGGATGACAAACCCGACCAGCGCGGTCAGCACGTTGACCACCACGAAGATGCCCGCGACGGTGAGGAACAGCCGGATCGTGGTCAGATCGCTGACCGCGCGGGACAGCAGTTGGCCGGAGGGCCAGCGGTCGTGGAAGGCCACCGGCAGCCGCTGCAGGTGCTGGTAGAGATCAGCCCGCAGTCGTTTCTCGATGTCCGTGGTCGGGCGGGCCACCAGCATCCGCCGAAGATAGATTAATCCGACCTCGAGCACCCCCAGCGCGAGCACTCCGAGTGACAGCGCCACCAGCGCGGCCCGGTCCCCGTGGGCAACTGGCCCATCAATGATCCGCTGGAGCACCAGCGGGATCATCAACCCCCCCAGCAACCCCCCCAACGCCGCCACCCCCGACCCCACCAACCGCCCCCACACCGGCCGCACATAAGCCCCCAACCCCCAAAAATTCACTCCCGCCACGCTACCTCCCGCATTCAGCGGGCTCAGCGGGTTTATTCGCGACTGTTAACCC
>JBOHFJ010000571.1:0-1954 GCA_050699655.1 Pseudonocardiaceae bacterium
TCTCTGCTCCACGCCGGTCTGCTACCCCAAGTGAACAACGGGGCACTGCCAGGATCGAGCCAATGGCCGACAATCGTCTTTACTCCCACCGCCGCGCCGATAGCCGCGCTGGCCACCCGGATAACCGCACTGACCAGCGCTAACCTGGAGACCCTGACCGAACAGCTCACCGCCGGCTCGCAATCCGCCCGGGAAATCCTGCTCCAAGCGCTGCGGGGTCGCATCGGCGGCGAAAGCTCGGCGGCCCGGCTGGTGGTGATCGTGGACCAGTTCGAAGAACTGTTCACCCTGTGCACCGACGAGCGGCAACGACGTACGTTCATCGAGCTGCTCGCCGGGCTGGCCGGCCCACCGCAACCCGTCGGGGTGGTCGTGGCGGGTGTCCGAGCGGATTTCTACGCCGCCTGCGCGAATTACCCACAGCTGCGCACCGCATTGCAGGACAGTCCACTCGTGGTCGGGCCGATGTCGGACACGGAGTTGCGTGCGGCGATCCGCTATCCGGCGCAGGCTGTGGGCTTGGACGTCGAGCCGGGTCTGGTCGAACTGCTGCTGCGAGATCTCGGGGACACCGCGGGTGATCGCGGAATGGGTGGCTACGAAGTCGGGCGGCTTCCGTTGCTGGCACATGCGCTGCGAGCCACCTGGCAGCAACGACATGGCCACACTCTGACGGTGGCTGGGTACCGGACCACCGGTGGTATCCATCGCGCCGTGGCGACCACCGCCGAGAGCGTCGTCACCGGTTTGGATTCAGCCGCTCAACGTGCAGCTCGGACGCTGTTCGTGCGACTGATCAAAATTGGTGACGGCACCGCGGACACCCGCCGCCGGGTGTTTCGCGCGGACCTGCTGCGCGGCCTGGATCTCGACAGCGTCCTGCCGACGTTGGACGCGTTCACCCAAGCCAGGCTGCTCACCCTGGAGCAGGACACCGTCGAGATCACCCACGAGGCGCTGCTGCGGGCGTGGCCGCGGCTGCGGCAGTGGATCGACGCCGATCGGGCTGGCAACCTGATCCGCCAGGAACTCGACGACACTGCCGCCGTCTGGGATCGGGACCGCCGCGATACCGCCGCGCTGTACCGGGGGAGCCGCTTGGAGGCGGCCCGCGCCTGGGTCACCTCGAACGCGGGTGCGGGTGAGTTGAGTCCCGCCGCATCCGCATTTCTCACCGCATCCACAGCACAAGAACGCCGCACGACGAGGTTGCGCCGCACTGTGCTCAGCGTGCTGACTGTGCTGGCTCTCATTACCTCCGGGACCGCGGTCGTGGCACTGCAACAAAGCGCCACCGCCCGGCAAGAACGCGACGCCGCCATCCTCAGCCAGATCACCGTCCAAGCTGACCGGCTGCGCGGCACCGACGTCTCCCTCGCGGCTCAACTCGACCTCATCGCTTATCGCATGCGGCCGACACCGGAGCTCTCCACGACCCTGATCACCACGGAAAACGCCGCCCTGTCCACTCCGCTGGCCGGCCACACCAATTCGGTCTTGGCGGTGGCGTTCAGCCCTGATGGCCGCATTCTGGCCAGCGGCGGCGCCGACGACACGGTGCGGTTGTGGAATGTCACTGACCCGGCTCATCCCGCGCCGTTGAGTCAACCTCTCGGTGGCTACACCAGTTCGATCAATTCCGTGGCGTTCAGCCCTGATGGGCGCATTCTGGCCAGCGGCGGCAACGACAACACGGTGCGGTTGTGGAACGTCGCCGACCCGGCTCATCCCGCGCCGTTGAGTCAACCTCTCATCGGCCACTCCAGTTCGGTCAATTCGGTGGTGTTCAGCCCTGATGGGCGCATTCTGGCCAGCGGCAGCGGCGACGACACCGTGCGGTTGTGGAACCAGGGTGACGCGCAAAGTCGTTTGCGCAGGTCAGCGGCGTGGGTGTATCGGATGAAGTGATTGTGTTGTGGTGGGTGGTTGGTGGGGATGGGAGCCGGGGCCTGGT
>JBOHFJ010000572.1:0-1945 GCA_050699655.1 Pseudonocardiaceae bacterium
CCGCGGCGCTGCAAGCCGGCTACCGGGGCGCGATGTTCCCGTGGCAGAGCGGCAGCGACGGTTCCGAGGAGACGCAGGTCGTCCACCTCAACCCGCTGTCCGGGCAGTGGCACCCCGACCACAGCCACCACCAGCGCCACGTCAACGCGGCGATCTTCTACAACGTGTGGCAGTACTACCAGGCCACCGATGACCTGGCGTTTCTGCACGACTACGGCGCCGAGCTCATGCTCGAGATCGCCCGCTTCTGGGCCTCCATCGCGCATTACAACCCCGAGCGTGATCGCTACGAGATCCACGGCGTGATGGGGCCCGACGAGTTCCACGAGCGTTACCCCGGCGCCGAGGAAGCTGGGCTGCACAACAACGCCTACACCAACCTGATGGTGGCCTGGATCGCGCGCACCGCCCCGCGAGTGCTGGATCTGCTGCCGACGAGCCGTCGCGCCGCGCTGCGGGTCCGCCTCGGGCTGACCGACGACGAGCTGCGCACGTGGGATGCGATGAGCCGCAAGATGTTCGTCCCGTTCCACGCCGGAGGCATTCTCAGCCAATTCGAGGGCTACGCCGATCTCGAAGAGCTGGACTGGGAGCGCTGCCGCGCCGAGCACCCCAACATTGGGCGCCTGGACCGCATCCTCAAAGCCGGGGGAGACGACCCCAACCGTTACCAACTCGCCAAGCAAGCCGACGCGGTGATGCTGTTCTTCCTGTTCTCCGACGACGACCTTCGCGCACTGCTCGAACGACTCGGATACGACCACGACCCGGACCTCGCGCGGCGAACCATCGAATACTACGACCAGCGCACCTCCCACGGCTCGACCCTGAGCCTGGTCACCCACGCCGCCGTGCTCGCCAGCCTGGACCCGGAGAGCTCGTGGAAGCGTTTCCTCGTCGCGCTGGAGAGCGACGTGGGTGACGTGCAGGGCGGCACCACCCGGGAGGGCATCCACATGGGTGTCATGTCCGGCACCCTGGATCTCCTGCAGCGCGGCTACGTCGGCGCCAGCGTGCGCGACGGAGTCCTGCACTTCGCCCCGATGCGCACCGACCGGCTCGACGGGCTCACGTTCCCGATGCAGTTCCGCGGCACGTCAATCAGGGTCAGCATCAGCGGCGATGAGCTGACGGTGCACACTCTGGCCGAAGGATTCCGCCGGCCGGTCCGGATAGGCATCGGCGGCAAAGTCCGCAAGCTGGCCGCCGGTGAGGAGTGGGTGGCGCCGCTGTGCCGGTAGTGTGATCTTCTGGCGGGCCTTACCACCCCGGGAAAGGGGCGATCGTGCCGACAAGCGGTTTCGCGGGAGCGATCTTCGATGTGGACGGTGTGCTGGTCGACTCCCCGCACGAACGGGCCTGGAAGGATTCGCTGCATGAGCTGATGGAGCACGACTGGGCCGACATCGCGCCCCAGACCTCGTGGTCCGACGAGCGCTTCACGCCGCGGGTCTACCAGCGGGTGCTGTCGGGCAAGCCGCGGCTGAGCGGAGCGCTGGCGGCCCTGGAGCACTTCGACGTGCCCGATGCCGCGCGGCGAGCGCAGACCTACGCCGCGCACAAGCAAACCATGGTCATCAAGCTCATTGAGGCCGGTGAGTTCCAGGCTTACCCCGACGCGTTGCGTTTCCTGCTGGCCGTGCACGCCGCGGGCATCCCGGCGGCGGCGGCGTCGTCGTCGAAGAACGCTGGACTGTTCCTCCGGCAGATCCGGCTCGACACCTTCGCCGCGGCGCAGGGCCTGCACTACGACTTCGTGCGCCCTGGCCTGAGCTTGCTGGAATTCTTCGACGTCGACATCTCCGGACGCGACTTCGCCCAGGGCAAACCGAACCCGGAGATCTTCCTGACCGGAGCCACCGAGCTGGGCGTCGACCCGCGACACTGCTTCGTCGTGGAGGACGCGGTCAGCGGCGTGCAGGCGGCCAAGGCCGGTGGCATGGGG
>JBOHFJ010000573.1:0-1940 GCA_050699655.1 Pseudonocardiaceae bacterium
CTGTCGCTGAACGCACACAAACCGTGATCTTCAGTGTCCGGACCGAGCCGCTGTGCTCGCACGTGCCGTTGCGGTGGGGGCGGCCATTGCGACTAGCTGGTGCCCTGCCAGCGCCGACGGTCGGCTAGCGCCCGGGCGCGGCGACGCCAGTAGAGGCCAGGCGGCTGACCCGTACACTCGCCCCGAACGAGCGGTGCGGGATCGCGGCGACGGGAGCGGGATGGCCAGGCGGGCGGGCTCCAGCGACAACGATGCGGACGTGATCGTGGTGGGGGCGGGGCCCGCGGGCTCGACGGCCGCCGCCTACCTGGCCCGGGCCGGGCTGGACGTGCTGCTGCTGGAGAAGTCCGCGTTTCCCCGCGAGAAGGTGTGCGGGGACGGGCTGACACCCCGCGGCGTCAAGCAGCTGATCGACCTGGGCATCGACACCAGCGCCGGGGCCGGTTGGGTGCATAACAAGGGCCTGCGGGTGGTGGGCGGCGCGATGACGATCGAGCTGCCGTGGCCCGAACTGGCGAGTTTCCCGCCCTACGGCGCGGTCCGTCAGCGGCGGGACTTCGATGAGATGCTGGCGCGGCACGCCGAGAAGGCCGGCGCCCGGCTGCACGAGCTCAGCACCGTCACCGAGGCGATCACTGACCAGCGCACCGGGCGCGTCACCGGCGTGAAAGGCCGCCGGGGCCCGGACAAACAGCCGATGCAATACCGCGCCCCGCTCACGCTGGCCTGCGACGGGGTCAGCGCCCGGCTCGCGCTCAGCCTCGGGATGGACAAGCGCGCGGACAGGCCGATGGGGGTCGCGGTGCGCCGCTACTACACCAGCCCCCGAACCCACGACGACTTCCTGGAAAGCCACCTGGAACTCTGGGACCACACCATCTCGACGCGCCCCAGGTTGCTGCCCGGCTACGGCTGGATCTTTGGCATGGGCGACGGCACGTCCAACGTCGGGCTAGGCATCCTGTCGACGTCCTCGGCGTATGGCAAGACCGACTACCGTGCGCTGCTGCGGTCCTGGTTGGACGGCACCCCGGGGGAGTGGGGCTTTCGCGAGGACAACGCCGCAGGCAAGATTGCCGGAGCGGCCCTGCCGATGGGCTTCAACCGCACCCCACACTACCGCGGTGGTCTGCTGCTGGTCGGGGACGCCGGCGGTATGGTCAACTCGTTCAACGGTGAGGGCATCGCGTACGCGATGCAGTCCGCCCGGCTTGCCGCCGAGTGCACCGTACAGGCCCTGGCCCGGCCGGCGGGGCCGGCCCGGGAGCACGCGCTGCGGCGCTATCCCGCTACGCTAAGCGAGGAGTTGGGGGGCTATTTCCGGCTGGGGAACGCGTTTAGCCGGTTGATCGGCCACCCGGCCGTGATGCGAGCCGCGACCCGCCACGGCCTGCCACGCCCGACTCTGATGCGTTTCCTGCTCAAGCTGCTGGCCAACCTCTACGACAGCCGAGAGGGCGACGCGATGGACCGGGTGCTCACAGCGATGACCCGGCTGACGCCCAGCGTGTGATGAACAGCAGGATAACGCCTGATCGAGGCCGGATTTAGGTTAGCCTCAAGGCAGCGCGTGATCGGCCCGCACGTAGGGTAGACGCGGGATGTTCACGAGACGCCGAAGGAAGGGACGCGAGTGCTGCAGTCCTACGTTCCCCTGCTGCTCCTGCTGGCGCTGGCGGGGGGCTTCGCGGTCTTCTCCGTCGTCGCGTCCCCCTACATCGGCCCGCACCGGTACAACAGGGCCAAGCTGGACGCCTATGAGTGCGGGATCGAGCCGTCCCCGCACCCGGTCGCGGGGGCCGGGCGGATGCCAGTGGCGTACTACCTCACCGCGATGCTGTTCATCCTGTTCGACATCGAGATGGTGTTCTTGTACCCGTTCGCGGTGGCCGCGGACTCGCTGGGCGTCTTCGGTGTGGTGGAGATCGTCCTGTTCATCG
>JBOHFJ010000574.1:0-1939 GCA_050699655.1 Pseudonocardiaceae bacterium
GCGCACCGGGTACGCCCAGACGGCATCATCAAGCAGTTCTTTCGGGTAGGGGCCCAACCGGCTGAACACCGGCAGGTAGTGCGCCCGGGCCAGCACGGTGACCGAGTCAAGCTGCAGCAGCCGGATCCGACCCAGCACCCGCAGCAGGTGCCGCCACGTCACCATTCCAGCGGGCCGCGGGTCAGCGAACCCCTGCGCGGCCAGCGCCGTACGCCGTGCTGCCCCCACTCCAACGACCTCCACACCCACCACGATCACCCATGCCCCGACATGGAGACATATCGGGGCTACCAAGACCCCAGTAGCCCCGATATGTCTCCATGTCGGATGCCGGATAGCGTGAGTGGAATGGCACTGGCTCGGGTTCGTGGGGCGACGTTGGAGGATGTCTCCATGCTGGCCGCCTTGCATCGAGTGACCTGGCGGGCAGCTTATTCCGAGCTGTTGGCGCCCGGGGCCCTTGATGGGCTGGACGCGCCGCACGTGCGGCATGCCTGGGCCGACGCCGTCCAGGGTGGAGCCACCGTGCTGATCGCCACTGAGGGCGACGCTCCGGTCGGGTTTGTGGTGGCCGGTCCGGCACCTGAGGACGACGTGGCCGCCGCCGATGGCACGCTACCGTCGGACGCGGCGCACACGATCCTGGTGAGCACTCTGCTGGTGGAACCGAGGTGGGGACGTCGAGGCCACGGCGGGCGGCTGCTCGCCACGGTCACGGCGGTGCTGCGCGATGCCGGCGCCACCCGGGGAATCGCCTGGGTGCCCGCCCAGGACCCAGCCTCGCTGAACTTCTACCGACGCGCCGGTTGGACCCCAGACAACACCGCGCGAACCCTGGACGCCCAAGGCCACCCCCTCCGCGAACTCCGCTTAACCGGCCCCCTCACCTGACCCCCGGCGCCATTCGGAGCCAAATAGCGATTCACGCTCGTCCATTATCGCCATTCGGAGCCGAATGGCGAGCGCGGGGCAGGAGGCTGTGGATAACTGGATGACTCGGGCTGGCTGTGGATGGGCGTTTGAGGGGTGAGACGCGAAGCGGCACAGTTGCGACATGGCAAGGGAGATCACACTGCGGGAGCCGGCGCCTGTCTTCAAGGGAACCGATGCGGTGTTGGCGGGCGCGCTGACCCGCAGTCAGTTACACGGGCCAACAGTGCAGCGGCTTTTTCAAGGAGTTTATGCGCTGCGGAGTGAGCCGATGACGTATGAATTGCGCTGCGCGGGCGCGGCACTCGCGCTGCCGCCTGAAACGGTGATCACTGGCCGGTCGGCGGCCAGCCTGTGGGGTGTGCAGCTGGCCCGCACCCAGGATCACGTCCAGGTGGTGGTCCCCGACAGCACCCGCGTTGTCCGGCGTGCCGGGCTGGACGTGCGGCGGACCCTCATCCGGGCACACGAGTGCATGCCGTGGTCCGAAGTCTCCGTCGCGAATCCGCTACGAACCACCCTCGACCTGCTGCTCGAGGTGCCACTGCCCGACGCGGTTGCCGACCTCGACGCCGTGCTGCGAGCCGGTCTGGTGGCATTGCCGCAGGTCGCTGCGATGGTGGCGAGACGCTCGGACAAGGGCATCCCGCTGGCCCGCCGCGCCGTGCAGCATGCCGATCCTCGGGCCGAATCCCGACCGGAGTCACGCGTCCGGGTGTAGCTGGCGTTGGACGGCCTGCACCCTGAGCCGCAGTACTGGATCGAGGACCGCAACGGCCGGCTGGCCCGAGCCGACCTGGCTTTCCCGGAGCAGAAAGTCGCCGTGGAATACGACGGCTCATGGCGCGACGGCGAACACTGGGCGCTCAACCGAGACCGACTCAACCGGGTGCAAGCCGCCGGCTGGGAGATCGTCTTCGTAACAGCCCAATTACTACACAACCCCGCCCGCATGGTCAACACCATCCGCGCCGCCCTCACCCGACATAGCTGACCAGCAGCGCAGGCC
>JBOHFJ010000575.1:0-1924 GCA_050699655.1 Pseudonocardiaceae bacterium
GCACTGGGTCGCGCTCGAAGCCCCGAGCGGCGAGTGGGACATATGGTGGTCGGGAATCTGAGGAATTCTTTATACCGGGAGGTGGATAGGAGTATGCACCTTCTGAAAACGAGGAGACCTCGCTCTCCGGTGGCACCCGGATCATGGCTGATGGCAAGGGCGTTAAACTTGCCCGGAATTGGTATGGATCGATAGGGGGCATCGTGGGATCGCGACCAGTACGGCACCGTTATTGCCGCTGCGGCACCCAGTTGGCGGTGGACAACAGCGAGCTCCAGTGCGCCCGCTGCCAGCGGGCCTGCCGGGGCAAGCTCCTCGCCCCGCCGCGCGTGCCCGCCGGGTTCTGGCGGGCCGAGCGGTTCCGGCAGGCCTTCGATGCCCAGCACATCGGCTGGATATCCCGCGCCTACCGCACGCACCCCCACCACTACCCGGTCTATGGTCCCAGCGGCATCTCGCAGACCCTGCTCGGTCAGTGGCTGGGCTTGAGCCAGGCTCAGATCAGCCGGATTGAGACCGGCGTGCCGATCCGCCACCTCGACACCTTGCACCACTGTGTTCAGGTGTTGCGCATCCCGGACGAGCTGCTGTGGTTCCGGCTGCCGCCGCAGGAGCAACCTGCCGCCCCGGGCCAGGGGCCTGAGCCGCTGGCTGGTCGGGAGTCACCTGACGCGGACGCCCCCGAGCAGTCCGCCGAGGATCCCGTGTTCGTTGCTCCCTGGAGCCACGGGGGTACCGTCGAGGTGGCGGTCGCGTTGAGCGGGGGTGATGGCCGGGTGAAGCGGCGAGTGTTCGTGTCTCTGAGCGGCCCGGCGTTGACCGCTCCGGCGCACCAGTGGTTGGTGCGGGAGCCGGGGCCGCTGGTGTCCGGGTTGGCGGGGCACCGGGTGTCGGGCGAGCTGGCCGGGCGGTTCACCGCCATGGTCGCTGAGCTGCGCCGGATGGATGACGTGGCCGGCGGCGGTGGCGTGTTCCCGATGGCTCAGCAGACGTTCGGGTGGGTCGCCGGGCTGCTCGATCGGGCCCGGTATGACGAGCGCACCGGGCGCGCGCTGCACGTCGTGCTCGCCGAGCTGGGACACCTGTGTGGCTGGTCGGTCTATGATGCCGGGGACTACGGGTTGGCGCAGCGTTACTACGTCGCGGGCCTGCGCGCCGCCCACACCGCCGATGACCGGCCACTGGGCGCCCACATCCTGGCGACCATGGCCAACCAGCCCGCCCGCCACGGACAGCCCGCGGAAGCCGTGACGCTGATCGAGACCGCGCTGGCCGGCACCCGGGGGCGGGCGACGCCAGCGCTGCTCGCTGAGCTGCACATCCAGCAGGCCTACGCCTTCGCCGCTTTGGGTGACACCGCTGCGTGCATGGCCGCGATCTCCCAGGCGCGCACCCAGGTCGAGCGGCTCAATCCAGACGACGACCCACCCTGGCTGTACTGGCTGGACCCGGCGGCGATCGCGGTCAGAACTGGTGACTGTCTCCTGAGACTTGGCCAGGCAGAGCGAGCGGCCGAGATGTGCAATGAGGGGCTCGCCCAGTTCGGCGAGTTATTTGTCCGGGATCGGCAGATCTCTATCACTTATCTGGCCGACGCGCTGGCCCGGCCGGGCAAGCAGCGGGACCTCGAAGCGGCTGCCGGGCTCGGCATGCAGTCGATCGACTTAGCCGAGACCCTGGACTCGACCCGAGGGGCTGGCCGGCTCCGCGACCTCTACCTCCGGATGCAGCCGCACGGCGAGGTGCCAGCGGTGCGGAACTTCTTGGAGCGGGCTCAGGGATTTGTGGTCTAGGCGAATCAGCCTCCGCCAGACCCCGGACTACCTCCGTCGTCGAGCTGGCCGCGTTCCTGCTGGATGCCGGCGACGTTGTCGAGGGAGACGGAGAGGTCGCGGAGGGATTGGGGGGTGTCGCCGTAGGTGGT
>JBOHFJ010000576.1:0-1917 GCA_050699655.1 Pseudonocardiaceae bacterium
GCCCCCTATGAGGTGAGCCAGTGGTTGCCTCGGTCGCCGGGCCCCTGGTCGAGGGGCTTATGCGCGTTCTGGAATGGGTGGTGCGGGCGCGTCGCCCGCGTGCTCCTCGACCTGTGGACATGCTGGCGGACTTGTTGGCGAAAGAGGTGTCCGTGCAGTGGGACCGGGAGGCCACTGAGCGAATGTTGGTGAACCCCGCGCCGATCCCGGTTTGCTGGTCGCTGAGCGAGCTGATGGTGACCGGGCCGCTGAAGGCTGCGATCAGGTCCGCCGATGCGCCGTCGGCGTTCCCGCCGTTGCCCGGCCAGCACCAGGTGACAGAGGCAGACCTGCGGGCCGGTGGGGGGCGGCGGGAGCTGTTCGCCGTGTATGCCGGGATCGCCTCGGGTCGGGTGGTGGTGCTCGGCGCGCCGGGGGCGGGCAAGACCGGGTCCGCGGTGTTGCTGGTGCGCGACGCGCTGGAGCACCGGGAAGGCCTCGAGGACACCAGGCGGGCCCGGGTGCCGGTGCCGGTGCTGCTGACCGCCTACGGGTGGGACCCGGTCAACCGCTCGGCGCGGGACTGGCTGGTTGACCAGCTGATCGAGTCTCACCCGCGGTTGTTCGGGCACCGCGGCGGTCGCACCGAGGCCGAGGCGCTGGTCGACGACAAGGCCGTCGCGCTGGTCTTGGACGGGTTGGATGAGATGGACACCGCGCGGCTCCCGGTCGCGTTGGCGGCGATGCGCGATGCGCGCTTCCGGGTGGTGGTGCTGACCCGCGGCGAGGATATGACCAAGGCCGCTGATGTCGAGTGGCTGACCGGGGCCGCCGCGCTCCAGCTGCGCGAGGTCACCGGCCCCAAGGGTGCTGAGTACCTGCACCGGGCCCCCACCAGACCGCCGCCCGAGGAGTGGCCCACGCTGCTCACCCACCTGCGGGACAACCCGGACAGCGTGCTCACCCGGGGGTTGTCCACCCCGCTGGCGTTGACCCTGATCCGCGACACCTACCGGCGCGGTGATGACCTCCATGAGCTGCTCACCACCGACTGGCGCACCACTGAGGATCTTGAGCGGTACCTCATCGCCCGCGTGTTGCCCGCCGCCTACACCCGCCGGTCGGGCCAGCCAGCGCTCCCCTACGGCAAGACCCAGGCCGAGCAGGTTCTGGCCTTCCTCGCCCGAGCGACGAAAGGCAACCGTGATCTGGCCTGGTGGCAGATCCCCCAATGGGTCCCCGCCAGACCGCGCATCCTGGCCAGCATGCTCGCGTCCGGGCTGTTGGGCGCGGCCCTGAGCGGGCTGGTGTTCCTGCTCGGCGGCCTGGTGCTCATGCTCGTGTACTTGCTCCTCAAGGTCGTGCCGGCCCTCCCGCACGGGGTCAGGCGAAGCCTCTGGACGGAGCTCGGCGCCAATCTGCTGATAGGGCTGGCGTTCGGGTCTGGAGTTGGGTTCCCGCTCGGGATCGGATTCGGGCACGGCAGGCATGCGCCCAAGCGGGTCAGGAACTGGCGGGACATCAGCTGGCGTTCCGTCCGCGCCGCCGGGCTCGGGTACGGGCTCGTCGCCGTGCTGGCAGGCATCCTCGTGGTCGCGTTGGCGGCCAGCCTCACTGCGACCCCGGACCTGCTTGTTGTCAACCTCGTGTTCGATCTCGTGGGTGGACTCTCGATCGGGCTCACGCTCGGGCTCTCGGGCTGGCGCGGCGAGGGCCAGGGCAGCCCCCAGGAGCTGGTCACCAGCCGGCATACGGACCGACTGTTCGGGCTCGTGGCCGAGCTCGTCTTGGGGCTCGCGGCCGGGGTCATGGCCGTGCGCTGGTTTCACCTCGGGCTCGTCAGCGGGCTCACGGTCGGGCTCGCGGCCCTGCTCGTATTCAGCCTCAATTCTCGGCTTGCGGGCGGAGCTATCGCTGGGCTCGCCGTCGGGTCCGCCG
>JBOHFJ010000577.1:0-1909 GCA_050699655.1 Pseudonocardiaceae bacterium
GTGCCACGGTGGCCACCCCGGCACCGCACACCTGGGCCCCACTCATCTGTGCCCCACTCATCTGTGCCCCACTCATCTGTGCCCCACTCATCTGGGCACCGGTCACGGCTGCGTCAACACCGTCAGGTTGGCTCATGGCGCACCACTCCTCTCGCCCGGTCTCGGCTCTCCAGCGTTCAGAGCCTACTGCGACGCCAGTGACGTCTTGACTGACGTCATATACGACGCCATACTTGACATCATGGATCTCACCCCGTACATCAGCCAGCTGCGCGAAGACCTCATCGCCGCCGCGGCCGCGGGCGATGAGCGGACCCGGCACACCGCGGCCGCGCTGGGCGCCGCGCTGGAACCCGCCGCTCGACTGGCAATCATGAACGCGCTGTCCGACCTCGCCGCGAAGGTCACCACGACGCTGGAGGACCGGGTGGTAGAGGTACGCCTCGACGGCCGTGACGTGCGGGTCGCGGTGAGCTCGCTCGCCGACACCAGGCCTGGGCCTGGTGTCGGACCCGCTGAACCTGGCGCGACCCCCTTCGGTGACGCTGGCGGCGACATCAGGCGGATGACCCTGCGGCTCATCGACCAGGTCAAGGCCCAGGCTGAGCGTGCCGCCGCCGAGCAGGGAGTTTCCCTGAACGCCTGGGTCTCGCAAGCGGTTGCCGGCGCGCTGCGCGGCGAGCCGTGGCACGAGCCGCGGTGCGCCCCGGGCGACCGTCGCGGTCGCAATCGAGTCCAGGGCTGGGTCCAGGGCTGACTAATCCGGGACTGACCAAATCTTGTTGAGGAGGAACCGTGGAGCACGATGACGCCGACACACCGGTGGTCCGGCAGCAGGAATTCACCTGTGAAGGACCGATCGACATTTGGGTCGCGCTCGACAGCGGGCGGCTGGACATCACGCTGGACCAAGGCCCAGAACAAGGCACGGCCTCCCAGGTAGTGGTCACGCGGATCAGCTCCGACGCGACAGACCAGCCGTCGTGGCACGGAGGGATCGGCGGCCTGCTGACCTGGCTGGGCGAACAGACCGGGACGACCCCGCTGGGCGAGTTGGCCGCCGAGGCGGCGCGTCACACAGTGATCGACTTCACCGGGCGGCGGCTCACCGTGCGCGCTCCTCGGGAGTACCCGCTGCGCACCGTGCCGCTGACAATCCAGGTGACCGCGCCGTCGGGTTCGTCGATCAACGCTCGCGGCGGCTCCGCCGACATCGCCATCACCGGAGTGGCCGCCAACGTCGATGCCGCAACCGGCTCCGGGCAGGTCCAGGCACAGCGCTGCACCGGCACGGCCGAGGTGCGCACCGGCACGGGCGATGTGCGGCTCGGGACGGTACTGGGCCGGCTGCGGGTGCGGACCGGCTCGGGGCGGATCGACGTGACCAGCGTTGAGGGAACCGAGAGCAGCGGCACCGTGCATACCGGTTCCGGCGACGTCCGGCTGGGTTCGGTGAACCTGGGCACGGTCAAGCGCGACGTCAGCGCCCGCACCGGCAGCGGTGACCTCACCGTGGTCGATGCCCGCGCGGGCGGGCTCGAGCTCATGACCGGCTCGGGGCAGCTCCGGGTGGGGATCCACCCCGGTGTACTCGCCGAGCTGGATGTCAGCTCCGGCTCCGGGCGCGCGCGCAGCGACCTGCCGGTCGGCGGCCCACCCGCCGAGGGTGACGTCACGCTGCGGGTGCGGGCCCGCACCGGATCGGGTGACGCGCTGGTCACCGCGGCTCCCTCCTGACCGGCACGGGATCGGCACCACAGCGGGTAGCTGCACCGAGGGCCGCGACCAAATCCCCGCGCTGACCTATGGCAATCCCTTCCAGCTCCAGCCATCCGGCCATCTCCCGCAGCGCCCTAGCCAGCTCCGCGACCACCCGCGAGGTGTCGCCGATCCCGGGCTCGGCGTAGGC
>JBOHFJ010000578.1:0-1906 GCA_050699655.1 Pseudonocardiaceae bacterium
AAGTGCCTCTCGCGTCTGCGGTATCAAGGACCTCGAAGACCCTCATTATCGCAGCTCAGAGGCACTTTTCGCGCATCAAAACACCCACCCGGCACAGATCATTTCAGATCTCGGTGAATGACCGAGGCTAGTGGAGGGTGACTGTCCGGACAACCTGGTCAAGCCACTTAAGCTGATAGACAGCAATATAGCGTCCAGCATTGGTACCTGCCTGATCAATATGGGTCGCCCCGAGGCGGCCATGGGATACTTTGCGCACGCCCGCAGGGCCGGTCACGCCGCCGCTAGCCCGGCGTGTGCCGCCTATGCGGCAGCCAACGCCAGCCTGGTGGCATTCCTGCGTGGCGACATCCCCACCGCGTTGGACACCGCCGCTGCCGCGCGCAGCCTGGCCGCGCGAACCAATGACCCAAAACTCAAAGCACAGGCTGAGCAGGTGGCCGCCGCCGCCTACGCACTCGACGGCCAATACGGGCTATGCATGAGCGCGTGCGCGCGAGCGGAACAGTTCCTCGCCAGCGCGAGCGGGGGTGGCCCCGAGTCGCCGGCGTATTGGGTGCACGAAGGCACTCTGGACACTCAGCGCAGCCTGTTGTTGTGCCTGCTCGGCAAACCCAGGGAAGCCGTCGAAGCCGCAAACAATGCTCAGGCGCGATTCGACCGCACCTTTGCGGGACTTTACGGAGGCTGCCAGGTGCGACTAGGTCACGCGCTCGTCCTCTCCAAAGAAATCACTGAAGCCGCCCGTGTTCTCGGCGACGCCGCCAGCCACGCTAGCCTGCGCCCCCGGGTCACAGCGGAACTGCACACCGTCCGAGCGTTGATGCAGCCCTGGCAACACACCCCAGCCGTCAATGAACTCGACACCCAACTCGAAGCCTCCGGTCTCATCGTGATGTCTGGCAACAGCGGGTAACCCCCTAACCCACTGGCTGGGTCGCGCGCGGGCCGGTCGGGCAGGGGAGTGGCCAGCGGTGCTCGCTGTCGGGGTGGCCGTACCAGACGTACTGCTCAGTGGGGGTGGCGGTGATGCCGAACCGGTCGTAGTTGGGGCACCCGGCGTGCCGCCAGAACTCGTGAGCTTCCTCGACCCGGTCCCACAGCCTGCGCGGGCCGGACTGTCTGATCAGGAAGCCGCCGTTTTCCGGCGTGTGCCACGCTTGGGCACCGGAGCCGTCCGGCGCTTCGAGCTGCAGGCCGACGTCACCGTCCGCGGCGTAGGCGTGCCGCCACGTCACCTCCGGTAGGTGCCACTGCATGACGAAGCCGACCTGGATGTCCCAGCGCAGCAGTTTCGGGTCGACGTCGCTGACCGAGTCCACCGCGCCGTCGGCCATGGTCCACCGTGGTGGCATGGACGGGAACGTGTCCACGGCGGGCCGCAGCGGCATGAAGCTCGCGTACCCGGGCAGGAACCGCCCGGTGGCCACCCCATCGTCGTTCATCGTCAGCCGGACCACCGTGCCCCCCAGCGGACCGCGCACGTCAGCCATGATGATCGCGCCGGCGCGGCCTGTGTCAGCCATGCCGGGGGGATGGCTGCACGGAGCAGGTGGCGAGGATCCGGTCGTAAGGGGCGCCCGGGGGATAGCCGTCCGCGCCGTCCACGGTGGCCAGGGTGGGGGTGTAGCCGCCCGCGGCCAGGCGCTCGCGGGCCAGCTCGACCAGGTCTGGGTCGATGTCCACACTGGTCACGTACTCGCTGCTGAGCCGCTCGCACAGCAGCGCGGCGTTGTAGCCGCTGGCGGTAGGACCGCCGCATTGCTGGGGCGGTCCCCCCTCAGAACCGTGCGTGCCACTCGTCGCGGCACACGGCTCAAGCAAGTCCTACTGGCGTCCGGGTGGTGAAGTCCGCGTTTGCGTGGGCGGCTGCTTTTGCCGCTTCAGGCAGTGCGCATGGACGAGT
>JBOHFJ010000579.1:0-1900 GCA_050699655.1 Pseudonocardiaceae bacterium
CGTCGGCGGCGAGCAGATCGGCGATGTGCGAGCCGATGAAACCCGCGCCGCCGGTGATCAGAATTCGCACCCCGTGCACGCTACGTCACTGGATCGATGAGCTCCAGCACCCCCTCGGCGGTGCCGGTGACGAACAGCCGCCCGGTAGCGCTGTCCACCGCGACCGTGTTCGGTTGGCGGACGGTGGGCAGCGGGGTGGTCAGTACCGGATCCCGCGCGTCGAGGTCGAGCCCGATCACCTCGTTGAGCGCGGTCAGCGTCACCCACAGCCGGTCCCGGACCGGGTCGTAGGCGACCCCGTAGGGCGTGCCGGGCAGCGAGATCCGCCCGATCTGGCGGATCGTGGGTGTCAGCTCATAAAGCAGCACGGCCCCGCCGCGGGTGTCGATGACCGCTAGGTGCCCGCGCTTGTCGGCGACCACATGAGTAGGCCCGGCGCCCGCGGGCAGCTGCGCCACCGGCCGCAGCCGCTGGGCGTCGTAGATCTTGAGCGCGTTCTCCCGGACGTCGACCAGGCCGACTAGGTTGCCAACGGCCGCCAGCCCGGCCGGCTGGGTGACGTCGGTGAAGGTGTGCACCACCTGATTGCCGCGCACCGCGACCACGCTGCCCCCGAGTTCGTTGGCCACGAACACGGTGTCGTTCGCGGCCGCGGTGGCGTCGTGCGGGGACCTGCCGGTGACCACCTGGGAGATGATCTCGCCGCCGGGCAGCGCCACCCGCAGCAGCCGGTTCGTCCCCTCGTCCGGCACCAGCACCGGGCCGCCGGGCGCGGCCAGCTGCAGGTGTCGCAGCCCCCCGGGCAGCGCCACCGTGCGCAGCACCGCGCCGGTGGTGGCGTCCAGCAGGGTCAGCGCGAACGGGTCATGGACCCCGACGGCCACGACGTGCGTCCTCAGGTCGACCACGACGCCCTCCGGGGCGGCGCCCACTGGCACCGTCCGCCCGGCTGGCGGCACGGTCGGCACGGGTGCGGCGGCTGGCTCGGCCGCTGGCGGCAGCTGAGGTCCCGGGGGCGATCCAGCGGCGGTCGATCCAGTCTGCGGCGGTGAGCCGCACCCCACGATCAGCACGACGGCAAGGAGGGTCACAGTGATCAAGTGAGAGCGCACGTCCAGTGATTCTCCAGTGGCCCGTATTAGGCTGAACTGGTGACCCCTAAGGTTCGCGCGGTGACCCCTAAGGTTCACGCTGCGTGCCGATCTCCGCTGCTCGTGCCAGGATTGCCAGTGCCAGGATTGACAGTGGAGTGATGAGTGAGTGTCGGCTCCAGCTTCCGGGAGCCGGGCTGTGTAGGGACCTCGCCCGTGTCCATCACAAGTGGCGCGAGGCGTAACAGCAAGGAGATGCCCCATGCCGACTCGCAAGCGCTCCTCGTCTCACTCCAGCTCGGTTGCCAAGCCGTCTGTCGGGGGCCCCGTGGTGGGTACCGCGATGGACGTCGAGGGGCAGCACACCCCGGAGCAGGTGATCGCGGGACTGCGCGCCACCAGCGAAGGTGAGGACCTGGTCCAGCTGCTCAACCCGGAGGGGCAGCGGGTCCCACACTCCCAGTTCGACCTGGAGATCTCTCCAGTGGAGCTCCAGTCGCTGTATCGCGACATGGTGCTCATCCGTCGGGTCGATCGGGAGGCCAAGGCCTTGCAGCGGCAGGGCGAGCTCGGCCTGTGGGCCCCGCTGCTGGGCCAGGAGGCCGCCCAGATCGGCGCCGGCCGCGCGATGGCCCCGCAGGACATGGCGTTTCCGTCCTACCGTGAACACGGCGTGGCGTGGTGCCGAGGAGTGGATGCCACCGAGCTGTTCGGCATCTTCCGCGGCGTCGACCAGGGCTCCTGGGATCCGATCAGTACCGGGTTGCAGCTGTACACCATCGTGATCCCCAACCAGTGCCTGCACGCCA
>JBOHFJ010000580.1:0-1888 GCA_050699655.1 Pseudonocardiaceae bacterium
GGTGTCTCCCCACAGCATCACGTGCAGCCGGGTGGACAGATGCCAGCCACGACCCACCACCTCATCGGCAAGAGCCCGCATCACCTCCAGCAGCCGCTCGGTGTTGGTCCCCTCGGGCATCACCCACACCGGGTGTAGATCGAACTTCCGCTGCAGGTCAGCGATTTCGTCCAGATCAGCGACGCTGGACGCGACGAACTTGAACACCGCGCGGCCGGTGGCCACCAGCGCCCGCAATGCCTCCGGACTGATCCGCCGCCGGGCATCGCCAGGAGCGGCGAAGCTCGCCAACTTGGGCGAGACGTTGAACCCGGCTACCGCGTCCACCAGGACTGCGGCCGGGACGATGGTGCCGTTGGTCTCCACCTCCACCCGACGCCCCGCAGCGGCCAACGCGATGACGAGCGGCGCCAGCAGGTCCTGCTGCAGCAGCGGCTCGCCACCGGTGACCACCAGCAGCTCCGTCGGGTAGCCCAGTGCCCAGTCCAGGATGTCGGCAGCGGCCAGCCGGTGCGTCTCGGCCACGACGTCGAACCGCTGCCAATCCCAGGTGTAGGGTGTGTCGCACGTCGGGCAGGACAGGTTGCAGCGTGACATGCGCACGAACAGCGCCTGCCGACCACAGCTCGGCCCCTCGCCCTGCAACGTGGGCCCGAACGTCTCCGCCACCAGCAACGGCCGATCCCGCACCACGCCAGTCACGGCCACGCCGGTGCGTATTCGGCGAACGTCGATGCAGTCTCACCGACGCGCACTGCGGCGACGGTCACACCAGGTGGCAGACGCAGGTTCTCGGTGCACCACTCATAGAGCAGGCGGGCTAGGTTCTCGCTCGTCGGCGCCACGTCGACCACCTCGTTGAGATCACGGTGGTCGAATCTCTCGTTGAGATAAGTGCCCAGCGTCGACAGCTCAGCGAAGTCCACCACGAACCCGGGCGGTGTGAGATCACCGTCCGTGGTGACACTGACCTCCACGGTGTAACTGTGCCCATGCGGGCGGGCACACTTGTGGCCCTCGAGCAGGTCAGACAGGTGGTGTGCGGCCTCAAACCGAAAGCGCTTCGCGATCCGGTACACCTAGCCCACCTCCGCCGCGTACTCGGTCGGATCCGCTACCCGGGCCACCTGGAACGCCTCCCGCCGCTCGACACAGGTTCCACACGTACCGCAGTGCCTCTCGTCGCCCTTGTAGCAGGACCACGTGTCGGCGAACGGCACACCCAGATCGGCCCCAAATCGCACGATGTCCGCCTTAGACAGCGCAAGGAACGGGGCCAGCACCGTGAACCGCGGGGCCAGGAACCCCTCGTTAGCCAGCAGAACCATCCGCCGGTAAGCGTCCAGGAACACCGGCCGGCAGTCGGGATAGATCGGATGATCACCGGCGTGCGCGCCGAACGCGACCGCGTCAGCCTGGACCGCGACCGCCTGAGCCACCGCCACGTCCAGCATGATCGCGTTACGATTAGGCACCACCGTCACCCGCATTGACAGGTCGGTGTAATGCCCATCGGGCACATCCACAGTCGTGTCAGTGAGCGATGAACCGGCCAGCATGCTGGAGAGCGCCGACAGATCGATCACGCGATGCGGGCCGGTCAACGTCACAGCCGTGCGGCGCGCGTACTCCAGCTCACACCGATGGCGCTGACCATAGTCGAACGACAACATCGTCAACCGGGCACCGTCCGCGCGCAGCCGGTACCCAAGAACCGTGCTATCCAGACCGCCCGAAAGGATGAGCACCACGTGCTCAGGCACGGGCTCAGCCAGCACGGTCAGCGCGCCAGAGGCGACGGGGGAAATCCACCAGTGGCGGAGTCTTCGTTGCGGTGAAATAACGTGAGCCGGATTGTCACAGGGTCCTCCGAAGGAAGGTCTACGGC
>JBOHFJ010000581.1:0-1885 GCA_050699655.1 Pseudonocardiaceae bacterium
AGCCAGACGCGATCTTCCACTCCGACCGCGGGAGCAACTATACCTCATACGGCTTCGCCGCCACCATCGCCGAACTCGACCTGCGCCACTCGGTCGGCCGTACCGGTATCTGCTACGATAACGCCATGGCTGAATCGTTCTTCGCGGCCCTGAAGAACGAGCGCGTCCACCGCACCGTCTACCCGACCCGGGAACACGCCCGGCGTGACATCACTCGGTACATCGAATTCTGGTACAATTCCAACATGCTCCACTCGGGTCTCGACTACAGGACACCGCAAGAGGTCCTTAAAGAGTGGGTAGACTCGCGGGAAGCAGCGTGAGAAGCACACAATCCGACGGTCCGAAAAACGCGGGGCAGATCACCAGCGCGTGATGGACCACGAGCGGTCCTCCACGACCCTAGATCTCTACACCCGGCGCACCGACGATCATGGCCGGATCCTGCAGGCGCTCGATGACATCTGCTGACGATTCGCTGACGATCAATCGTGATCACTCACGCGAAGATTAACCCAAACCCTTCAATAAGACCTCTGAGCAGGAATTATGCTGGTGGGCGATACTGGGATCGAACCAGTGACCTCTTCGGTGTGAACGAAGCGCTCTCCCGCTGAGCTAATCGCCCCTCGCTGGCCGCGGCAGCGGAACTACCATACAGGACCAGGCCAGCGGTGGCTTCTCCAGTACCGCAAGCGTGTCACCTGCTCATCGCCACGATGTCCGTCGGGGCAGTGGGGGTGTGCCGGCCCGGTTCCAGGGACACCGCGTAGCCGGTGAACTGGCCCGTTCCGGTGGCGGCGGGTACGGCACGCAGCCGGGGTGCCTGCCACGCCACATCGAACGCCGCCAGCGCAATAGGTGCTCCGCCAGCAAGCCCCCACAAAACGTAGGTCTGGTCCCGCACCCGGTTGCTGGGCAAACCGGTGGTCACCACAGCGACCCGGTTGCGGCTCGCGAGCACCATCCCTACCACCGCACGGCCGTCCTCAGCGAACAGCGGCACTCGGACCGCGGCCGGATCCTCGGCGCTCCGTATCGCCTGGGTCACGTCTGCGAGCTGGCCTTGGGCCTGCTTGAGCTCGCCACCCAGCTGCACCACCCGAACTCCGAGCACCATCGCGGCGGCGACCAGAACCATCGCCGCGACGAGCTCTCCCGCGCGCAGCCACGCTGGCATGGTGACGCGTCGCACTGGCGGCGGCACTGGCAGTGACACGAGCGCCGGCGTTGGCGCGCGCACCGACACTGGCGCGGGCGGCGCTGCCCATCTGACACCGGCGACGCTGAGCACCCGCTGTTCCAGCGCAGCGCTGGGGGCCACCTCCGGGACGGAAAGGCCCAGCGTGGCGCTGACCTCCTCGGTCTGCGCGGCGGTACTGCTGCAGGTTGGGCACTCCGGCATGTGCGCGGCGACCAAGGACTCTTCAGCGGGCTCGAGGGCGTGCAGGGCCCACCCGACCGCCAGTTCACGGTGCGGGCAGTCCGAAAGGCGCGGCTGGTCGCTCATCGGTTCACCTCCCGTACCACGCGGGCCTCGATGGCCAGGGCATCCGGACCCAATTGATCGCTCAGCAGCAAGCGCAACCGCTGCACGGCGGTGAACATCCGGGACTTCACCGTGCCCAGCGGGACACTCGTCAACGCCGCGATCTCACGCTGGGTGTGCCCACCGAAGTAGGCCAGCGCGAGCACCTGCCGCTGCTCGGCCGGCAAGCGATGCAGCGCCGCGCGCACCTGGCCGGCCGCGACACGAGCCATCGCGGCCTGATCGGCTCCCGGTACCGGGGTTGGCGACCATTCCTCACCCGCCTCCGGCGCGGCGACCATGCGCCGACGGATGGTGCTCTCTCGTCGCACCGCGTCCACCGCCTTGTGGTGGATG
>JBOHFJ010000582.1:0-1877 GCA_050699655.1 Pseudonocardiaceae bacterium
CGCCGGGTGTGCGGGTCCTGAACCGGCGTTCTACTCTCCTACCCCGTGCCATGTCCCAGCGCGACTTTGACTGTGTGGGCCTCGGCCTGGCTGCACGGCTGCGCCGCCCCTGACGCTGTGATCGACGGCCTGCACACCTGGGCGGGCTTACACGAGGTCGTGGCTGTCGACGAGGCCACCGCGCGGCAGCTCGACCTGCCCGCACCCGGCGAACCGCCAACCTCTGTGGTCGGCCTGCTGGCCGCTGCCCGACGAGCCGGGGCTGACGGTGGCCAGTTGTTGTTGCCGGTGCCCGGGGATGTGCGGGGCCTGCCGCCGGACAGCCCGCTCGCCGCGGTGGCGGTGGAGCGCGGCGAGGTCGCCGTGTTCACCCGTGCCGACTTGGTGGTGGTGCCTCACGCGGTCGCCGACGGCGTGCTGAGCTGGACGGTGTTCGCGGGCGGCCAGCTGCCCCCGGCCCCCGAGCCCGCGCTGCCTGATGCCGAGCATGGTCTGCGGGGCGCGGTCCGCCAGGCAGCGACGACACTGGTGGAGCTCGGTGTGGCCCGGCACCGCCCCGGCGTCCGCGCCGAGATCGCCGAGACGCTGGAGCGCCGGGTCCGGCCGCCGTGGCCCGAGGGCACCCCGGCTCGCACGCTGCGGGTGCTCGAGCAGGCCGACGAGGTGGAGGCCATCCTCCGGGCCGCGGCGGCCGATAGTCTCGGCGGCGCACTGTCCGCGTCGGTGGCGGCGGCCCGTTCCTCGGCGCTGCGGCCGCTGTTCACCGCGGTGCGGGAAGCCCGGCGCTCAGCGGTCGCCGAGGCGGTGCGAGCCTTGACCCCGCGCGCTGGGCGGCGTTAACCGGCACTGTCCGGCCGCGTTGATCGGCTGACTGCGGATGGTGGACGCGGACGCCGCGGTCCGGGCGGAGTTGCTGGACCGGTTCCCCATTCGAGCCGCCGTCCTCAGCGTCTTCCGGGTGTCGTGGAGGTAGCTGTCACCAGGTGCCATGGCTTGGAGTGTGTGACCTCACCGGTCCGCTCCGGTTGCGAACTCGAAAGGTGAATAGCTGTACCCGTTCGATTCGCGCATTTTCACCAACCGGGTGGGTGACATGCATTATGTCGATGAAGGCGTCGGGCGGCCGGTGGTGTGTGTGCACGGCAACCCGGACTGGAGCTTCTCCTACCGGCACGTGATCGCCGGATTGCGAGACGAATGCCGCGTGATCGCATGCGATCACATCGGGTTTGGCCTGTCCGACAAACCCGACGACTTCGACTATCTGGTGAAATCGCATGCCGCGAACTTCGCCGAGTTCGCCGACCATCTCGACCTGGATCGGGTGGTGTTGGTGGTCAACGACTGGGGTGGGCCGATCACGCTGCCCTGGGCACTGAATCATCCCGAGCGGGTGGCCGGGTTGGTGTTGTGCAACACCTACATGTGGTCCGGGGAGAGCGAGGCACTGTTCAAAGCGTTCAGCGCGGTGATGGGCGGACCGGTCGGGCGGTTGCTGATCCGGCGGGCCAACCTGTTTGCCGGGTTGTTGCATCCGATGATGATCAATCGGCGGGAGAACCGCGGCTGGGCTGTCCGCCGTCACATCGCGAAGATCACCCCGAACGGACGACAACGCAAGGGACAATGGGTTTTCCCGAAAGAGATCGTCGAGTCCGGGCCATGGCAAGAAGAGCAATGGGCGCACATCGGCAAACTGGCCCAGATCCCGACCAGGGTGACCCGCAAAGTCGTTTGCCCAGGTGGGGGGCGTGGGGTGCGCCGGGATAAACCGGCGGGAGGAAAGGGATGAGAACGCCCGACATCGAAGGAGTAGCGATCCACGATGGCCCCGAGTCATGCGCCGGCGTCTGTGAGGGTGACGGTGAAGCGTTGAC
>JBOHFJ010000583.1:0-1874 GCA_050699655.1 Pseudonocardiaceae bacterium
CGATAGCCCCGATAGGTCTCCATGTCGGGCGGGCTGTGGTTGTCTGCGTATCCTGGGCGGGTGCTGCTGCAGTCGCTGGACATCTGGGTCTTTGAGATCTTGTACTGGGCCGCGATCCCGGTTGGGTTCTTCACGTTCATTCACGCCGCGCTCCAGCGAGCCGACGCGTACACCGCAACCGACAAGCTGACCAAGCCGGCCTGGTTGGGCATCACCGGCGGCGCCACCGCCGCCCTGCTCCTGTTCCGCCCGTGGGAGGACTTCCTGCTGCTCTGGCTGATCGCCCTGGTGGCGGTGCTGGTCTACCTGGTGGACGTCAAACCAGCGGTGACCGAGGTGCAACGCGGTCCCCGCTGGTGACGGTGCGGAGTCGGGCGGCTGGACTCGCGGAAGGTCACTAGCTCTTACCCACCTGCGCTCAACTCATGCGCGGGTATGCATGTATGGTGACGCGCATGGGTGACCATGGGCATGGGCATGGTGGCGCAGCGTCAGACCGCGGCCGGCTCGGCTGGGCGCTGGCGATCGTCTTGGTGGTGCTGCTGGCGGAGATTCTCGGCGCCGCCCTCACCGGCTCGCTGGCGCTGCTCGCCGATGCCGGACATCTGGCCACTGACGCTCTGGGCATGACGGTCGCTCTGGTCGCGACCGTGCTCGCGCAGCGCCCACCGTGTCACCACCGGACCTACGGCCTGGGCCGCGCGGAGATCCTCGCCGCCGCACTCAACGCGCTGGCGCTCCTGGTGGTGGGCGTGGTGGTGGCGGCGGATGCGGTGGCTCGGCTGGCCGCTCCGCCACCGGTCGCCGGGGTCCCGCTGCTGGTGATCGGAACGCTCGGGTTGGTCGGCAACCTGGCCACTCTGGCGGTGCTCACCCAAGGCGGGCAGGGATCTGAGCACCGCAGCCTGAACCTGCGGGGCGTGCTGCTTGAGGTGATGGGCGATGCGCTCGGCTCCGTCGCGGTGCTCGCTACGGCGCTGGTGATGCTCACCACCAGCTGGCGTCAGGCGGACCCGGTGGCGTCTCTGGTGATCGCCGCCCTGATCGTGCCGAGGGCGCTGGCGCTGCTCCGCGAGGCGGGGCACGTGCTGTTGGAGGGCGCCCCGCGAGGCGTGAACACCGCCGAGGTGGACCAGGTGCTGCGCGGGGTGCCGGGGGTGCATGGCGTGCACGACCTGCACCTGTGGACGATCACGTCCGGCCGGCATGCGGTCTCCGCGCACCTGGTGATCGACGAGGCCCTCTCGCTGCGCTGCGGGGAGGCCTGCGTGCTCGACGCCGCCGCGAGCGCGCTGCGCAGCCACTTCGGGCTCACGCACAGCACCCTGCAGGTCGAGCACGCCGAGCACGCCGAGCACGAGCACACCTGCTGAGCTCACCGGCCTCGAGTGGTGTCCACCGGTCGGTACCTGGTCGGAGGCTTCAGCGGCGGAGCCGGATGCCCCTACGGTGTATTGAGCTGAGCGCGTAAGGAGATGGGTCATGACCGGTGAGACCGACCCCGGACGGGCCGCGATGGTGCGACCGTGGGGGCTGAGAGGCCTGCGGCCGGCACCGCCGGGTGGAGTGCCGGGGTACCGATACGACCCCGTCCGCCAGGTTGCGCTGACATCCAGCGGCGAGTTGTGGATCCACTCCGAGGAGGAGAAGACATGGTCCTCGATCGCCGGGCTGGACGGCGATCAGGGTCGTTCAGAGACGTGGGGCTGGGATGAGGGCAAGGACGTGACGGAAGGGTGGTAGCGACCTGACCGTCGTGATCGTCTCCCAGGGACTGGACCCCACCGCCGACGAGGTGGTGTTGGCGCTAGGTGAGCGTGGCGTACCCGTGTTCAGAATCGATCGAGCGTGGTTTCCACAACGGCTCACCCTGT
>JBOHFJ010000584.1:0-1873 GCA_050699655.1 Pseudonocardiaceae bacterium
CCGTTAGGCTGGTGTCTCGATGACGTACCTGGACCACGCGGCGACGACGCCGATGCTGCCCGAGGCGGTGGCGGCGATGAGTCAGGCATTGTCCACAGTGGGCAACGCCTCGTCGCTGCACGGCTCGGGCCGCCGGGCGCGGCGCACCGTCGAGGAATGCCGGGAGGCTGTCGCCGAGGCACTGGGCGCGCGCCCGTCGGAGGTGGTGTTCACCGGGGGCGGCACGGAGGGCGACAACCTCGCGGTCAAGGGCCTGTTCTGGCAGCGCCGGGCCGCTGACCCGCGCCGCACCCGGGTGCTCGCCTCCGCCGTCGAGCACCACGCGGTGCTCGACGCGGTGTCCTGGCTGGCCGATCACGAAGGTGCCGCGGTGGAGTGGCTGGAGGTGGACGGTGACGGCCGGGTGCACCCCGAGACGCTGCGCGCCGCGCTGGCCCGAGACCCGGGCTCGGTGGCCCTGGTGAGCGTGATGTGGGCGAACAACGAGGTCGGCACCGTGACGCCGGTGCGGGAGCTGGTCGAGGTCGCCGCCGGGTACGGGGTGCCGCTGCACACCGACGCGGTCCAGGCGGTGGGCCAGCTCCCGGTGCACTTCGGCCGCTGCGGCGCCGCGGCGCTCACCCTGACCGGGCACAAGCTGGGCGGTCCCTACGGAGCTGGGGTGCTGCTGCTGGGCCGGGAGGTCGCCCTCACCCCGCTGCTGCACGGCGGCGGCCAGGAGCGCGATGTGCGTTCCGGCACGCTGGACGTCCCGGCGATCGTCGGGCTGGCCACCGCGTTCCGGCACGCCGTGACGTCCCAGCCGCACAGAGCGATCGAGCTCGAGCGGCTGCGGGATGAGCTGGTGGACGGGATCCTGGCCGAGGTGCCCGATGCGGTGCTCAACGGCGACCCGGGCGCTGGCGTGATCGACGGCGGTCCCTCGAGGTTGCCGGGCAACGCCCATCTGACCTTCCCCGGCTGCGAGGGCGACTCGCTGCTGATGCTGCTCGATGCCCGGGGCATCGAGTGCTCCACGGGCGCGGCGTGCACCGCTGGTGTGGCGCAGCCCTCCCACGTGCTGCTGGCGATGGGCGCCACGCCGGCCGCGGCGCGCGGCTCGCTGCGCTTGTCCCTCGGGCACACCTCGACGGCCGCGGATGTGACCGCGGTGCTTGATGTGATCGAGCCGGTGGTGGCCCGGGCTCGCGGGGCGGGCACCCGGCGCGCGGTGGCGTCGTGAAGATCCTGGCGGCGATGAGCGGTGGAGTGGACTCCTCGGTGGCGGCCGCTCGGGTGGCCGAGGCCGGGCACGAGGTGGTCGGGGTGCACCTGGCGCTGTCGGCGCGGCCGGGCACGCTGCGCACCGGCGCCCGCGGCTGTTGCACCCGGGAAGACGCCGCCGACGCGCGGCGGGTCGCCGACGTCATCGACATCCCGTTCTACGTCTGGGACTTCGCGCGGCAGTTCAGCGCCGAGGTGGTGGACGACTTCGTGGCGGAGTACGCCGCCGGGCGCACCCCCAACCCGTGCCTGCGGTGCAACGAGCGGATCAAGTTCACCGCGCTGCTGGACCGGGCCCGTGACCTCGGCTTCGACGCGGTCTGCACCGGGCACTACGCGCGGCTGCGCTGGTTCGCCGGGCGGGGGGGCGTGCTGCGCCGGGCCGTGGACGCCGGCAAGGACCAGTCCTACGTGCTCGCCGGGCTCACCGCCGAGCAGCTGGCGCATGCGTTGTTCCCGATCGGGGACACCACCAAGGCCGGGATCCGGGCCGAGGCGACCCGGCGCGGGCTGGCCGTCGCGGGCAAGCCCGACAGCCACGACATCTGCTTCATTCCCTCGGGCGACACCCGGGCATTCCTGGCCGACCGGTTGGGTTCCCGGCCCGGGG
>JBOHFJ010000585.1:0-1867 GCA_050699655.1 Pseudonocardiaceae bacterium
GCGGTGAGCCGCAATCGACGAGCGCGACACGCGAAGATCGTCAAAAGTTACACAGCTGTGACTTAAAAATCCAGGCAGGCGGGCGTCCGCTAATTGTCAATACAAATTATTTAATTTAAATACGGGCACTAAGATCGTGGGGCGGGGTAGCTTCGACAGGCGGCTCATGCAGATTGTCTAGCTCGGTTTTCAGTGGCTCGATCCACTCGACCTCAAAGGTTCGTAGACGAAAGAGCGCTGGGTCGACGGACGTGCCGGCCATCATGACTCTCCTGTCTCGACGAACCGCCAGGGGATCTGATAGGAATCGTCAGGTTTGCAGACCGATAAGTGATTGGTATTGTCCGCCGAGCATGACGAGTAGTCGGTGGCATACCGTTCTGTTACGACAACATTCTCGGGATTGGCCCACAACACGTGCGCGCGGAGTGCGCGCAACTCGTCCGGTTGCTGGCTCGCGAACTCCTCGGTGCGCTTTCGGGTGTCCGTCAGGATCTGCGAGCCTTCCTGTAGGTCGTTAAAAGCCGACGATCCCTGCAATTTTATTCTGCACAATAACCAAAGCAGTGGCATCGCTTTCACCTGCCCGAGTCGCCCGGAGGGGCGAAAGCCGGCGCTCGCTGGACTGAAAAGTCGGGTTGTCGCCCCCAGTAGTGGCGGTCTAGGTGTTTGTGAATCCACCTTGCGCTGCTCAAGCCATGAATGGGTGGCTTCGCACAGGGCGCGTCTCAGGACAACGCCGCCCAGCGAGTGCCCGATCAGCAGCAGCTCCGAGTAGGACGCCGTAGAGGGTGCTCGAGGGCTCGCGCCCCCTTCCTCCAAGAGGCCTTGCGGTAGGTTAGGGAAGAACCGGGACAGCTGCTGACAGAGTCGGTATGCGGTGCCGGTGATATTTTCCGACCCGGATGGGTAGCCCACGAACAGCATATCGCTCGCCCGCCACCACTCGCGCGTTAGGCCGCCCTCGGGAAAATGTCGCCAGGTTTTAAGGACCCCTCCCCAAAACCCGTGAACGAAGACAACGAGCCGCTCAGGTTGGGAGTGACTCAGGTAGAGCACCCATCCCTCAGGATCACTCAGATGGCGCGGGGAATGGGCCAGCGGGTCAAGGTCCGGCGGCACGATGGAATTGTACGCTCATCCGCAGTGACCAGCGCTGTCCGCCCTCCGCCAACGCGCACTGGGGCACCGTCAGGTTGACGGGGCTGGGTTGTGCCGGGCTTTCATGGGGTGCAGTGCCTCAGCGAGTATCCGCTGCACCTCATCGGCGCTGGGCAGGGCGGTGTCGGGGTCCTCGGCGGGCGGTGTCTTCCAGCGCAGCGGCGGTTGGCCCGTTGGTGTCGTCGGGGGCAGCGCCACCCACTGTCCGATCCCGCGCAGGCGCACCGATGCGGCCGCCAGGTCATCCCGCAGCGTCCCCGAGCCGGTGGTGACGAACAGCGTCCACCGCGACGGCGCCAGCGCCGTCGCCACCGGCACCGCCAGGTCGGCGCGCGCCAGGGCTGGCAGCAGCTCCATCACCCGAAAAGGCACTTCCAGTCCGTCGATGCCGCGCCCGCAGGCCAGCAGCACCCCGGAGGGCCGCTGCTCCCAGATGCGCCACGCCTGGTCCGGGTCCCTGACCAGCGCCACGTCCCCGTTCCGCACGACCGGCCGCACCTCAGCGAAGCCCTCGGCGTCAGTCCCGTCCACGCCGCGCGCCACCGGCCAGCCCCGGCACACCGCCTCGAACGCGGCCGCCCGCAACCGCTCCCCGTAGGTGTCCGCCCGCGTCACTCCCGCCACCCCCTAACGAGCTTGACGCACCGGGTGCCGGGGGCTCGGGGGTCACGCGCGGGCCAGCGGTCGTGGCTCTCGCCCGCGCCCG
>JBOHFJ010000586.1:0-1847 GCA_050699655.1 Pseudonocardiaceae bacterium
CCCACCGGCTGGGCCGGTGGGTGGCGGCGGTGGCGAGGGCTGTCGGCACGCTGATCACGCTAGTCGCCTCTGGGGTGCTCAACGTCGCCTAGCTGGTCAAGGTGCCCGCAGCGGATCTGGGCCTGTATGACTGCCCGACATGCCCGCGTTCACCCGGGCGGTTTCTCGTCGTGGCCGCCGAACTGTTTGCGCATGGCTGATAGCGCCTTGTCCGCGAACTCGCCCAGGTTGCGGGAGCTGAACCGCGAGTACAGCGCGGCGGTGAGCACGGGGGCGGGCACTCCCTCGGCGATGGCCGCGGCGCAGGTCCAGCGGCCCTCACCGGAGTCGGACACCCGACCGGTGAAGTCGCGCAGATCCGGTGAGTCGTGCAGCGCGGCGGCGCTCAGGTCCATCAGCCACGAGCCGATCACGCTGCCGCGGCGCCACACCTCGGCCACCTCGGCGACGTTGATGTCGTAACGGTAGTACTCGGGGTCATCCAGCGGTGCCGTCTCGGCGTCGCTTTCCTGGGTGCGGGTGCCGATGTCGGCGTTGTGCAGGATGTTCAGCCCTTCCGCGATGGAGGCCATCATCCCGTACTCGATGCCGTTGTGGACCATCTTGACGAAGTGCCCGGCGCCGCTGGGCCCGCAGTGCAGGTATCCCTGCTCCGACGGCGCGACCGCACCCTCGCGGCCGGGGGAGCGCTGCGCGCTGTCGACGCCGGGCGCCAGTGAGGCGAAGATCGGCTCGGCCTGGGCCACCGCATCGGGGTCGCCGCCGATCATCAGGCAGTATCCGCGTTCCAGGCCCCACACGCCGCCGCTGGTGCCGCAGTCCAGCAGCCGGACGCCGCGCTCGGACAGCCGTTTCGCGTGCCGAATGTCGTCCCGGTAGTAGGAGTTCCCGCCGTCGATGACGGTGTCACCGGATTCCAGCTTCTCAGCCAGCTCGTGGATGACGGAGGTGGTGGCCGCTCCCGCCGGCACCATCACCCACACCGCGCGTGGCGGGGTGAGTTTTGACGCCAGTTCCGCCACCGAGCCGACACCGGTCGCGCCCTCGCCGGCCAGTGCCTCGACGACGGCGGCGTCACGGTCGTAGACGACGCACTCGTGGCCGTCGCGCATCACTCGTCGCACGATGTTGGCGCCCATGCGACCCAGGCCGATCATCCCCAGCTGCATCCGCGTCTCCTTGTTCGATCTGCGTCGATTCAGCCATCATGCCCGCGACGCCTGTCCGCCCCTGATACCGCATTGTCCTCTCGGTTGACGAGGGATGGGTACCCCGCGCGTCGCGTCCGGCTGGCGGCTCGGCGGTGCGACGATGGACGGGTGAACCTGTACCGCGACACCGGGGTGGTGCTGCGGGTGCAGAAATTGGGCGAAGCCGATCGCATCATCACGTTGCTGACTCGTCGCAACGGCCCGGTGCGCGCGGTGGCCAAGGGTGTGCGGCGCACCTCATCGAGGTTTGGCGCGCGGCTGGAGCCGTTCGGGCACGTCGACGTCCAGTTCCACCGTGGGCGGACGCTGGACATCGTCACTCAGGTCGAGACGGTCGACGGCTTCGGTTGTCGGCTGGTCGGCGACTACGGCCGCTACACCACCGGCTGCGCGGTGCTGGAGACCGCCGAGCGGCTGGCGGGCGCGGAGGGTGAACCGGTGCCGCGGCTGTACCTGCTGGTGGTGGGTGCGCTGCGGGCGCTGGCCGACGGGCGGCGGGCGACCCCCCTGGTGCTCGACGCTTTCCTGCTGCGCGCGATGTCCTCCGCCGGATGGGCGCCGGCGCTGACCGAATGCGCTCGATGCGGCGCGGCGGGGCCGCACCGGGCTTTCAGCGTTCCCGCCGGGGGTGTGGTC
>JBOHFJ010000587.1:0-1833 GCA_050699655.1 Pseudonocardiaceae bacterium
GACGTCGAGTGCCGACGTCGCCGCGGCTTGGGCTTTCCATCCGGCGCCCTGGGCGGCACGCAACAGCGAACCGCCGATCAGACCCAGTCCGATGACACACAGGGCGTGCCCGCCCGCAAGATCCGGTGTACTCACAACCACTCAGTGTCGCATGGCATTCTCGGGTTGTGGGGCCGGATCGGTGATCGGTGCTTCCATATGGAGCACGACGGCGCATACTTGTGCCATGTCGGTCACCGGCTTCGCTGTCGCTGTCGTTCGTGAGGACGGCCGCTGGCAGTGCGCCAAACTGGACGCCGCGGCGCTGAAGGATCTCGACGCGGCTATCACTGAACTGCGTGGGCAGCGCTCCACCGGCGCTGTCTTCGGCCTGCTCGACGTGGACGACGAGTTCTTCGTCGTGGTGCGGCCGGTGCCGGGCGGGGTGTCGCTGCTGCTGTCCGACGCCGCCGCGGCGCTGGACTACGACGTCGCCGCCGACGTGCTCGACCTGCTGCGGGTCGAGGTCCCCGACGAGGACGTGGTGGATTCCGATGAAGTGTGGCCGGAGGGCGACCTCGGGCTGCTCGCCGACCTGGGGTTGCCGGCGGAGGAGATGCAGGTGATCATCGATGACGTGGACCTGTACCCGGACGAGCAGCTCGACATGATCGCCCAGCGCTGCGGGTTCTCCGCGCAGCTGTCCGCGCTGCTGGCCAAGCAGCCGGGATGACGGCGGCGACCGGCGCCGACCTGGCGCTGGTGCGGCGCGCGATCGAGGTGGCTGGCGGCGCGCTGTCTTCCGGGGACGTCCCGATCGGGGCTGTGTTGGTGGACGCCGACGGTGTCGAGCTGGCGGCCGCCTGCAATGCCCGGGAGGCCACCGGGGACCCGACCGCGCACGCCGAGCTGCTGGCCCTGCGCGCGGGGGCGGCCCGGTTGAGCGCTGGCTGGCGGCTGACCGGTTGCACCCTGGCGGTCACCGTGGAGCCGTGCACGATGTGCGCGGGTGCCCTGGTGGCGGCCCGGGTGGACCGTCTGGTGTTCGGCGCCTGGGAGCCCAAGACCGGTGCCGTCGGCTCGCTGTGGGACGTCGTCCGGGACCGCCGGTTGCCGCACCGCCCGCAGGTGCTCGGGGGGGTTCTCGAGCTCGAGTGCGCCGCTCTGCTCACCGGGTTCATGCGCCTTCGGCGCGTGTGAGTGGATCCGGTATCGTGTCCGGCGGTAGCGTGTCCGAGCGGCCGAAGGAGCGCGCCTCGAAAGCGCGTGAGGGTTCACGCCCTCCGTGGGTTCAAATCCCACCGCTACCGCAATTGACCAGGGAGCACGCCTGATGATCTCGTCCGTGCAGCCCGCGTTCCGCCAAGCCCGTCTCAGTCGATCCCTCCGGCCGACCTTACGTAGCGGTGCATCATCATGTTGCTGTGGATCGAGCAACAACGAGCGGTGATCACCAGGGAAGGGTATGGGCGGGAACGGGCAGCAGCCAGGGCCGGAGCTGGGCCGGCAGTTGACGATCGCCCTGGTGGGAGCTGTGACCGTCGTGGCACTACGGTGCTTCTACGGTGGCGGGACCGAATGGGATCGGACCAGGCTGTGGGTGGCGGGACCACAGGGACGCTCGTGGTGGGGGGCACCAGTGGGGGCCATTGCGCCGCTGCTGACCGTTAGCCGCCAGCGATCCACCGGGCTCACTCTGGAGCACCAGCGGAAGGTCGCCCCTGCCGCAGAGCGAGACGCTGCTGAGCAGCGCATCACCGCCACCCGCAGCGGGAGGCCTTGGCTGTGATGCAGGAACTGTTCGGTCCGTACCGACTGGAGACGTTGATTGGCCGAAGCGGCACCGGCGAGGTG
>JBOHFJ010000588.1:0-1830 GCA_050699655.1 Pseudonocardiaceae bacterium
ATGCCGGGTCGGGCCGCGGCCCATTCACAGTCTTTGTCCTGGGGGGCGTGCGGGGCATGGTCGGTGGCCACGCAGTCCACGATCCCCTCCGCCAGCGCGGCGCGCAGCGCGTGGGTGTCAGTGGCGGTGCGCAGCGGCGGGTTGACCTTGTTGACCGGGTCGTAACCGGCCAGCCGCTCATCGGTGAGCAGCAGGTGGTGCGGGGTGACCT
Organism: Pseudonocardiaceae bacterium; assembly: GCA_050699655.1. GTDB lineage: Bacteria > Actinomycetota > Actinomycetes > Mycobacteriales > Pseudonocardiaceae. The sequence continues at coordinate 212 of JBOHFJ010000588.1, forward strand.
CCGAGGTTACCCGGATCCCGCGCTCCTTGGCCCACCGCAGCACCGCCACTGTGCCCGCGGTGGACACGTGGCAGACATGCAGCGCCGCCGCGGCGTCCCGAGCGAGCAGGCAGTCCCGAGCCACGATCGACTCTTCAGCGGCGGCGGGCCAGCCGGCCAGCCCCAGCCGCGCGGCGATCTGGCCCTCGTGTGCCTGCGCCCCGGCGGTGAGCCGGGGATCCTCGGCGTGCTGAGCGATCACGCCACCCAGCCCTCTGGCGTACTCCAGGGCACGGCGCATCAGCAGCGGATCGTGCACGCACACCCCGTCGTCGGAGAACATCCGCACCGCTGCGACGGAGGCGGCCATGGCGCCCAGCTCTGCGAGCCGCTCGCCGCGCAGCCCCGTGGTGACCGCGCCGACCGGGTGCACGTCGACCAACCCGACCTCGCGGCCGCGCCGGTACACGTGCTCGACGACCACCGCGGTGTCGGCCACCGGGTCGGTGTTGGCCATCGCGAACACGGCGGTGTAGCCGCCCAGCGCCGCGGCCGCCGAGCCGGTGGCGATCGTCTCGGCGTCCTCCCGGCCAGGCTCGCGCAGGTGCGCGTGCAGATCGACCAAGCCGGGCAGCGCAACCAACCCGCCGCCATCGAGCACTTCGGCGCCGGTGCCGTCCAGACCGGCGCCCAGCTCGGCGATCACCCCGTCGCGGACCAGCAGATCCACCGGCTCCCCCACGCCATAGGGCCGGATCCCGCGCAGGAGCAGTGGCCGGCTCATGGTTGCTCCTCTTGGGCGGCGAGCAGATGATAGAGCACCGCCATCCGCACGTGAACCCCGTTGCGGACCTGCTCGGTGATCGCGGCGCGCGGCGAGTCGGCGACCGAGTGCGCAATCTCCATGCCGCGCAGCATAGGTCCGGGGTGCAGCACCACCGCGTGCTCCGGCAACAGCCCCAGCCGCGCCTCGGTGAGCCCGTAGCTGATCGAATACTCCCGGGTGGAGGGGAAGAACCCGCCGTGCATCCGCTCAGCCTGGACCCGCAGCATCATCACCGCGTCGGTACCGGGCAGCGCGGCGTCGAGGTCATGCCCGACGGTGACTCCCCAGTTCTCAACTCCCCAGTTCTCAATACCCCAGGGCAGCAGAGTGGGTGGGGCGACGAGGTGGACCCGGGCACCCAGCGTGATCAAGAGCTCGATGTTCGAGCGAGCGACCCTGCTGTGCAGCACATCGCCTACGATGGTGACGGTCCGCCCATTCAGGGTGCCCAATCGCTCACGAAGAGTAGCCGCGTCCAGCAGTGCCTGGGTCGGGTGCTGGTGGGTGCCGTCGCCGGCGTTGATCACATGCGTGGGCACCCAGCCGGCGAGGCGATGCGCCGCGCCCGACGCGGGGTGCCGGATCACCACACAGTCCACGCCCATGGCGGCCAGAGTGAGCGCGGTGTCACGCAGCGACTCCCCCTTGGCCACCGAGGAACCGCCGGCCGAGACGTTGACCACGTCCGCGCTCATCAACTTGCCCGCGATCTCGAAGGACGCCCGGGTGCGGGTGGAACTCTCATAGAACAAGGTGACCACGGTGCGCCCGCGCAGCGTGGGCAGCTTGCGCACCTGGCGACCCAGCAGTGCCT
>JBOHFJ010000589.1:0-1826 GCA_050699655.1 Pseudonocardiaceae bacterium
GACGTCCTTACGCCGCCCGCAGACCACCACGTCACCGTCGGCGAGGTAGCCCTCGTCACCGGTGTCCAGCCACCCGTCCGGATCCTGGGTGGAGCGGATTCCCGCCGTGGTCAGGTACTCGCGGGCGACCGACTCGCCGCACAGCTGCAGCCGCCCGACCGCACGCTCCCCGAGCGGGGCACCGTTCTCGGCGAGGACCCGCACCCGCATCCCGGACAGCGGCGGCCCCAGCCGGGGAAAGGCCCGGACGTTGCGCTCCGAGCGCTCGGCCACGACAGCCTGGCGCCGGGTCTCCAACGCGTCTGCGTCCACGGTGTCCACCCGCATACCGACCCCGCACGGCGCGAAGGACACCCCGAGGGTGGTCTCGGCCATCCCGTAGGCGCACACCACGCAGTGTTCCGGCAGCCCGAACCGCGCGCCCGCACCGGTGAAAGCCCGCACCGCGGCCGGTTCGATGGGCTCGGCGCCGTTGAGCGCGAAGCGCAGGCTGGACAGGTCGAAGTGCTCATCGGTGCTGGCCAGCCGCCGGGCCAGCAGGGCGTAGCCGAAGTTCGGCGCCGCGGTGATCGTGCCGCGGTGGCGGCTGATCAGCTCGGCCCACAGCAACGGGCGGGACATAAACTGCGCCGGGGTCACCGTCACCAGCTCCAGGCCCAGCGCCATCGGCAGGGTGAGGAACCCGACCATCCCCATGTCATGGAACAGCGGCAGCCAGGACACCATCACGTCCTGGGCCGGGTCGAGTGCCCCAGCCCGCGCCATCGCGGTCAGGTTGGCGAAGAGGTTGCCGTGAGTGATCCGAACCGCCTTGGGTTCCGCGGTTGATCCCGACGTCAGCTGCAACAGCGCGGTGTCGTCCTCGCCCACGCGGACCGGCGCGGTGAGCGGTCGCACAGCTGGGTCATCGAGATCGGCGAGCATCAGGTAGCTGATCCCGCGCTGGTCCAACAGTGGGGCGAGCTGGTCGAAGGGCGGCCCGAGCAGCACCAGCTTGGCGTCGATCATGCCGAGCACCCGCACGGTGTCCGCCGCCCAGCTCGCCAGATCGGCGCGGTGGGTGGGCTGGTGCAGCATGGTCACGCTGCCGCCGGCCAGCCAGACACCTTGCACCGCGGGAGCGATCAGCGCCGGATCACCGGCCAGTACCGCGACCGAGTCACCCTGTTGCACACCGGGAGCGGCGGTGCCCATCAGGCATCCGGCGGCGCGGCGCGCCCGCTCGTGCACCTCGGTCCACGTGGTGCGCAGCGGGCAGGCGGGTTCACCGGTGGTGATGCCGCGATCCGACCGGATCGGCGAATCCGGCGCGCAGTGGGCTACCAGGGTGTCAACAAATCTGCTCACAAGCTGCCACCTTCGGGGCCGTGGTATGCGAACACGCGCGCCGATGGTCATCAACCGGCGGCGTCGGCGACCTCCAGCCAGCGGGTCTCCACATCACTCTTCGCAGCGAGTACCACCCGCAGTTCACCATCCAGCTCACGGAACGCGGCGGGATCGGCCGCGCGCTGGACAATCTCCCGCTGCAGCTCGGCTTCCCGGCCCGCCAGGCGCTCCAGTTGACGTTCCAGCCGGGCCAGTTCCTTGCGGGCGGCCCGCTGCTCAGTCGCTTCTTTAGCGGCTTCTTTGGGCGCCCCACCAGCGGATCCAACTAGGGGTTCGGAGGGAGACCCAGAAAAAGAAACCGCCCGGTCGCGCCGGTCCAGGTACTCCTCGATGCCGCCGGGCAGGTGCGTGATCCGCCCGTCGCCGAGTAGCGCCACCACGGTGTCACAGACTCGGTCGACGAAATAGCGGTCGTGCGACACGACGACCAACGAGCC
>JBOHFJ010000590.1:0-1800 GCA_050699655.1 Pseudonocardiaceae bacterium
GGTGATCGTCGAGGAGTACGCCTGGGAGCGGGTGAGCATCAACGGCGCCGAGCACCCGCACACCTTCGTGCGCACCGGCCGGCCTAGATCTTTCACGGGGATGACGAGGTTCGCCCCTTGATCACCGACCTAGCTTTTTGCTCATGGTTTCCTGTTCGTGGGTCGCTTTCTGGCCGACTGTCGTGTCGGTGCCGCCGGGTTCCACGTTCCGGCCGGGGTCCTTCCTAGGTCGATGGGGGTGTGTGGCGGGGGTCAGGTTGGTGCGGGTAGTGCCTTGACCGCGGTCCAGGCGTGCAGCAGCTCGGGGGTCCAGGGCCAGTCCGCTCGCAGGTGCAGCCAGCGTTTACGCTGGCCTCGGGTCAGTCGGGCCGGCACGTGCAGCAGCCGGAACCGCAGCAGCTTGGGCGCGGCGTCGCGTAACTCGCCGGCGGGGACGGCGAGGTGGCGGAAGCAGGCGAGCAGGTTCAAGGCCAGGGCCACGACCTGGGTCCAGACCACGTTGATCGCCCAGGACCGTGACGGCCACCGGTTCAACCCGAGGGCCTTGGCTTGTTTGACGTCGTTCTCCACGTGCACGTGGGAGCGGTGGCGGGCATCGAGCCAGGCGATCTGCCCGACCTGGGTGTTGGTGGCGATCAGTTGGAAGCGCCGACCCAGGAGCTTCTCCCGCTCGGTGGCCCGCTTGCGGTAGCGGGGATGCAGCGGCTCGTCCCGGACGATGATCCGCAACCCGGGGATGTTCCACCCGCTCAGGTCCAGCAACCCGGTCAGGTCGGCGACGAACGTGTCGGGCAGGAGCGCGCCGTTCTGGTCAATCGCCGGGGTTCGAGCGCCTGGGGGGATCTGGGCGATGGCGTCCATCTCGGTGTCGGTGCACGCCCAGCCCACCGAGAACTCCCAGTGTCGGCCTCGCTTGCCGCCGCCGGTGGCGATGTGTTCGAGCAGCTCGTGGGAGAACCCGGCGCCATCAAGGCGGACCAGCAGCCGATGGCGGAATTGTCCGGGTAGCCGGGATACGGCTTGATCGAGCAGGGCGATGTTGTCGGCGGCGCAGTTGGAGGTGGCGTTGCCCGGGCGCGGGTCGATGACCAACGCGTCGTCGGTGTTGTCGCAGGTAGCCAGGTTCGGGCAGAACCCGATCCCGCCCTTGTAGGTGGGCGTGGCGTTCTCCTTCTCCGAGCGGGCGTGCACGATCGAGGCATCCAGGTCAACCACGGTGACCCCGGTCAGCTCCCGCCCGGCCACGCTCAACCAGGGGAAACCCTCGGGCCGGGCACCGAGCAGGGCCCACCAGTGCCGGCGGAACTCGGTGACGGCGGTGTTGACCCGGCGCAGCGCCAGTTCGCCGGTCTCTTCCAGGGCCCGCCACACCGTCGGGACCGAGGGCACCGCACCGATGATCGGGCGCAGGTGCTTGAGGGTCTGGAAGTCGCTGATCGCCTCGCCGCCGTCGATCAGGACCAGGGCCAGATCCAACAGCAGCTGGCCGCGGTCATACACCGGATCGAACCCGCGGCGGGCCACCGCGGCCGACAGCTTCCCGGTCAGCCCGGCGCGCTCGGCGAGCAGCCGCAGCGGCAACAGGCCCGTGTGCGCGACCAGCCGCTGGTCATCGCCTACCAGTTCCAGGCCCTCGGCCCACGACGTACTCTGCACGGAAGAGGTGCACCTGCCTCAGCCAGAAAACGATCATCGAGAAGTCGAATTCTCGCTGGTCAGGTGCACCTCTCCCGCGTTCTACGCCCGTTTCAGCCCGGCGTGTCGTCACCCGATGAAAGACAGAGGCTGGGCGGCGGTGTG
>JBOHFJ010000591.1:0-1793 GCA_050699655.1 Pseudonocardiaceae bacterium
GTACCCGCATCACGCTCAGCCGGATGGCCGCCCAGGCTGGCGTGCGGGTCGCCTCCGAGGAGGAGATCGACGCCGCACTCGACGAGGAGACCTGACCGGTCGCGTGCGTTCCGGTTCGTTCGCCGCCGGCGAGCTGGTGGTAGCCCAGTGGGTGGGAAATCGCGGGCCAACCTCTTGTACGGGCCGGGGACCGGCCCCGCCCGGGTGGCGGTCGGGGCCGGTCGTCCTCGCTCAGTCGAACTCGCCGGAGCGCACCCCGGCGGTGAACGCGGCCCACCCGGCCTCGGTGAACATTAGCTCGGGACCGGACGGGTTCTTGCTGTCCCGGACGGCGCGGTGCCCGGTGCCGAGGTCGGCCACCTCAACGCAGGCGCCGATGCTATTGGTGTATGTAGACTTCCGGAAGGCGGGTGCCTTCCGCCGCGGAGCGGGAGTTTGGTCACGTGTCATTGGTGTCGCTCCTAGCAGCCCATTCATCGATGTTTGGCGAGCTGCGCAATCATGGTCAGGCTCTCGTTCGGACCGAGGGCCTGGCTGCGCAGCTCGCCAAACAGCATAGCCAGTTGAGCGACCGCCGCCCCGTCGTCGATCATGTGACCGCCAACGAGGTACTCCTGGTACCCGGCGTCGGGCAGGAGTCCGCCCGGAAAACTCAGCAGACTGAATGGCCCGGCCATGCCGACGTGCAACCCGAGATCGAACGGCAACACCCGCAGCTCCACGTTCGGCCACCGCGCCACCTCAACGAGGTGCGCCAGTTGATCGTCGGCCACCGCTGGATCCCGCGCACAGCGCACCAGCGCGGCCTCGGAGACAACAGCCGTGAGCCGCAACGGGTTTGCTCCCGTCAGTCGGACCTGGCGCTGCAACCTCGCGGGGATGCGCTTGTCGACTTCCTTAGCCGACAGTCGGACATCGGTTGCGCACAACCGACGCATGTAACTCTCGGTCTGGAGTAAACCCGGGACAATTTCCGGGTCGAGCGTGCGTACCTCGCTCGCGTCGTGCTCCAGACCCACGTAACCGGCCAGCCAGTCCGGCAGGCCATAGGTCGACCACCAGCCGCGTTGGCTGGCCTCCTCGCGGATCTCTTCCAGCGCCGCGAGCTGCGCCGCGGACCCGTGGTAGTGATCGCGCACCAGCACGATGAGCTCCGAGTACGAGACGACGTTGCGGCCGACCTCGATCGCCGCGAACCGCGACTTCGAAGTCTTGATGGCCGCTGCCGCCTCCGGTCGCGACATGTTCGCCGCTTCCCGAAGCTGTCGCAGCTCGATGCCCAGTTGCACCCGCCGCAGTGTTGGTCCCGCCATGGCGATGATCGTAGCGTGGATCCTGGTTGTGGTAAAAAGCTCTACGGGACTCGACATCGTGAAACCACGATGCTACGTTCCCAAGCAGTGGTGCCGGCTCGGGCCTGGCACCGGCCGCCCAGCCCACCTTCACCTCGGGCCAGGCGGCGCCACAGCGGCAGAGTGAGTCACGGCGGAGCGACATCGCCGGCGACCCTGACCGCGCCCGGCGGGTTCTACCCCGCGCGCACGACAACCACCCTGTGATGTGGGTGGCTTTCCCGTGACCACGCCGCTCCTGGGCGTCTCGGGTGTCGTGTGGATCACCAAGCGATGAGCGGCGGGACACGATCCCGCCGCCTCCCATGACATGAAAAGAGGCCGAAACCATGGCTGATGGCGCGAACCCGCGGGCGCGGCCCGCGAACCGCAGGGCGGTCGGGATCACCTGCGCGATGCACAAAGGACCCCGGGGGTTCGCGAACCTGGTGCTGGAGAAGC
>JBOHFJ010000592.1:0-1778 GCA_050699655.1 Pseudonocardiaceae bacterium
GGATCGGTGGGTGCTTTCTGAGTTTCCGGTCTCGGGGGGTTGTCTCGGGGGAGGGGAACTTCCTCGGCGCGAGGGGTGGCCGGGGTTGCCCGGTGGCGCAGTCGGGCTTGGGCGGCAAGTACACGGGATTCATCTGTGGGCTCTCGGTGGTCAGAGGATGTCGCTGATGACGTGGCCGACCGACGATGCCGCAGTGTCGACCGCGTGTCCTACCGCCTCGGTGCCGTGCACGATCACGCTGTCCGTGGCCTGCACGGCGTGTCCCACGGTGTCGGCCGCCGCGCCGGCGTCGTTGTTGATCTCGTCCCAGTGGTTGACCACGTAGCCGACGCCGTAGGCGACGCCCGCGCCCACGCCGACGGCGGCCAGCGTGACCGGCCCGCCAGCCAGGCCGACGGCGGCCGCTCCGGCGAGTACACCGGCGGTCGCGCCGCTGCCGGCGGCGAACCCACCGAGATCAGCGACAGCGGCCTTGGCCACCTCTCCGCCGTCTTTGGCGTGGAGGGCATCGTGGGCGAACTGAAAACCTGTGATGCCCAGACCCACGATGGGAATCTTTTTGCCGATGTTCGCCAAGCGGAGTCCTCGGAAAAGAACCTACTGGCATCGCTCGCGAGGAACTCACCGGCCTTCGTTCCGGACAAGCCCAGACCGACTTTGGCGTTGCTCTCGGTGGCGTTGAGCGCGGCGGTTCCCGATTTCTCGAAGACCCCGACGGCGCGAGCGGCCGCAGCCTGCTCCACAGGGTCCGCGGCTTCGGCGGCGATCCGTTTGAGCACGTCGAGCTGGGTGGCGCGGGTTGCGGAGATCGTGGCCATTTGTTGGCCTCGGCCAGCGCGGCCCCGACCGGGCCGGTGGTGTTGCCGGCGGCCAGCCAGTACCACTGGCCCTCGAGATCCTCGAAGACCGTGCCCCAACTGGTGAGCTTGCGTTGCAGGTCTTCGTGGGCGGCGGCCTCAATGGCCCGAGCCTCGGACACCGTCTGCGCCGTTTCGGCGTAAGCCGCGTACCGCGGGTCGATGAACCCCGCGCCGGTGAACCCCGGTGGGATCGGGCTCCAGCGACGCTTCGATGGTGTCACCGTTGACTGTCAGCCCTGCGGCGGTGGCGACCTCCCGGGCCTGGTCCATCCGGGACCGCACGGTCGAGAGGTCATCGGCGAACGCGTGTAACCCTTGGCTGACCTCGAGGGTGCGGTCGGCGATCTGGTTGGTGCTGGTCGCGATCGGGCCTATGCGGTCCCTGAACGCGTCACCGGCCTGCCCTAGCCACAGGGTTTCCGACTCGCCGCGGGCTTGGTGGAAGCTGGTGGACGCGTCGATGATCCCCGAACTGAGCGAGCGCAACTGAGTCGCGGTGTCCCGGCAGGACCACAGATCGCCAGCGACCCGCAAGTCCAACGCCGACATGGGCGCTTCACCCCCTCCCCGGGCGGGACAGCTCCCCGGCGTTGTCCTGATCGTTCTGCTGGTAAGTGTCGTCACTGGCGGTGGCCTGGTCGCTGGCCACCGCGGCGGTCTCCACAATCGTCGACACCATACTGGTGATCGTGGCCACCATCGCCGCCACCGCTGTGGTGGACTGCCCGGCGTCCGGGATCCACGGCGCGTCGGGCGCCAGGTCATTGAGGGTGTGCGCGCCCTGCGCCAGCGTCCGGGACAGCCGACCAAATTCCGTGCCCCGCAGCAAGTGCCCGTCGCCGCTCACCACGCCGCTACCTCCCCACCCGCACTGGGGTTCCCGAACTCAACAGCAGCGCTCTTGGGTTGACGGTGGAC
>JBOHFJ010000593.1:0-1773 GCA_050699655.1 Pseudonocardiaceae bacterium
GTTCCGTACCCTGCACTGACGATGACTCCTTCTGATTGCCGAATGGGCGAGCACTAGGGTATCATTCCTGGTGGTGCGTTCACCCTATGACCCCAAGGGGGGAAACCGCGGTCTGCGTGGTTGCCAGCAGGTTCGCCGCGTCGGCCCGGTGCCACACGCGTACGGTCTGGTGGCTTGCGGTGGCGAGGAGGTTCCCGTCGGGGCTGAACGCCACCGACCGCACCGCTCCGGCGTGGCCACTGAGGGGGATGCCCACTGCTCGGCCGGTCGCTGGATCCCACAGCCGCACGGTGGCGTCGGTGCCGCCACTGGCGAGCACGCGCCCATCAGGACTGAACACCATCCAGCACGCCATACCGGTGTAACCAGCAAGGGCATCACCCTTAGGCCAGCCGGTGTTCGGATCCCACAATTGCACGGTATGGTCGGCGCTTGCGGTGGCCAGCACGCTCCCGTCGGGGCTGAACGCCACGGTGGGGCCGGTGAGGGGATGGCCGATCGACTGGCCGGTGGCGGTGTCCCACAATCGCACGATCATGTCGTGCTGGCGATGGCGAGCAACCGCCCATCGGGGCTGAACGCGATATCCGTGACGATGTGCCATCTGGAGTTGATGGTCACGGTGGGAGAACTCGGATCAGAGACACGTACGAGTTCGATCGTGTCCGTGAGGGTTGGTAGCGGCGAAACGGGGGCGGGCGGGTGTGGACGACGTGGTTTGGTCGATGCGGCGATGGTGTTGCGGGCGAAGACGAAGTGGGCGGCGTGGTCACTGACGCGGCAGCCGGGTTCGGGTTTGCCGTCGCGCACGAGTCTGTCGGCGACCTGGTCGAAGATCGGGCCGAGCGTGAGTCCCCGCGGTTGTTCGGGAATACCGCGCTCGATGACGTCGACCAGGTACTTGGTGAAAAAGGTCTGTGGTCGTGGGCTTTCGGTGGCGGGTTGGAACCAGGCGGTGGAGAACTCGCCGCTGGCCATCATCAGGTAGAACCCTGAGGAGCGCGGCAAGTCCCGCGGCCCCGCCAGCGCGTTGTTCCGTCCTGGGGCCAGCCCGGCGAAGCAGCAGTCCAGGATCGCGATCTTCGTGGTGGCCTTGCTGGCTCGGAAGGCGTGCCGGACGTCATCGAAGGTGAGGCTGCTGGTGGTGCGCAAGATGGCTTCTCGGCTGGAATCTGTCAGCGCCAGGCATAGCCGGTCATCGTTGTCGTACTGGCCGTGGCCGACGTAGTAGAACAATGCGACATCCGTGGCGGAACTGAACCAGGTCACCAGTTCGTGCCGAAGGTTGCCCAGCGTTTCCCGGTCGCCCACGACCTCGACCTGACTCTCGGGCCAGCTCCCGCACAGCGGGCTCATCAGCAGTGTCCGCATCCGGTGCAGGCTGTGCTCGGCCGCCGCCACAGGCTTGAGATGGTCGTAGCTCCAGGTACCGATCAATTCGGCGCTGTGGGACGCGTTCTCCACAGCCATGGCTCCCTCGCTGGCTCGGATCGGCGGTGCGCTTCACGCAAGGCAATGACCATACTCGGGGCTCCCGCGAGGAGACCAAGACGCTGGGATTCTGGATCCAGGCATACCTCACCGCCGCCGTGCGCGGCAAAGCACCTGGGGCAACGATCACTGCGGTGACCACCCACGAGGTCGGTTTGCCAGTTGCTCCTTTCAGGCGCATCATAGTGGGGTCGCAGGTAGTCGGCCTGCGAAAGTGGAGCCCCGGCTCTCCGGACGGTGAGCGCGGGGCTTCCGCGTCTCTACAGCTCGATGACACGCACG
>JBOHFJ010000594.1:0-1760 GCA_050699655.1 Pseudonocardiaceae bacterium
GCGGTGAGCCGCAATCGACGAGCGCGACACGCGAAGATCGTCAAAAGTTACACAGCTGTGACTTAAAAATCCAGGCAGGCGGGCGTCCGCTAATTGTCAATACAAATTATTTAATTTAAATACGGGCCCTAAGTGAGTGAGTGATGAGCACACCGGCCAACCCCACCGTGACCAGCGCCCCGTGGCGCACGTCCAACTACAGCAACGGCAACGGCGGCAACTGCGTCGAGGTCGCCGACCTGCCCGGCGGGAGCCATGGCGTGCGGGACTCCAAGAACCCAACCGGCCCAGCGCTGACGTTCACCGCGGCCGAGTGGGCCGCGTTCACCGCCGGAGTCCGCGTCGGCGAGTTCGGCTGATCGCTTCAGCCGAACGGACAGCTCTGCCTGCGGTCTGGGTGGGGCCGTCGCACGGTGCTGGGCACTGCCAGGCATGTTCGCCATCCCGGCGCGAGCATCGCGACCAGCTCGGTATACACGGTGCTCACAGGCTCCCAGACCGCCGTTGCGGACAGGCGGAGTCTTTCGTTCCGCCCTACAGGATCTCTCGTTATCGCAGCTAGAAGCCTATGTTGACAAAATATATAGGGTGAACGTACCCTGTTGGCGTGGATGACGGCGACATTCGGATGACACCTGCGGTCGGTCGTGTGTTGAAGGCGTTTTTGGATGACCCTGGCGCAGAACGATACGGGTTCGAGCTCATGCAGCTGACCGGCACGACTAGCGGTTCGCTGTATCCCGCGCTGGCGAAGCTGGAGCGGGCGGGTTGGATCGTGGGCGAGCGCGAGCCGATCAATCCCCGCGAGGAGGGGCGGCCCGCTCGGCGCTACTACACGCTCACCGCCGAAGGTGTGACGACCGGGGCTGCTGCGCTGGCTGAATTTAGCCAGCAGTTCCGCCCATCGACGCCGAAGTCGGGGGTACTGGAGCAGATTCGCGATGCCACTCGCCGCCCTCGTCCGGCGGGCGGCATCGCGTGAGCGCAGCGGTCGCCGCCATAGTTCTGCTGTTAGGCACGGTTTCCCTCGACCTGATGAGCAAAGAGCTCCAGGGTCAAGTGGGGCAGCTGCCCCATCGGATCTTGCGGCTAGCTGCGCGTCGGCTTCCACCGGCGCTTCGCACCCGGTATTTCGAGGAATGGGAGGCTGACCTCAACCACATCCTCCACCGGCATGAGGCACGTCCCATCACACGACTGCTTCTGGGCTTCAGGTTTGCCGCCAGCTTGCTCAGGGGAGCCAGGAGACTTCGTATAGATCACATGAGCGCCAATGTAGCCACGCGCCAAGAGCCAAGATGGCGGTATGTTCTGCGTCTTTGGCTTGGTTGGCGCTATTGGGTCACGTTGCCGGATAGCCGGGCGGTGATCGTCCGGAGACGCGCGTACCACCGGTACAGTAAGCGTCCGCCTTCGTGATCACCATCGCCTACTCCCCTTTCGACGAGCCGGTCAACCCGGCTGCACTGCGACGCCGTCCACCGCAGGCCAGGGATCCTGGCCGCGCATCGACCGCAGTCGTCACATGCTGGAGTTCAGATGCGATCATCTTCGGGCTGACTCGCGCAGGATCCGTCGCGCTATCTCCTCCACCCGCTCGACGGTCAGCGCTGTATGTAGTCGGCGAACAACACTGTCGCTTGCCAGCGTGATGGGACCAGCGGTTTGCCATGACCTAGGGACCGCCAGGTCTGGTTAGTGAGCATGGTGATCTCCCTTCTGTTGGTCAACGGACACGCCGGTGTTGGCGTCTGTTTTTG
>JBOHFJ010000595.1:0-1757 GCA_050699655.1 Pseudonocardiaceae bacterium
ACGGCGGAGGAGATCCTTGAGAAGGTCCGCACTATCACGGCTCGCATGGATGCTCTTCTCCGCGCCACCGAGATCGACGATGTAGCCCGCCAGGCGGCGTAAAGAAAAACATATCTTCTTACACTAGCACGGTACGATAACACTCCCTATGTGCACTATTACGCACACTGTGAGGTGCGACTGGGCAAAGCGCTCGTGCTCTCTCAGGACATCACCGAGGCCGCCCGTGTCCTCGGTGACGCGGCCAGCTTCGCCAGTCTCTCCCCACGACTCACAGCGGAACTCCACGCCACCCGAGCCCTGATGCAGCCTTGGGCCGGCACTCAGGCCGTCACCACACTCGACGCCCAACTGCACGAGTGCGGGCTCCTGCCGACCACGCGCACTACACCCAAGCCACCGTGACCTCGGTTCCCGATCACCGCCGCGCTGGCCGACCTACTCGCTGACGGGGTTGTCCGACATGAGCCGCTGCCCGACTGATCCGACTCCGGCGGAGGAACAACGGGTGCCAGGTGAGCTCGCGGGCAACGGTGTGGACGGTGGCCGGGGTCAGTCCCTTGGCCTGGTAGATCGCGGTGAGCTCGGCGAGTTCGGCATCGGGTGCTTCGTGCAGTTCGCGTTCTTCGGTGGAGAGTTGGGCCAGTTCGGTGTACGGACAGCTAACCGCTCATCGGACCCATTGCGCCGTCGTGCATGTCGGTGACGGTGACGACGAAAGGTCGCATCATCTCGGTGTCCTCATGTTCGAGAATGTGGCAGTGGTAGACGTAGCGGCCGGGGATGTCGAACCGGACGGCGACCTCGACGATGTTGCCGGGATCGACCCTGATGACGTCGTTCCATCCGTGGACCTCGCTGGGATCGAAGGTTCTGGGCGGGTTCGCGGTGTCGGGCACCAGCGGCGCTGACGTCGTGCGGGTCTCGGGATTATAGAGGTTTGTGCCGGCCGTGTCGGTGACGACCAGGCGGGTGCCGGTCGGGTGGAGCGGCTGGAACTGGGACTGGTGGATGTGCATGGGATGGGTGTCGCCGGTGGAGTTGACGAATCGCCACACCTGCCACTGCCCCACCTGCGGCCGCAGCGCGATCCGGTCGTAGAAGGAGACCCGGCTACTCGATCCCGCCGGGTCATCAGCCAGCCAGCCCTCCACCCGGTACGGCTTGGGGGCGGTATCGCCAGGGAACTGGATAGCGATCTTCCCGTCGGGATCCTCGATGATCTCGTGCAGGTAGAGGTGGCCGGGCGGGGTCGTTTCGGAGAGCAGGATGGTCCGCTGGTCGGGCGCGGTGATCGGATACTGCGCGGGTTCGTCGGCGGGCGCCGGTTGCTCAGCGCGCACGAGGCGTCGAAACGCCGGATTGAGCACCGCCGCCGCGGTGTCGGTGAACAGCGCGCGCGGTGCGCCGCGGGTCGGGGCGTCGCCGTCTATGTCCAGCCGTAGCACCCACGGATACGGGTTGCGGCCGAGCCGGTCGCCGTCGGTCAGCAGCTTGGTCAACGGTAGTGGCGCAGCTCCGTCGAACGGGGCCTGCGCGGAGTTGACCAGCAGCAGCTGCTCCCCCTCGGGCAGGCCGGTGAGGTCGACGAGGACGTCGATCCGGTCGGAGGATGCCAGCGTCAACGCTTGGTCGTTGCCGAGCTGCCGGCCCGCCACAACAAGCCACCGCCGGTGCCGATCACCAGGACCCGGTCGTGCTGGGGGGTGACCCCCACGGTGCCGCCGGAGTCCTGTCGCGCGGTCACAAGGTGCAGC
>JBOHFJ010000596.1:0-1736 GCA_050699655.1 Pseudonocardiaceae bacterium
ACCCGGTCGGCCGCGTCGTCGAGCACCCGCTGGTCGATGCCCTCATAGCGGCCGCAGGCGAAAACGAGCCGGGGTTGGGTGGCCAGCTGGGCGGCCAGCCGCTGGGTGAACGGCGCTCCCGCGGGGCTGGGCACCACCAACCTCGGCGGCGGCTCACCGGCGAGCACCTCGTCCAGCGCCGCACCCCAGACATCAGGCCGCATCACCATGCCAGGACCGCCACCGTAGGGCGCGTCGTCCACCGACCGGTGCCCATCATGGGACCAGTCCCGCAGGTCATGCACCGTGAAGGTGATCAGATTCCGCTCGATGGCCCGGCCGAGCAGTGCCTCCCGGACCGGGGCCAGATACTCAGGGAAGATCGTCACAACCTGGATCAGCACCGCGTGAGCACCTCAGTCGAGCAAACCGGCAGGGGGGTCGAGCACCACCGCGCCACCAGCCAGATCCACTGTGAGCACGATCTCCCGCACAAAGGGCACCAACGCCTCGCCGTGCGCTGTCCGCAGCAACAACAGGTCGCTAGCCGGAGCGTGCACGACCTCGCGAACCGTACCCAGGGCCGCGCCGTCGGGCCCCACGGCGGCCAAGCCCTCGAGCTGGTGATCGTAGAACTCGTCGGGGTCGTCCAAGGTGGGCAGCTCGGTGACCTCGACGGTCAGCACGAGGCCACGCAGTTGCGCTGCCATGTCTCGATCGAGTACCCCGGCGAATCGCACGAGCCAGGCCGCCCCGTGTGGGCGGGCTGCCTCCACGGTGAGCGTGCGACCGTTGCCCCGGCCTAGCTGAGAACCTTCCCCGCGCAGCTGAGAATCTTCACAGCGCAGCTGCGCGCCGACGGTGAAACGCTGCTCGGGGAAGTCGGTGCGCACCTGCACCGCCACCTCTCCACGCAGGCCGTGTGGCCTGCCGATCCGGCCGACCACCCGACGCGTGTCCCCGCTCGGGTGCCTGACGGACACCTCAGCCGCCCCCGTCAGCGCCGCCCCCGTCAGACCCCGGTCAGCCACTGACGTCAGCGATCAGTGTCGACGACGTCGACGCGAACGCCACGCCCACCAATACCGCTCATGACCGTGCGCAACGCGGTGGCGGTGCGTCCAGCCCGGCCGATCACCTTGCCGAGATCATCGGGGTGGACGTGCACCTCAAGGGTGCGGCCCCGCCTCGTGGTCACCAGCTGGACGCGCACATCGTCAGGATTGTCCACGATCCCCCGCACGAGATGCTCGAGCGCATCCGCCAGCATGGTCACACCTGGCCGTCCGCGACCGTCGCAGTGTCCTCCCGCTTACCCGGCTCAGCTCGAGCCGTTTCTCCAGCCACCTTCGGCGCATCCGCGCCCCTGCTGGTGTCGGTCTGGCGGGCAGCCTTCTTGCGTGGCGTGGTGGCCTGGGTGCTCGGCTCCTCGCCGGCCTGCGCCAGCGCCTCGTTGAACAGCTCGGCCTTGTCCGGCTTAGGCTCAGCACGCCGCAGCGTGCCCTCGGCACCCGGGAGGCCTTTGAACCGCTGCCAGTCCCCCGTGAGCTGGAAAATGTGTTGCACCGGATCAGTGGGTTGCGCCCCGACGCCGAGCCAATACTGCACTCGCTCCGAGTCGACCTCAATGAGGCTGGGTTGCTCCTTGGGATGGTATTTGCCGATCGTTTCGATCGCTTTGCCGTTGCGGCGGGTGCGGGCGTCGGCAACGACGATCCGGTAGTACGGCTGGCGAATCCTGCCGAGCCGCATCAGCT
>JBOHFJ010000597.1:0-1719 GCA_050699655.1 Pseudonocardiaceae bacterium
GCCGTACGCCGCCGCCGGGGCGGCGACCCCAACGGCGCCCACACCAACGGCGCCCACACCAACGGCACAGTGCCCGAAGCTCGCCGCCCTCGCCGAATCGGCCTACGCCGACATCCCTAATCGAGCGCAAAAGCGTACAAGCATCCATGAGACCCCTCGCGAGCGGGTCAGAAGGTGTACAAGCATCCATGAGACCCCTCGCGAGCGGGTCAGAAGGTGTACAAGCATCCATGAGACCCCGAAGATGAATGGCGTGAGTATCGAACCGGAAATACGTACGGCTGCCGGTGTCGTGCGCGGCAGGATTGCGGGCGTGGTCGCGGTCTTCCGGGGCATCCCCTACGCCCAGCCGCCCGTCGGCCCGCGACGGTTCACCGCTCCCGTCCCGGCACAACCATGGGACGGCGTCCGCGACGCATCCGAGTTCGGCCCACCGGCCCCCCAAGCCACACCAGAACCCTCCACGCACTCGTCGATGTCAGGCGGCACCAGCGCTGGCCCCGACGATTGGCTAACGCTCAATGTCTGGTCACCCGACCTCGGCGCGACCCGGCTGCCCGTGATGGTGTGGATCCACGGCGGCGCATACAAGCAGGGCAGCTCCGCCAACCCGCACTTCGACGGCGCCACTCTCGCCGGCCGCGGTGCGGTGGTGATCAGCATGAACTACCGCCTCGGTATGGAGGGCTTCGCTCACATCGCCGGAGCACCGGCCAACCGCGGCCTCCTCGACCAAGCCGCCGCGCTCCGGTGGGTCCAGGACAACGTCGCCGCGTTCGGCGGCGACCCCGGCAACGTGACCGTGTTCGGCCAGTCCGCCGGAGCCGGCTCCGTCGCCGCACTGCTCGCCATGCCCACCGCAGCCGGGTTGTTCCGCCGCGCGATCGCGCAGAGCGTGCCAGGCACCTATTTCTCCACGAACCTCGCCACCGACGTGTCGGCCGCAATCGCCGCCGAACTCGGTGCCAAAGCCACCATCGGCGAACTCGCCCGCATCCCGCCGCACGAGCTGGTCAGCGCGACAGACGCGGTCCTCGGGAAGATGCCGCAGTGGGTCGAATCCTGGGGGCCGATGGCGCTGACTCCCACACCGTTCTCACCCGTGGTCGACGGGGACGTTCTCCCGCAGGCACCCTGGCCCACGCTTGCCAGGGCCGCGGCCAGCGGCATCGACCTGATGGTGGGGCACACCCGCGACGAGTACCGGCTGCTGGCCGCTCGGCTCGGCGGCGAGGTCACCGCCGAGCGGCTCACCGCCACGCTCCGCCGTCTCGCACCCGCCCCAGACGGCGCCGCCGCCTATCGCGCCGCATTCCCCGACGCCACCCCCGCGCAGCTGTCCGAGCTCGTCAATGCCGACTGGCTAATGCGCATGCCCAGCCTGCATCTCGCCGAAGCCCACGTCACGGGCGGCGGGCACGCCTGGACCTACGAACTGCGCTGGGGCTACGGCCCGGCTGGGGCCTCGCACGGCCTGGACGTCCTGCTCCTGTTCGGCACTATTGACTGTCGGGTCGGGGGAGGCCGCAGACAGTGCCCGCTACCTCCGCCCGCCCTACCGAGTGAAGTAGGCCGCCGGCGAGGTGCCCGCGGTGCGGGTCCTTTTCCGTCGGCCCCTTCCCGAACCCGCCGAACGAGTTTCCCCGTAACGGGCTCTCCAGTGATCACTTTCGGGTGGTAGGTTCCCGATGACGCTCAGGACGGTTTCAGTCTCCCGCA
>JBOHFJ010000598.1:0-1684 GCA_050699655.1 Pseudonocardiaceae bacterium
GGGTCACGTTGGAGAAGCGCGACCCGTCGCCAGTGCTCCAGGCACCGGAACAGCTCGGTGAGGTCGAGATCCTCCCTAGCGGCGGCGAGCGCGCGCTGGTACGCGGCGTCGAACCGCACCCGGTCCTCAGACAGCAGCACGTCCCGGATCGCAGCCGGCGCTGCCCCGGGCAGCAGCGGATCGCCGGTGCGAGGCCGCTCGTCGAAGGACCACAACGCTGTCATCCGTTCACCTTAGCGATTCCGTTTTAGATTGCCGCTAACTGAGCGATTCGATCGGTGGATCCGGGTCGACACAGATCACTGCCCACGGGCGGTCGGCGACTCGGGTCATGACGAGGGTGGCGCGGCGGGTGCCACGGAGCTTGAGCTGGCGATGCAGATCCGCGACGTCGCCGGCCAGGCCGCGGCGGCGGATGTCCACCGAGCCGATATCCAGCGCCCGCAGCCGGGATGGCAGCGCCTTCTGCTCCCAGGGCCGGGAGTCGAGCACCCGCAAGGTGCGCGCGAACGGGGTCCGCAGCGCGACGTCGCCGGATAGGAACGCGATCTGGGGGTCGATCTTCCACGCGCCCAGAGTCCGCGCCAGATCCTCGACGAGACCGGCGCGAGTGACGGCCGGGTTGGGGTCGAGCAGGAACGCGCCGGGGTCTCGGTGTTCCACCGGAGGACCGGGCTGCGGCAGCAGCACGTGGCCCTCCGGCAGGATCGTGGCCCGGCTGGTGGCGGTGGCCAAGGCTGGGGACCACAGTGCGGCCTCCTTGAGGTCGCGCCGCTCGGCGATGAACTCCACTTCCCAGCCGTGAGGAACCGCGCTGCGGGCGATCCCGGGGGCGGCCTTGATCCCGACAGCGGGGACCCGCTCGAGCAGGCTGGTTGCCCACGACAGCGGCGGCTCACTGTCACCGGCGCGCATCCGGTTACCGTTCGCGCGCCGTGCCGGGTCGATGAACACCGCGTCGACGCTACTCAGGTCCACCTCCCGGACATCAGCGTGCACGGTGGTGACCGCCGCGGCCACCGCGTAGACCTGCGCGTTGAGTAGGGCCATCCGCAGGTGCACCGGGTCCCGGTCGACCGCGATGACCTCCCGCTGGCCGGCCAGAGCAATCAGATCCCCCCCGATGCCACAGCACAGATCTCCCACCCGCGCGGCCCCCGCGAAGCGCGCGGCACGGTGTCGCGCCACCACCTCCGACGTGGCCTGCTCCAGGCCGGCGCGGGTGAAAAACATCCGCTCCGCCCTGGTGAACTTCTCCCAAGCGTGGCAACGCAGCTCATGCAGGGCAAGCGCGGCACTCACCAGCTCCGCCGGATAGTCCCGACGCAGCCGAGCCGCAACCCCCAGCTCCGTCTCAGGAGTAACAACCTCCCCCACCAACCGCCCCAACAACTCCGCGCCTACTACAGAAACCAACTCCTCCAACATCAACTCTCCCCGGCACTGAGCGGGTTCCACACACAAAAGCGCGTGGCCCGGTCCTGGAACAGGACCGGGCCACGCAGGTGTAGCGGACGGATCAGAAGTCCATGCCGCCGCCGTCGGGCATGCCGCCGCCACCGCCGGCGGGGGCCTTGTCCTTCTCCGGCTTGTCAGCGATCACGGCCTCAGTGGTGAGGAACAGGGCCGCGATCGACGCCGCGTTCTGCAGCGCCGAGCGGGTGACCTTGGCCGGGTCGATGAT
>JBOHFJ010000599.1:0-1666 GCA_050699655.1 Pseudonocardiaceae bacterium
GATGAGGGGCAGGACCGCCCCGCAGGAGGAACCCGCCACGGGAGCACCGCAGCTCAGGGTGGGCGCTGTGAGCGCATAGGCCACCAACACACGGCGCGGCGGGATGCCAGGCAGACCGTTTCGGTACCGTTGGCGGTGTTCCGCCAGCCGCCAACCGGGAGCTTGCCAGTTGTCAAAACCGATCATCGGCCAGCGCATCCGTGAGCTGCGCAAACCCCGCTTCACGCAGCATGATCTCGCGGCGGCGGCCGACGTCAGCGTGGACGTCATCCGCAAACTCGAGCAAGGCCGCCGGCACACCGCCTCCATCGGCACCCTGCAACGCATCGCCCACGCCCTGGATGTGGACGTGGCGGAGCTGTTCGGCCGCTCCCACACCACCCAGGACACTGATGATGACCAGTCACCAGTGGGTGCCATCAGAGATGCTTTGACCAGCGTGGATGAGCTGGACGACTCCGATGCCCCCGACCTGGCCGACCTGGAGCGCGCCGTCAGCTACGCGTGGGGCGCCTATTTCGCCGGGAAATACACGCTGCTGGCGGCACTGCTGCCCCGCCTGCTGACCGACGCCCAAGCCGTCGCCCATGCGGCCCCAGCTGTCGAGGCAAGCCGGGCGGCTGATCTTGCGGCACAGGTCCACCAGATCACTGCTCACCTCACTGCGGGCACCCTGCTCGACGCGGCCGATCTCGGTCATGTCGCGGCCCGTGAGGCGCTGCGTCTGGCCGCGTGTGCGCCGGACCCGTTACGGACCGCGTCCGTGCATTGCACCTTCGGCCATGTGCTGATGCGTCAAGGCCGGTTCATTGACGCCGAGCGGGTCGCGGTAGCGGGCGCTGAGGCGGTGCAGCCCACCGGGCGGGCCAGTACGGCGCAATTGTCGGTTTATGGTGGGTTGTTGTTGCGGGGCGCCACCGCCGCCGCTCGGCAGGGCCGAACTGGCGCGGCTACTGATTTGCTGGCCGACGCTACGGTGGTGGCTCAGCGCACCGGCGCGGACCGCACCGACTTCGAAGTGATCTTCGGACCGAGCAATGTGATCATGCAGACCGCTGACTGCCGCGTGGTTTCCGAGAATTATGTGGAGGCGGCCGAGGTGGCTCGGCGGATGCCGGTTGACGCGGCGCTGCCGCTGATATCTCGGGGCCGGCACCTGGCTGATGTCGCGCACGCTGAGCTGCGCTTGGGCCACACGCGGGCTGCCGAGTCCGCGCTGTTGACGATGGAGCGCACGGCCCCGGAGTGGAGTTTTCATCACCAGTTGCCCCGGCTGCTCGTCGGTGAGCTGATGACCCGGGGGCGCCCGTCAACCCGCCTGCGCGACCTGGCGGACCGGCTGAACACGACGCGCTAACGCCGAAAGGGCGGCTGCTGGTGGGGCGACGTGCCCCACCGCCAGGACGCCGTTGTCGTCGATGGTGAGCGAATGAGCGATTACAGTCGGGGCGGCGAGGTCGTGCGCAGGCGGTGCGTCATCCCCGTGAGCTGCACCGTTCATGGTGGCGTCCACGGTTTCACCAATGTGGCGGTGAGCAAGCATAACGACGGGATCATTGTTGACCCGCACGTCACTGGTAACTGCGTACTCACCTTCGACGAGGACGCGGCCACCGCGCTGCGGGACATTTTAATTGCGTGGCTGCGATGACGTGGTATCTGCGCT
>JBOHFJ010000600.1:0-1663 GCA_050699655.1 Pseudonocardiaceae bacterium
CGCCCGCCCCAGCTACGTCGCCCCGCACCGCCGGCCCTGCTAGGCACCGACCTGAACCGGTCGCATTACAGCGCGCAAGAGCCACTGGATCTGTCCGCGAAATCTGACGGCAGTCGCTTGCCAACTCTGACGGCGTCCGCTGATCACAGTCATAATCAATTCCGCTCAATTTCGCGTCCAAGCATTAGTGAGTGAGTGCACCACACGAAGAGGTGGCGCGGCCGGACAGTGAACGCAAGTTGCCGTAGTAGGTGCCGAGCGTGTCGCACAGTACGACTGTTTCTCCTGGCGGGACTCTTCGTTGGCGATCACTACCAGGGCCTACGCGTGCACCTGGATGTGGTGATGAGTCTCGTCAACGGCAGACTCGCGGCACGCGGGCTGATCGACCCGGCCCGAGTCCGCGTCGTACTGCGCCGAGCCGCCGCGGGGCTGAGCACGCCGTGGGGCTCCGTCGTCTCGCTCCTCGCCGTTGAGGTATGGCTCCGCACGATCGACACAACGGCACCCATCGAGTGGAGCCACGCCCCCAGAGAGCCGGTGTCTTCGTGACCTCCTCCCCCGAGGGACTGGTGCCCGCGCCCCACCTGCGGACGGTCCGCACCGCTCACTCGGTCGTCCTCGTCAACTACCTCGACGGCACGATCACCCTCTTGACCGGCGGCGCGGAACTCGCCTGGCTGAGCTGCCTCGACGGCGCTGCCTACCCGAGCGACGACACTCGCATCCTGGACTGGATTCGAAAGCGATGGCTGATCCCCGGCCGCCCTGACGCCACGACCTCACGAACAGTGTGGGCGAGCGACCCAACCACATCGTGGGGCACTCAGGAAGCACTCGCCTATCTTCCCGCGCCCGCGCCAAGCCCGTGGCGATGGCGACTCGCCGCGATCCCCGCCCTGGCGATGGTGCTCACGGTCCAGCACCTCGGACACCGATCACGACGCTTCCACCGCCTCCTGCGGCTCTGCCGGCTCGGAACCCGGCTGCCACCCGCATCATCCCAGCAAGCGCACGACGCGATCCGCGCCGTGCGATGGGCCGCGCGTCTCATCCCCGCGCGGATAGCGTGCTCTACACCACGATCACAGAAATCCCCGACCCCCGAACAAAGGACAGCCGTCCATGACCGGCCCACACATCCTGCTCTCCGGCGACACCCTCGCGCTCGGCCTGCCCCGCGCCGGCATGCTCCCCGAATACCACCGCTGGGAAAACGACCCCGGCGTGATCCTCGGTTACGGCACCCAGCTACCGCAGTCCTGGGAAACCCGCGCAGCCGGGTACGAAAGCCAAGCGCGCGGCTCAGACCGCTACGCCCAAAAAGTCCTCGCACCCAACACCGCCGCCGCCGCGCCTACAGCAACGCCGGCTTCCGCCACGCCGGCCAACTCCGCCACTCCGGCCACTGGCTCGGCCAACCCTGCGACGAAATCCTCATGGACGCCCTCCCCACCGACCTCACCGGCCCCTCAGCAGTCCTGGCACTCACCACCCGCCCCCCAGCACACACCCCCGAACCGGACGCGGGACAGACACAGAAATAGGCAACGACCATCCGACTGGGTGAGGTGGTCACCGAGCGGGCCGTAGCTTGCGGCCCGGCGGACCGTCACGCCCGTGCCGTGACGGTCTGCCGGGCCATCCGGGCCAGGTCCCGCGC
>JBOHFJ010000601.1:0-1663 GCA_050699655.1 Pseudonocardiaceae bacterium
TCCTTGGGGTGGGGGGTGTCGGTGGAACGCGGCCCCGCCTCAGCGCGCCGGGTGGGGGTCCGTCAGGACGGCGAGGGTTTCTGGCTCGTCCACCCGGGTGGGATCGCGCAGCGACCGCCGAAGGCGGCTCGTCTCACCCGGGTGGATGGGCCGGGTTCATCGCCGCGTGCCCCCGCCCGGTGTGCTGACCTCCGGGCGGTCCACCGACGCACCAGCACTGATCCCGGTGATCGCGCAGACGCGGTGAACGGCCCACCGTCGTGTCCGCTGCCAACTTGCCGCCAAACGCATCCCCGGCGTGCGCGTGCATCACCACGAGCGGAGAGGAGGCGATGAGTCGAAGGCAAGCCGACCCGTACCACAGCCGCGTCAGCGGCGAGGAACGGAAGCGGCGCGGCAGCCCTGCCGTGCAGCGAATGTCCGGCCGAGCGCCAGAAACGTTCGCTGTCCCCGCGGCCAGATCGGTCATTGTGTGTAGCCCCGTTGGCGTGTGCCGGTCAGGTAGTGCGGCTCTGGAGTTGGCGGGGGTTGCGCCGGCCTCGTGCGATCCCGTTGGTGATGTGGCCGGTGGCCTCGCTGCGGGTGAAGGAGTCCGCACCGGTGGGCGAGATCGGGGCTGCGGCCAGCAGCGCCTGGGCGGCAGCGGTTTCCTCCAGGACACCGGCACCGACCAATTCGCCGAGGCGGGCGGCGGAGCGGAACAGGACGTGGGCGCGGGTGCCGAGCGCGGCCCGGGCGACGGCGGCGGTCTCGCCGACGAGCGCGGCCCGCACATAGGCGTCGAGTCGGCGACCGGGCAACGAGATCGGCACGCGGGCTGGCGCGGGGGCAGGGGTGAGCGCGGTGACCAGCCAGGGCGGCAGGGCTATGGGGTCGACGTCGCGAATGACCCGGTACTGGCGGAGCCTGCCCTCGATGCGGCGCACGGAGCCGGCGGCGATGATCCCGCCGCCCGCGGCGCGAGTGTCAATGCACCACCCGAGGCCCGCGCCGCTCGCTCCGGTGGTGTTGCGCAGCTCCCGGTCGGTGGGGGCGAGGAAATAGCGGTGCTCTCCGTTGGGGGTTGCGACGGTGTAGGTGTCGATCGGGTCGGGCTGTCCGGCGCGCTGGGCTATGATCCGCAGCACGTCACGGCCGTGGGTTACGCCGAGGCCGGCCCATTGCGGTGGGAGCTCGCCGTGGCCGGCGTCCAGGTCGATCACGACGAGTCCGGCGCCCTGGCAGGCGATGCCGATGTTGTACGGCGCGGCCGCCCACCAGCGGGTGAGCTGGTCGAGGTCGCGGGTGGCGCGGTGCTGCCAATCCCGCACCGCGGGACATTTGCTGTAGGGGTGGATCGGGAACACCGGCCAGCCCCGCCGCGCGGCGCGCAGGGCGGCGGCCAGCCGCGGCGGGTTCAGGCTGCTGGTCAGGATGGCGGTCATGGTGCGATCCCCTTGTCGAGATTGATGAGGGCATGCGCGCGGACAGGCGCGGAGAAATGCGTTGGCCACTGTTGTTGCGGCGGGCCGAGGGGCCGGTGGTCACGCGGCCGGCGGCGTCGTGCGGCCGGATCACCGCGTGCCACCGCGGCGGTAGTGCCCGCTGGCGAACACCGGGGGTGCCGTGGTGGCGAGCACCGATCTCATGGCGGTGGGGCCACCCCGGGGAATCGGGGTGGCCC
>JBOHFJ010000602.1:0-1649 GCA_050699655.1 Pseudonocardiaceae bacterium
CCTTGAGAAGGTCCGCACTATCACGGCTCGCATGGATGCTCTTCTCCGCGCCACCGAGATCGACGATGTAGCCCGCCAGGCGGCGTAAAGAAAAACATATCTTCTTACACTAGTGCCCCGCCCCAGAACGCAGGGATGCGGCGGCGATGGCGACTTGGCCGAGGCTGATGCCGCCGTCGTTGGGAGGGACTCGGGAGTGGGTGAACACCTGGAAACCGGAGTGCTCCAGGCCCGCCACGGTGCGCTCTAGCAGCAGGACATTCTGGAATACTCCGCCGGACAGGGCGGCGACGCTCACCCCAGTGATCTCCCGCAGCATCAGGCAGACCCGGACGATCGCGTCGGCGACGCCGTGGTGGAACCGGGTGGAGATCACCTCCGGGGCCACTCCCGCCCGATGGTCGGCCACCACGGCGCGCACCAGGTCCGCGCCTTGTAATTGCAGTGCGGGCCCCTTGGTGACCGCGGCTGGGTAGCTGCCCCGCTCGGTCAGGTCGGCCCGCTGCTCCAGCTCCACCGCCGCCTGGCCCTCGTAGTTGATCGAGTCACGGATCCCGAGGATCGCCGAGACGGCGTCGAACAGCCGCCCGGCGCTGGAGGTCAGCGGGGCGTTCACCCGCCGGGAGATCATCGCCAGCACCGAGTCCCAGTGCTCGGCGTTGCGCTCCACCAGCTCCTCCGGCGCGTCAACCCCCAGGTAGGCGGCGGCCATCCGCCAGGGTTGCCGGATGGCCGCGGCGCCGCCCGGCATCGGGACCGGGGCCAGGTGCGCCAGCCGCTCGAAGCCGACCAGATCGGCCAGCAGGAACTCCCCGCCCCACAGGGTGCCGTCGCTGCCGTAGCCCAACCCGTCGAAGGCCACTCCGAGCACCGGGCCGACGGCACCGTTGTCGGCCAGGCAGGACGCGATGTGCGCGTGGTGATGCTGCACCCCAATGAGTTCAACACCGATGAGTTCCACGTCGGCCAGTTCTAGGGCGTATTTGGTGGACAGGTACTCCGGATGCAGGTCGTGCGCGACCACCTCGGGCACCACGTCGAACAGCCGACCGAAGTGGGTTATGCCCTCGGTGAACGAGCGCAGGGTCTCGTAGTTCTCCAGGTCCCCGATGTGGTGGGACAGGAACGCGCGGCGGCCCCGCGCCAGGCAGAAGGTGCTCTTGAGCTCGGCACCGCAGCCGAGAATCGGTCGGGGTGCTGGCCGGGTGAGGGTCAGCGGCTCGGGCGCGTAACCCCGCGCGCGGCGCACCGGGAGCTCCGCGCCGCGAAACACCCGCACCACCGAGTCGTCGGTGCGCATGTGGATCGCCCGGTCGTGGGTCAGGAAGGCGTCCGCGATCCCCTTCAGCCGGCGGAGCGCGTCGTCGTCCTGGTAGGCGATCGGCTCGTCGGAGACGTTGCCGCTGGTCAGCACGATGGGCCCGGCGACCTCGCGCAGCAGCAGGTGATGCAGCGGGGTGTAGGGCAACATCAGCCCCAGGCTGCGGTTGCCGGGCGCGACGGCCGGCGCGACGGGGGCGTCCGGGCGGCGCGGCAGCAGCACCACCGGTCGCCGCCGCCCGGTCAGCGCCCGCTCCCCCACCGGGTCGAGCACGCAGAACTCACGGGCGGTGTCCAGATCGGCCACCATGACCGCGAACGGCTTGTCC
>JBOHFJ010000603.1:0-1648 GCA_050699655.1 Pseudonocardiaceae bacterium
ATCCGTCATACGATCCCGATCCCACCGCCGCTTGAAGCTCAGCACGATCCTGACTCGTAAGTTTCATGGACAGATTATTCCACTTTATGCCACCAATGTAAAGCTGAACACATCTATCTACACTAGGGAGGGGCGACCGCACCGGTCACCTCTCCCACAACACGGTGTCACCCGCTCCTGGGCATCGGGTTGTTGAGCTCCGCCGAGTCACCCGCCGCTGGTTTCCTGGAGGAGGGCGATACAGCGAGCACTTCGGTGTAATTCGTGGTGGGTGTGGGGCCTGGACCCTGCGTCTCGATCTGACAATTTCTGTCCCCGGCTCACCGGGGGGATCGCGTTTCTATGAGGAGGAATTGATGCCTGACGCACTGAGCTTTGCCGAGCTCGATGAACAGCACGTGGAGCTGCTGCCGGCGCGTACCGTCCTATCGCTTTTCAGCCTGGGTCCCGGCGGCGGCCGCAATGGCGGCGGTGGCGGCGGTGGCGGTGGCAGCAACCACAGCGGTGGTGGTGGCGGCGGTGGCGGAATTGGCGGCGCCGGTGGCAGCGGCTACGGCGGAATCGGCTTGATCTTCAGCAACGGGAACACGGGTGGCAGCCAGACCAACATCGCCGGCGTAGGCATTGGCGGCCCCGGTGGCTCCGCTAATGGGGGCAACGGCGGCGGCGCCCACTGAGCCGAGCCGGTGCCGTTGAGCGATCACATGATCGTGTGTGTGGTGCCGCTGGCTAGTGAGGGGTGACCGGCGCGGCCACCCCTCACGCAACATTGGGTATTCGCTCCGGACACCGGGTAGTCGCCGGTGCCGCGGGGTTCGAGTCAGGAGGGCGTCATCATCGACACCGCGCGGGTGGTAATTGGGTGTGAGAATGTTGCGGATGTTGTTCCGCAACTGGTGCCGCGGCTGGCTGAGGGAATTGAGCTGATCGGGGAGTATCAGGGGTCTGGTTTCCGGGAGCCCAAGTACATCGTGCGTCGGGCTGACGGCCAGGTGGTCCAGCTGCCTCGGTTGCTGCATCTGCTGGCGGCCGCCGTGGACGGTCAGCGTGATCTGGCGCAGTTAGCGGCTGCGCTCAGTGCCGAGTTCGGTCGGGTGGTGCAGGCCGAACAGGTGTCGTACCTGATCGAGAACCGGCTTCGACCGGCGGGCATCGTGACGGCGGGTCCGGGGGCTGGGCAGGCCGATGCCCCCGCGAAGATGAGGATGAAGTCGGATCCGTTGCTGGCGTTGAAGTTCCGGGTGGGGGTGATCCCGGAGCGGGTGGTGTGGCGCATCGCCGGGGTCTTCCAGCTGATGTTCTGGCCGGTGGTGATCCTGGCCGCCTTGGCCGGGTTCGTGGCGCTGGACGCGATGATCATCGCCCGGGGCGCTCTGGGGCGGATCGTGCCCAGCGCGCTGGCGTTGGTGAACCAGCCGACGCTGACGCTGCTGGTGCTGGCGATGGCGCTGGCCTCGGCGGCGTTTCACGAGTTCGGGCACGTGAGCGCCTGCCGATACGGCGGCGCCCAGCCGGGGAAGATGGGCATTGGCCTCTACCTGGTGTGGCCGGCGCTGTACAGCACGGTCACCGACTCCTACCGGTTGGGACGAGTCGGGCGGCTGCGCACCGATCTGGGCGGGGTGTACTTCAACGCGGTGTTCATCGC
>JBOHFJ010000604.1:0-1647 GCA_050699655.1 Pseudonocardiaceae bacterium
CGATCCCGATCCCACCGCCGCTTGAAGCTCAGCACGATCCTGACTCGTAAGTTTCATGGACAGATTATTCCACTTTATGCCACCAATGTAAAGCTGAACACATCTATCTACACTAGAACGTTGGTTGCGGCCTCGACGGCTTGTCTTGGCTTATCCAGCAAAATGAGAAATGTACTGCGATCACCGTCTAGCGTGCCCTCATGCAGCCAGTACGCCAGTGACTCGGGCGCACCTGCGGTTGCGCTGGCGAGGAATTCCTGAGCTCGTGCACATGCGGCCATACACGGGTCCATGTTGGCCGTCTAGCGCGTAGGCGCCAGCGGCTTGTAGCTCGGCGCGAGCCTTGATCCGGGTGTCATTGGTGCGTGCCGCCAGGCTGCGGGCAGCGGCGGCGGTGTCCAGAGCGGTGCATGTGTCGCCGCGCAGAAATGCCGCATAGCTTGCCGAGCATGCCGCGTAGGCGGCGGACGCTGGGTTGCGGGCCTCGTGACCGGCTCGGCGGGCGCGCTCGAAGTAGCGCCGGGCCGTGTCGGGGTGGCCCATATCGACGAGGTGGCCACCGATGGTGGTTGCCATGTTGCTGTCCAGAGTGTTCAGTGGCTTGCGCAGCCCGTTCGGGCAGCCGCTCGTGAGCAGATGGCGCACGATCTGGTGCTGCGCGAGGACGGTGTCGAGCACCAAACACGGCCCGATGGTGTCTTCTTGGCGCTTGCAATGGGCAAGTGTGGTGGCCAGGTTGGTCACGACGCGGGCGTCCACCCGGCGGGGATCCTGCAGGGCTTGCGCGGTCCGGGTGTACTCGTCGGGGTCCAGGCCGGACAGGCTCAGGGCCGCCAGTGCCCACCGGGCGACCCGCAGCGCGTCCCGGCGCCCCAGGCGCCGCTCCAAGATCGTGATCAGCTCCCGCATCAGTTCCTCGGCCAGCTCCCGGTCCGCGCCTGGTATCCCCGGACACGCGTCATGCCCGCCGCCCTGGTCACGGTCCCGCACGCTGCGCGTGAGTGCGGGTGCGGCCCGGAGAGCGTCCACGCCGGTTTGCGCCGCCGCTTGCCGCGCCTGGCGCTGGTGGGCGCGACAAAGCCCACGGTAGTCCCGTTCGGTCTGGGCCAGCACGCTGTGCTCAGTCATCAGGGCACCCTCAGCCTGGCACACCTCGTCGGTGAGCTTCCACTGCGCCTCGGGCATCCCCCGGGTCCCGTGCTCGACCTTCGAGACCGTGGTCCGGGTCCGGCCGAGGGCCCGGGCCAACTCGGGTTGCGACACCCCGGCCGCGGCGCGATAGGTGGCCAGATGCTCCCCGAGACCGCGCCGCAAGGTCTTCAGCCGCACCCGCTCAACCGCCAGCTCCCCCGCATCCACCGCCATGGCGGTCAACCTTAGGGGGTGACACGCGGAAGTGGCCCGGCCGAAAGCTGACCGCGGGCCGCTGCCTGCCGTCGCTGTGGCCACAGCCGACACAGTGCGTCCTGCACCTGGTGCCGGGCCGCCGCGACAAACCTGTGACGCGGCGGGCGCGGGCGAGAGCCACGACCGCTGGCCCGCGCGTGACCCCCGAGCCCCCGGCACCCGGTGCGTCAAGCTCGTTAGGGGGTGGCGGGAGTGACGCGGGCGGACACCTACGGGGAGCGGTTGCGCGCGGCCGCGTTC
>JBOHFJ010000605.1:0-1620 GCA_050699655.1 Pseudonocardiaceae bacterium
GGAATACACGCTCGGCCGCCGCCAGTGCCCCACCCTGACCCCGGCCTCCCGTCTGTGGTGGGCAGGTGGTCAGCTGCACGTCACGCAGCAGCCCGTCTGTGCGCAACCCGGCCGCCCAGGTGCCCAGCGCCTGGGCGGCCGCGCCGAACTCGTCAGCGCCGGGCAGGGTGATGCGCAGTCGTAGCAGCGGCTCGGGATCGGCGTGGCGCTCGAACCACCAGCGAGTCTCCGTGGCGAAGGAGGCCAGCAACCGGGGCAGGCGCGTGAGCACCTGGTCCTGCACGTCGGGGTGGACGAACAGCTCGGCGCACAGCTGCGGGGAGATCCTGGGCGGCATCCCGTGGTCGCGGTGGATCACTGCGGTGTGGCGCGGGAGCGCGGGCGGCGCCGGGGTGCGGGTGGAGGCCAGGGGCAGGACGAGGCTGTGCGCCCGCCCATCGATCCAGCCGTAGTCCTCGGGACTTGCGGCCTCGATCAGAACGGCCCGCCCGGCGCGGTCGATGTGCGTGCGCAGCAGGTCCAAGGGGACGTCCTTGTCGAGGTCGAGCAGGAGTTGCTGGTCGCCTTCGGCCAGCAGCACGCGGGCCGGTACCCGCCACCGACGGCGCCAGGTGTGCAACCGCTGCGACCACTGCGCGGCGGACTCGGCCGCGCTGGGAAGCTCGGCGGCGGTCAGCTTCCAGCGAGCGGGAATCAGGACCGTGCGGCCGTAGCGCAGCGCGGGCAGGAACGGCAGCACGGCTGCGGTGCCCCAGTCGAACCCGGTGACCTGCGCGGCGCCGGATCGCGCGATCTCGGCGAGAAACCGGGCGAGCGGCGGGGTATGCGCCTCCGTACGGTAATTCAACGAGGTGGGCACCATCGCTTCCAAGACGCGCCCGGTGGCGAGCGACGCGAGATATAAACGATCGTTGCCGCAGCCCACGACCAGATCCCCCAGCGGGATCAGATCGACGGCAGGGTCCGGGTACTCGCCCAGGCTGATCACGGACGGCAGGATGCGCTGCGCGCGCGT
This sequence comes from Pseudonocardiaceae bacterium, assembly GCA_050699655.1. Classification (GTDB taxonomy): domain Bacteria; phylum Actinomycetota; class Actinomycetes; order Mycobacteriales; family Pseudonocardiaceae. The sequence goes on from JBOHFJ010000605.1 coordinate 1,016, forward strand.
CACGTGGTCGGCGCAGGTGCGCAGCGGCGGGAAGGAAAGCTGCACCGCGACGCCGGCGCCGTCCACAGTGGGCAGCCCCGCGTAGACCTCGGCCATCCGGGCCTGGTCCGCCGCATCCAGCAGGTGTAGGAATCGGCCGGTCATGGTTCCGACCGCGCGAGAGACGCCGAGCACCCGTGCGGTGAATTCGCCGAGGGTGAGCGCGTCCGTCGACGTGGCGTGCAGTTGAACGCACACCTCCAGATGGGGCGGGATCCGGATGGGCGCCATGTCGTCCCCGGGCTCCAACTCGTGGACCATCGCCTCGGTCAGGACGACCTCAGTGGCGCCGTCGAGTGCCGCTAGCTGCGCGTAGGCGAGCAACCGCTCGTCGCGCACGGTGCGGCTTGCCGGCCGTTCGGGGCCCGAGCCCGGGTATCCGGCCGGGTATCCCAGCCCCATCACCGGGTCGGTGAGCTCTGCGACCGGGACCACGACGCCGGGCCCGTACCGCTGCAGGAACCTTTTCCGAACTACGCGGGCCTGGGTCTCCGCAGTTCGGAATTCCTTGGCCTTGGAGGGTTTCTTGGGTCGGAGGGTCGGGCGGTTGATGTCATGGTCGGGAC
>JBOHFJ010000606.1:0-1614 GCA_050699655.1 Pseudonocardiaceae bacterium
CCCGCACCCCCTCCCGCACTGCGCTCTGCCACCCGAACTCAACAGCAGAGCTGTCCGGAGCCAACACCACAGCGCTGCTGTTGAGTTCGGGAGACACAGAGTTCGGGGGGTTGCGCTGGGCGGGGTTGTGGATGGCGGGTTTGGTGTGGATAACTGAGGGGTTGCGGGGGAGGGTGGGTGGACTCGTTGCGGCGACGTGGGCACAGTGCACGGTATGGGGGATTTGAGCACACCGTTTCGGGGATCGCACGCAGTGGCGGCCGGGTTGCTGACCAAGGGTCAGCTCCGTGGTAACAGGTTCCACCGGCTCTTTCCTGACATTTACCTGGCGCGTGACATCGCGCCAACGCTCGCCACGAGATCCCGCGGGGCACATCTGCTGATCGCTGGGTACGGCGCGTTGGCCGGCTATTCCGCGGCGGAGCTGCTCGGCGCCCGGATCGCGCCCCGCGACGCTGATGCCGAGATTGTCGTGCCGGGCGGTGAATTCCGTGAATGCCGTGGACTGCGAGTGCATCGAGAGCAGCTCGCTGACGACGAGGTCGAGACCGTGTCCGGTCTGGTCGTGACCTCGGCGATCCGAACGGCATATGACCTGGCCCGTTGGTCGACGCAGGTCGAGGGTGTCGTGGCGGCCGACGCAATGGGTCAGATCGGGCGCTTCGGGTCGGCTGCGTTGTTGGGTATGGCTGCTCGCTACCCGGGGGCGCGGTGGCGCAGTCGGGTTCCGCTGGTGGCCGAGCTGATGGATCCACGTGCCGAGTCGGCTATGGAGACCAGGTGTCGTGTGTCGCTGATGCTGCGCGGGCTGCCGCGACTTGAGCTGCAGTACCAGGTGCGCGATGAGGTCGGAGCTCACGTGGCCCGGTTGGACATGGCCTACCCGGCCGCCATGGTCGGCGTGGAATTCGACGGGGAACACCATCAAGACGCGCCGACGTTTCGAGCCGATCTAGTGCGGCACAACCGGCTCGCCGCATTGGGCTGGACGGTGCTCCGCGCCAGCGCCACAGATGTCCTGCGCAACCCCGACGCCTTCGCAGCCCAAGTCCGCGCCCTCCTCCACCAGCGCGCCGCCTCGGGGTGCGGCGGATTGGTGTCGCAATCCGCGAGCCACCCCGACCGTAGAGATCGCCATCGGCTCGTGCGCGAGCTGCCCATCATGGCGTTTCGACCCGCCCACGAGGAGTGAAGCGCGCAGCGGCCAAGAGCGCGACTCGTGGAAGGATCATCTGCCTTTCGATGACGAATCCTCTGCGGGACGATGCACCCATGTGCCAGGCGACGCTCCACACCGGCCGGATCCGGCTCGTCCCGTTGTCGGACGAGCACTTCGAGCACGAGGTCAAGCTCGACTCTGATCCCGAGGCGATGAGCTACCTCGGCAACGGCCGCGCGCGCACCCGCGAGGACGTCGAGAGGCTCCACCACCGTCGCTTCGCGACCGCACAGCGGGTGCCCGGACTCGGTTTCTGGGCCGGTTTCGTTGATGGGGAGTTCGTCGGCTGGTGGATCCTCAAGCCGCTGGAGCGCGCTGACCAAGAACCGGTCGAAGGGCAGGCTCGGGTACCGGCGCTTGCGCCGCTATTGGCGCAACGGACTGGCGAGCGAAGG
>JBOHFJ010000607.1:0-1611 GCA_050699655.1 Pseudonocardiaceae bacterium
GTTGCGGTCAGTTCATTTGGGGTTCGATCTTGGGCTGGTTGATCCAGAACTGGGTCGGCATCTGTGGTGGGTGGGGTCGGTGGCCGAACCGTTCGGGGTGGGCGTGGTAGGCGGCGGTGAGGGTGTTCTGCCGGTCCTGGTCGATGGCGTCGGCGGTGCCGAAGTGGACCGAGGCCGGGGTGTGCCAGGCGATCCCGGAGTGGCGGTGGATGTAGTTGTACTCGTGGAAGAAGCCGGCGCAGAACTCGCGGGCGTGCGCCAGCGAGGCGAAGGCTTTCGGGAACTCGGGCAGGTACTTGAGGGTCTTGAACTGCGCCTCGGAGAACGGGTTGTCGTTGCTGACCCGCGGCCGTGAGTGTGAGCGGGTCACGCCCAGGTCGGCCAGCAGCGCCGAGACGGGTTTGGAGGTCATCGAGGTGCCCCGGTCGGCGTGCACGGTGTGCGGGGTGGCGCCGTTGCGTTCGATGGCCTCGGCGATGAAGTCGGCCGCCAGCGTGGAGTCCTCGACCGGGGAGAGGATCCAGGACGGGTTGAACCGGGAGTAGATGTCGATCAGCACGTAGAGCTGGTAGAAGATCCCCTTGGCCGGGCCGCGCAGCTTGGTGATGTCCCAGGTCCACACCTGCGATGGCCCGTCGGCGAGCAGCTCGGGTTTGACCTTGGCCGGGTGAGTCGCCAGCCGTCGCCGTTCGCGGCTCTGTCCAGCCTTGCGGGCGATCCGGTACATGCTCGAGGCCGAGCACCAGTAGCGGCCCTCGTCCAGCTCCCGAGCCCAGATCTGGCCGATCGCCAGATCCGCGTACGCCTCGGTGTTGATCAGGGTGAGCACCGCCGCCCGCTCGGCCGGTGAGAGCGCTTGGCCGTTGTCGGGCACCTGCCGCGCCGGTCGTGGCCCGTGTACCGGGCCTCGGGCGTGGCGGTAGTGAGTGGCCCTGGCCCGGCCGAGCAGCGCGCAGGACCGGTTGATCGGCACCTGCGCGGCACGCAGCTCGGTGAACGCCACGGTCATCACCTCCTCGACGACGCTGGCGTGTCCGTGCTCTCGGAGATGTGCTCCAAGAGCCCTTGCAGTTTTCCCATGATCTCCACCACCGCCCGCGACTTGGCCAACTCGCGGGCCAGTCGCTGGTTCTCCGCCCGCAACCGGCCGGGATCATCCTTTCCACCGGCCGATCCCGACGCCGCTCGATGCGGCCGTCGCGGGGCCGAGGCGCCCCGGGCCAGTGCGTCACGCGCGCGAGTCCACTCCCGGATCTGGGACTGGTAGAGCCCCTCACGGCGCAACACCGCGGCCTTGCTGCCGTGCGGTGCCGCCTCATACTCGGCGACGACCTGGGCCCGGTAGGCCGCGGTGAACGAGCGGCGGACCGGACGAGGCGCCGGATCCAGGACTGTTGCTCCTGGGCCAACCACCGAATGATCACCTGCGCCAGGAAGAACTGGACTGCCACTACTCACGAGACTGTCTCCTGTCACCACCCTCCACGGTGGACCCGGGGGCTCCGGGGTGTCTCATCACAGCCTGACAGGGAGGGGGCCGAGGCGCCCCGGGCCAGTGCGTCACGCGCGCGAGTCCACTCCCGGATCTGGGACTGGTAGAGCCCCTCACGG
>JBOHFJ010000608.1:0-1590 GCA_050699655.1 Pseudonocardiaceae bacterium
GCGCTGGCTGATTTCGGTGTCGCGCGCTTGCTCGACACCAGCGAGCTCTCAACTCGGACCGACGCGTTGACCCTCCACCACACCGCGCCGGAAATTCTGGAGGACGTGCCGCCAAGCCAAGCCTCCGACGTCTACGCGCTGGGCTCGACGCTGTACCAATTGCTGTCCGGAAATCCCCCTCATCGGCACGGCACCCACGAGAGCATCGCGTTGGTACTGCGCCGAATTCTCACCGAAGACCCTCCCGACATCGCCCGGCCGGACGTGCCTGAGCAAGTGATGGCCATTCTGCGCAAGGCCATGGCCAAACAGCGGCAGAACCGCTTCGCCGATCCGTTGGCGTTAGGGGTCGCCCTGCAACATCTCCAAGCCGAGTTCGGTTTCACCGTGACTGAGCTGTCCCCCATCAGGGACCAGACCCAACCTCGATCGCAACTGGACTCAGGTGTTTCCAGCGCAGGTCCCAGACGCCGCCGCGCCCCGCACCACAAGGCACCATCGAAGCATCATCGCCGGGGCTTAGCCTTGGTGTCGTTGTTGGCTATCGTCACGACGGTCGGCGGCTTCGTCACATGGAGAACGAGAATAGTCACTGACGCTACCCCTCAGGGGTCAGTCCTCGCGAGATCTTCCCCCGGCTACCACCCGCGCACCACCACGCCACCGCCGCTCACCCCCATCTCAGTGTCGCCAGCCACCCAGTCAGGGCCACCTGAGCCGCTATCATCGCCCCCGCAACTCCCGCCCGAACCGTTGCGACCAGGAAGACCGCCTACGACAGAGTCAACTCCCGCCGCCACGTCGGTATCTGGGCCACAAGCGCCACCACCGCAACAGCCCCCAGCGTCAAATCCAGTTATCTCTGGGTTCCACATTCGAAACCAATACTCCGGCAAGTGCCTGGCTGCCCCATCCGACTCCGGAAACTCCCTGGTCCGCCAGGTTACCTGCGACCCAAACGACACCAGTCAGCGCTGGCAACTCCCAAACCCACGCGACGACAACCAAAATTCCTTCACGATCCACAATGTAAAATTTCAGAACTGCATCACCAGTAACATAAACGGCCTCGCCACGGAAGCGATGTGCGAGTACGCCCAGCTCAACGGTTGGGTATTCTCAACAACAGAAGGTAACGCCCGCCTCGAATACCGAACGTCCGGGCTATGCCTCGGGGACTTCGGAGACTTCGCAAGCCTGCAAATCTGCCAAGATTCTCCAAATGAGTACTGGGATATCTCCTGAATTTTTCGCAACGGAGCCCGACGGGCGGGGTGGCGCGCAACCGAGGTTTCGGTCACGACCAGTAGTGGGCTTTGATCCACTTTTCCAGCTCGAGGGCGCGCTCGTGCTCGCCGAGCGCAAGCAGGTCCAGCGCGAGGTTGTGGGCTGAGTCCAGGGTGTGCGGGTGGTCGTCACCGAGCACCCGGCGGCGGCGGGCCAAGGTGTCGTCATCCAGCTGGCGGGCCCGCTGGTGCTCACCCAGCTCCCGCAGGTCACCGGCGAGGTTGTGCGCAGAGCCCAAGGTGTGCGGGTGGTCCTCGCCGAGCACCCGGCGGGAGCGGCCCAGGGTGTCCTCATCCAGCTGGC
>JBOHFJ010000609.1:0-1590 GCA_050699655.1 Pseudonocardiaceae bacterium
GGGTGTTGATGAACGTGGTCAGCATCGAACGCAGCAGATCCGGCGACGCGCAGGCCAGCTGCCGTAGTGCCTCAAGTCAATATGCCCGCGAAAGTTGATCGGTGCCTCAGTTAGGAATGCCCGCGAACTGGGGGTCAGCTGGCCTTGATCCGGATGCCTTTGCTGATGTCGGGCAGGGCGGTGGGGATGGTGGCGAGGTAGAGCTGCTCGGTCTTGTCTTTGGCGAGTCTGAGCAGCATGTTTTGCAGGTCGGCGATCTGTCGGGCGATGGCGGCGGGGTTGAGCGAGTCGCGGTAGGTGAGCAGTTCGGCTTCTTGGGTCGGGGAGAGCACCTTGGCTGCTAGCAGCCGCTCCAGCGGCGTGGTGGGCTTGTCGTAGAGGCGTGTACGCCGCCCTGCCCGGTCGGTGCCGAACCCGGTCGGTTTCCTGGTCGGGGTCAGGTAGTTGAACCGGTCATTGACCAGCCGCCAGAGCCGGTTGAGCACCGCGCGTTCCTCGGTGGTGTCGTAGCGGTAGTAGAACCCGTACTTGCGCACCAGGTGGTTGTTCTTGGACTCGATGGTGGCCTGGTCGTTCTTCTTGTAGGGCCGCGAGCGGGTGAAGAAGATCTCCCGGTGAGCGGCCCACTTGATCACGGCTTTGTTCAGGAACTCGGTGCCGTTGTCGAAGTCCAGCCCGATCACCGCGAACGGGATCTCCTCGACGCCTGCCTGCAGGGCCGTGAGGATGTGCACGTGGGCGTTGTTGCGCACCGTGCGGGTGAACACCCAGCCGGTATGCACGCAGGTCAGGTTCAGGGTGCGGGCGAACTCGCCCTTCAGCGTCGGGCCGCAGTGCGCGACGGTGTCGCCTTCGAAGAACCCGGGCTCGGCCTCGACCTCGTCACCAGCCTTGCGGATCTTGATCGAGGAACGCAGCAGCGGCGAGGGCTTCGTCGTGGACTTGCCCTTGATCTGGTCGGTGGCTTTCGCCGGTCGCAGGTAGCGGTCGATCGAGGCAGGGCTGATCGCCAGCAGCTCGGCGCGCACCGCCGGGCTGTAGCGGCCCGTGCCGAAGACGAGCTCACCGTGGCGTTCCAGCCCGTCGAGCTGGGTCCGCATCGAGGCCGCGAGGTACTTCCCGCACTGCCCACCCGAGGCAGCCCACACCTTCTGCAGCACCTTGCGCGCGTCGTAGGAGAACTTCGGCGAGCCCGGCGCGCGGGGCCGGCTCGCTACCTGTCGGCCGGCCCCCGGCGGCCGCTGCGCCGCCGCGGTCAACCGTCGGCGGGCGTTGTCACGCGACCACCCGGTCACCGCGACCACCTGGTCCAAGATCCGACCCCGATCCGACTTGCACGCCTTCACATACGCCTTCGCGAACCTCGTGGTGACCTCGGCCCGAGACGCCATCGACAACCCACTCCTCATACCCAGCGACACTCGCCGTTACGCGGGCATCCCTACGTGAGGCACGGACGGCGTTTCGCGGGCGGTTTTCGTGAGTCTCGCCGGGGACTCGACTAACTCAAGATCGGCCTCTACCGTCACCACCCGGGTGCCTCCGTGCATCCAGCACGGCCCTCCCGCAGGCGTCCAGACAACTCAGGCG
>JBOHFJ010000610.1:0-1585 GCA_050699655.1 Pseudonocardiaceae bacterium
TCACCACAGCAATCCCCTGCGGGAAGCGAGCGCCAATGTCTCGTATCTGCTTGGCTTGGATTGGAAGCTTGCCGCCCGATCACGCACCAGCGGCTGCTGGTGCGTGATCGACCAGGCCGAAGAGCTGTTTACCCGGACGACCTCGGACACCCGGCGGCGATTCGCTGAGCCGCCGCGCGACGCGGTCACCGGCCCAGCGAGGCTGGTCACGGCGATGCGGTCGGAGTTCCCCGATGACCTCCGCGATCCGCCCGCGCTGGCCGGGGTGCCGATTGAGGCCTACGACATCGGCGGTGTCCAAGGTGCGCTGACCCGACATGCCGACGCCGCGCTCGCCGGGTCAGCGCGGGTCAGCGGCCTGACCGACCGCGAGATCCGGTATCGGCATAGCGCTGTTGCCCATCCCGTGCAGTCCCCTGTGTCGGCACCACGGATGGGAGTCAATCCCGCGCCCACCGCCCGTCGCGCCATAGCCTTCCCGATCACCACAAGCTGCGTACAGTGACCAAGGGTCTCCCCAGAGAGATCGGGAGGTCTCGCCCGTTTCCCTCCACCGACCTCCTGGTGCGCACGGGCGCCGCGCCGTAGCACCTGACCCGCTACGGACTGGCGATCACAACGGGTGGAGAAGCCTGATGACGGACACGCCAAGGAGTTCTCGCGGAGAGATGCTCGCGCTCGGGGTATGGCCGTGAACCCGTGGTGGATGGTACCTCTCTGGGGTGTGCTCGGTGCCCTCGTGGGCGCCCCGCTGTCTCGGCTGACTCACGCATCCCTGACCGTGCCGCGCCGTGATCATCCGCTGGCCACGACCGCGGCGGTCTCCTCGGCCACGGCGGTCCTGTTCGGACTGCTGGCCTGGCGTGTCAACCTCCACCCGGAACTCCTCGCCGACAGTGCGCTCGCCGCGGTCTGTGTGCCGCTGGCCGTAACGGATCTCCTTGAGAACCGGATGCCCGCCAGGCTACTGCTCCCCGCCTACCCCAGCCTCGCGGCGTTGTTCGGGCTCGCGGCAATCGTGGAGCACAACGGTGCCGCGATGCTCCACTCGTGCGCTGGGATGGCCATCCTGTTCACCTTCTACCTCCTCATCGCCCTGGCAGCCCCCGGCGCGCTGGGCGCGGCTGATGTTCGACTCGCTGGCCTGCTGGGACTCGCGCTGGCCTGGCGAGGCTGGGACACCTTCCTCTCGGGTGCTGTCCTGGGCCTGCTCTACGGTGGTCTCACCGGCGCCACGCTGATCCTCCTGCGCCGGGCTACCCGGCACACCCAGATCCCCCTGGGTCCAGCCCTGATCACGGGAGCCTTCACCGCCTTCCTCGCCCCCATTGGATGATCACCAAAGCGCGACGTGCCGACGCCGACGCCGTGGCTCACTTCGCTCGGGAAGTCATCCCGGTCTCACGCAACAGCGTGAATCCTCGCGAAAGCGGTGCGCGAAACCGTTGCCCGCCTGTTCCCAGCGGTACCAGTCATCCGCTGGCGATGCCCCTTCGGTCTGCACCATCGAGGCCGCGGTGCCCCACCACCACGGCCGGTCAGACTCTCGACCGCCCGATCATCAGACAGGAGACCGGAAACCACC
>JBOHFJ010000611.1:0-1572 GCA_050699655.1 Pseudonocardiaceae bacterium
ACCCTGGCCAGGGCACTCGCCGAGGTCGACGGAGTGTGCCACCTGGCCGGGCTGACCAAGCTACGCGAGTCGCGGACCGCTCCGCGATCGGAGCGATCGGAGCCGTCAGCCTGCGGGCCTTCAACGTGGCCGGAGCCCTGCCCGACTGTGCATGAGGTGATCGCCACCGCCGAGACCGTGACCGGACGACCCGTCCCCCGGCGGCATACCGCCGCCGCTTACGAGCCCGCTCGACTGTTGGCTGACAGCACCCGCATCCGGTCCGAGCTGGGCTGGCGACCCGAAAGGCCAAGCTCCCCCAAAATCATCTCGGACGCCCTGGACCGCCGTGACCAGCGACTAGTCGCTGACCGAATAGTCGATTCCGGAATAGCGCGAAACTGACTGCGCTCCACCTACCATGACGGCCCGCACCGCTGTTGTCTTGCCAGCATGATGAGCACTGGACGACAGCATCGACTCGGCGCGACGTACGCGCCAGCCGAGGGTGAACACGCCATGAGCGCGGATTCTGTCGGCGAGCCGGTGCGCCACCCTGATGACGACGTGCTGGGACGACTCGCCGCGATTGACCACCGTCTCCACCAGATATCGACACAGCTCACCACCTTGGGCCAGTTGCTCAGCCAACTCGAGCAAATCGGCGCCACCCTCGAAACGCTGATCAGCTCGCTCAGCGGGACCGCGCGGTGAGTCCCCGGCGGGCGAAACCGCTCCACGACCGCGGGCGCGACACCGGTGACCTCGACGTCCCCCGATGGTTGGCGGACGGGGGTCCCGCCTGGCGTGCGTGGGAGCCGCCCCGTGATGTGGGTGGCCGTGATGGGGCTGGTCCTGGCCGTCGCGAGTGTCGCCTACATCGTGCGGATCACCAACCGATGAACGGCGGGACACGATCCCGCCCCCGACCGAGGAGAGATGAGGCCAACCATGGCTGATGGCGCGAACCCGCGGGCACGACCCGCGAACCGTAGGGCGATCGGTGTCACCTGCGCGGTGCATAAGGGACCGAGGGGCTTCGCGAACCTGGTGCTGGAGAAACAAGGCGACGAGATCATCTTCGACCCACATGTCACCGGAGAGTGCGTCATCATCCTCGACGAGGCCCCCGCGCGGGTAATCCGGGACGCATTGATCGAGTGGCTCGGGTGAGCGGGGATGAGTGAGCATCCGGCCACCATGCCCGGCGAGCGCGAGGCGCACCGGGTGCGCACCGCCCCGAGATGGGGCCTGTCCCCGCTGGACCGCAAAGCCCACGCCATCGACGAAGACGCCGAGCACCCCTACGGCGTCTACATCGCCCGCTGCGGGCATCGCCTGCTCAGGGGCACCACCCTGCACGACGAGGCGCCCGACTGGATGTGCCTGTCCTGCCTGCGCTGGAGCGAGCAGCCACGCCCGCAGCGCGAGGAAGACGGGGAGGAGCGCGTCACCACCAGATCTTCCTCGCGGACGCCTCCGGCGCCCGTGCAAGTGTCGGTCCAGGTGTCGCCCGCCACGATCATGGGACCGTCGTGAGCGGATTTTTGCCACGAGGATGGGACCACTCGGTTGCCAGTGGTGGGACCACCC
>JBOHFJ010000612.1:0-1569 GCA_050699655.1 Pseudonocardiaceae bacterium
CCGCACGGGTGGACGCCACCACGACCACGGCACGGCGGGCACCCGAAGGCTGAGTGGTCAAATCGACCACCGACGGCCCAGCCGTCAATCCAACCACCCACGGCTGGGCCGTCGGCCGGATCCACAGGCCGGTCTTACCACCCGCTTTGCGCTCCACTCGCACCGCATCGAGCGCGGCGGCGGGGTCGAAGGATTTGATCATGTCGTGCAGCGCCAGCCCCGCGACCGCGACCGCGGTGAGCGCCTCCATCTCCACACCCGTGCGGTCGGTGGTGCGAACTGTGGCGGTGAGCGCAATCTCGGAGACCGAGAGGTGCAGGTCCACCGTCACCCCGGTCAACGCGAGGGGATGGCACAACGGGATGAGCTCGGGCGTTCGCTTGGCCGCCATGATGCCCGCAATGCGGGCAGTGGCCAGGGCGTCACCCTTGGGCAGTTGTCCATCGCGCAACAAGCGCACCACCTCGTCAGTGGTGCGCAACACGGCTGAGGCGACCGCCTCCCGAGTACAGGTCGGCTTATCGGAGACATCGACCATCCGCGCCGCGCCGCGCTCATCCAGATGGGTCAGCTGGCCCTCGGAGCTCACCCGTCGATCCTACGACGCTACCCACCGTTGTCGGTGAACGTGTACGCGAGAAGGGCTGGCACGCAAGTTGCGCGTGCCAGCCCTTCTGGCGTGATACCGATCAGGTCAGTGGGTGACCGGCAGGTGTGTCTCGACTGGCTGCGGCTGGGGCGCCTGCTCCGGCGGAGCCTGGTTCTGGTGCTGCTCTTCACGGCAACTCGCCGAAGAGATCACGACCTGTTCCAGGAAGTCACGATCACCACGGTCACCCTTGAGGGTGCTGAGGCTCGGGTTCTCCAGCTTGAGCAATTTCTCCAGGTCACCCGCAGTGGGCTCTCCCATTGGAGTCGCGGACTTGTCATGAGCTGCCTGCAGCTGATCCATGGTGGGGACCTTCAGCTGCTTGGAGGCAAGACTCTGGAAAAGGTTGAGATCCTTCAACGAGATCGCCTGACCGCGCCGATCGCTGGGCAGCAACGTGATCACCGCCCCGTCAACCGTGAGCGTGTCGTGGTCCCGGTGCTGCCTGTTGAACTCCACCTTCACCAAGGGTGAAAGGTCCAGCCGCTGACCCGAGTAAGGCGAGGACTGACCCTCGCCGTCATTGCCGAGGATCGAGGAGTCACCGTGACCGTTCTCGCAGGTCGCCTCAATCACTTTCAGCCGCAACCCGAGGACGTCGACCTTGACAGCCGTCGCTTTGGACCGGAACTTCTCGGCTTCGACCTTGAGTACTCCGACGAAGATGCCATCTCGGCCTAGTCCCCCACGGTCCGGTCCCGGCAGCTCGATCAATGCCCGGTGACCGTCACCCGGCGCCTCGACAAATGGTGTCGGGTCGATGGGCAGCAAGCCTTCGGCGGCGATTCCAAATGCCGAGGCGGTGGGCTCTTCGCCGGCGGAGCCGGACAGGGTCCCCAGCAGCAGGGCCGCCACGGCGGTGGCAGCACCGACGCTGGCGGCACTGGCGCCGGCGAGCTTCCTACTGTTCACATGCTGTC
>JBOHFJ010000613.1:0-1557 GCA_050699655.1 Pseudonocardiaceae bacterium
GTGGTGGGTCGTGGCTGGCATCTGTCCACCCGGCTGCACGTGATGCTGTGGGGAGACACCCGTGGCCGGTGACAGGGCGCTGGAGGTTGGATGGCCTGGACGGGGCCGTCGTTCCCGTGGGCGCGGGCCGCGCGTGTGGGATAGCGGCCATTGTGGTGCTGCGCCCGGCGGGATCGTTCCTACCGCCCAGGTTGCGTCCACGCTAACCCATCGGGTGACCGCCGCGCACTCTCTCATGCCTTACCTGGTCGATCCGGTTCACCTGGTGGCGGCGGCTCGTTCGTGTATGCGCCGCGCTTCAGCGCCCGGCGCGGACGGGATGACCTGGGGCGCTTACCGCCAGGGTCTGCGGAACCGGCTGGCGCAGCTGGGACAGCGGCTTCGGATAGGAGTGTGGGAGCCGGGGCCGCTGCGCGATGTTGCCATCACGGCGTATACGGGCAAGGTCTTCACTGCGGTGGTGCCGACCGTCGAGGACCGCATCGTACATCGGGCGATACGCGCCGCGGTCGAGCCGATCCTGGAGGCGCGTGCGCTGGCCGACTGGGTGTCCGGGTTCCGCCCGGCACGCAACCGGATCACCGCGCTGCGTCAGGCCGACGCGCACGTGGCCGCGGGCCATGGGTGGGTGGCCGATGTCGACGTTGGCGGCGCTTCGGAAGGTGGCACGGTCGAGGAGCTAGTGGGGTGGCTGGCGGAGTACGTCACCGACGGCTCGTTTTTGGCCGTGTTCCGCCGGGCGTTGGCTGGGCTGCCTACCCCGCTTGTTCCGGGTAGTGGCTTGTGGCCAGTCCTGTTCCACTTGCGTCTGTCCCGTGTCGACGCGCACCTGGGCGGCCTGGCGGTGGTGCGGTTCGCCGACAACTACGCGGTGTTCGCCCCGGATGCGAGCGCAGCCGAGGTGGCGTACGGCCGTATCACCCAGGCACTGGCGACGTTGGGGCTACGCCCCAATCAACGCAAGAGCGGGCTGCGCCCTCCCCACCTGGCCAGCCCCGAAGACCTCTTCCTGATCGACGGGTGAAAGGCGAGAACGTGGGGCGACCTTCCGCGGAGCGCCGAGGTGTCGGCCGTGGCTACCGTCGAGGCCCACGCTCGATACCGCTGTGCTGGGTGCCGGTTTTCGGTGGCACCTGCCGGTTCGGCGACAGCGCCCGCCCGCACGTAGTGGGGGATCTCCTGGTCGCGGTCACCCCGCTCACCTACCGACAATTGGACCGTGCCGGGAAAGCCGCCGACGCTGACGTGCCAGTGACCGGCGTCGACCACACTGAAGCGTGCCGGCTCGCGGAGCTGGTCGGTGGCCGGCTACCGACGTCAGTGGAGTGGGAGTGGCTGGCAAGTGGACCGCAGCGGCGTCCGTACCCGTGGGGTGCGCAGCCCTGGGCGCCCCACCTGGCTCGGCTCCGGGGCACGGCGGTCGAATATGAGGGTCCTGGGCCGGTCGGCGGCTGCGTGGCGGGCGCCACCCCGCAGGGCCTGCTCGATGTGGCCGGCAACGTGTGGGAGTGGACCGCCAGCCCGGTCATGGGCGGTGGTTACGTCATCCGCGGCGGG
>JBOHFJ010000614.1:0-1553 GCA_050699655.1 Pseudonocardiaceae bacterium
GACCATGGAGTGCGAACGGTCCGCCGCCGCGATCACCGACTGGTCGCCGCACCTCGTCACCGGCCTGCTCCAGACCTCCGACTACGCGCGAGCGATCATCGGCGGCGGCAGTCTTCCCGCTGTCGAGGTCGAGGCGGGGGTGCTGGTGCGGATGGGACGGCGCGACGTCATCACGCGCAGCAACCCGGTCCGGCTGACCGCGCTGCTCGGCGAGGCCGCCCTGCACGAGCTGATCGGCGGGCCTCGGGTGATGGCCGACCAGCTCCGCTTTCTGGTCAAGCTCGCCGAGTCGGACACGATCACCATTCAGGTCGTCCGGTCCTCCCAGGGCTGGCACCCGGGCCTGGAGGGACAGTTCGTGCTCTACGACTTCGACGGCGCGCCGTCCATCGTCCTGCTCTCGCACCACCGGACCGGCGCGTTCGTATACGAGCCGGACGACGTGGCCGACTACAAGACCGCGGTGGACAAGATCCACCAGCTGGCGATGAGCCCGGCCGACTCCCGCACCCTCATCACCCAGACCGCTCACGAATTGGAGGCCGCGACATGACCGAGATGCGCTGGCGGAAATCCAGCCACAGCGGCGAACAAAACAACTGCGTCGAACTGGCCTGGCGGAAATCCAGCCACAGCGGCACACAAAACAACTGCGTCGAACTGGCGCACCCACCGGGTGCGATCCGGGACAGCAAGAACCCCGCGGGCCCGGTGCTCCCGGTACCCGACCTGCCGGCCTTCCTCCGCGAGATCAAGCGAGGCCGATTCGACCCCCGCTGACCTACGCCCCACGGCCAGCGGTGCCGCTCCACCACGGGGTGGTGCCGGGGCCGGATCGGCCTGCCGCCGCCGCGGCCCGCCCGCGCTCCCGTTCGGCTGCCGCGCCGCCGAACGGGAGCCTGCGGGTGCCGCTTGTCCGCGTCGGACCGCACGGCGGCATGTCCGGCTCGTTCACTCCACCGACTCCTGCTTCCAGCGGTTCCCGGGTACAAAAAGGGGCTCGGTGTGCTGCTGAGCTTCACCACACATAGTGTGGATCGGTCACCCGTTAACCCCGCTCTGGGGTCTATGGTCGCATTCCCTGGTGGGCCAGGCGCGGTCATCAACCCCAGAGCCACTCACGTTCCCGCCGCCGCACTTCGTTAATCGGTCGCCTTCACTGATTCGAATTCTTCGTCCGACTTGGTGGCTCGGTCGCCAGGACCCAGGGCCTCAAGCTCATTCACACAATTCGCGTTTTTGAATATCGCGATATGTCCTGCTGGGCTACCAAAATATCCGCCGACAGCACCCGCGGTGTTTTGACACTTATTTTTCTTGAGATCCTTAATGATAGTTTGCTTTTGTGCGCTGTTAGACCAGTAGAAGTTCCCGGTAAACGCCTGGGCAGACGGCGCTAGCGTCAGCGTCACCACGGTGGCGACACTGACGGCGGCAGCAGCCCCACCAGCCCAACCGGTCAAAGATCCACGGCGAATCATCACTTGTCACCTTCCAGACGTGCGGACGAGCCACAGAACACCAACGAGGGCAGAGACTAGCAGCCGCTATGC
>JBOHFJ010000615.1:0-1544 GCA_050699655.1 Pseudonocardiaceae bacterium
TTCTCGCCGATCTCGATCCGCCCACTGGGTAGCTCAGTGGCGTCCAGCAGAGTGGTGTGCGGCAGGCCCGTGACGGGCGTGGCGTCGACGTGTAGGGCGGGCACCGCGTGATCCTTCTTGAGACCTTCGGAAGTCTTGAGGAGAACCACGCGATGCCTGCACCGTCCATTATCGACCCCACCCGTTTCCTGCACGAGCAGCTGGCCTGCGCGTCGCCGGATCTGCTGCGTTCGATGCTGACCACGTTCATCAACACCCTGATGTCGGCCGAGGCCGACGCGGCGTGCGGCGCCGGGTACGGCGAGACGAGCCCGGACCGGGTCAACACCCGCAACGGGTATCGGCACCGCGAGTTCGACACCCGCGCCGGCACTGTGGACGTGGCGATCCCCAAGCTGCGCTCCGGCAGCTACTTCCCGGAGTGGCTACTCGAGCGGGGCCGCCGGTCCGAGCGGGCGTTGACCACCGTGGTCGCCACCTGCTACCTGCTCGGGGTCTCGACCCGGCGAATGGAGAAACTCGTCGAGTCCCTCGGGATCACGAAGCTGTCCAAGTCCCAAGTCAGCGTGATGGCCGCCGAGCTCGACGCCCAGGTCGCCGAGTTCCGCAACCGCCCCTTGGACGCCGGCCCGTACACCTTCGTCGCCGCCGACGCCCTGGTGCTCAAGGTCCGCGAAGGCGGGCGGGTGGCAGGCGTGCACGCCCTGGTCGCCACCGGCGTCAACGCCGACGGCCACCGCGAGATCCTCGGGCTGCAGGTCAGCAGCGCCGAAGACGGCGCCGGCTGGCTGGGGTTCTTCCGCGACCTGACCGCGCGCGGGCTGTCCGGGGTCCGGCTGGTCACCTCCGATGCCCACCGTGGCTTGGTCGAGGCGATCGGGGCCACCCTGCCCGGCGCGACCTGGCAAAGATGTCGAACTCACTACGCGGCCAACTTGATGACCACGACCCCGAAGCCGTCCTGGCCGTGGGTGCGGGCGCTGCTGCACTCGGTCTACGACCAGCCCGACGCCGCCAGCGTGCACGCCCAGTTCGACCGGGTCCTCGACGCCTTGGCCGACAAACTCCCGAAGGTGGCCGAGCACCTCGAGGGGGCTCGGGCGGATGTGTTGGCGTTCACCGCGTTCCCGAAGGAGCTGTGGCGGCAGGTGTGGAGCAACAACCCCCAGGAGCGGTTAAACCGGGAGATCCGCCGCCGCACCGACGTGGTCGGCATCTTCCCCAACCGCGACGCCCTCATCCGCCTCGTCGGCGCGGTGCTGGCCGAGCAACACGACGACTGGATCGAGGGCCGGCGCTACCTCGGCCTCGACGTCCTGACCCGGGCCCGGGTCACCCTGATCCCTTGTAACGATAACGCCGACGACACCACCCGAGAGGAGGTACCCACCAGCGACATCCCGGCGCTCAGCGCCTAACAACTCAAGAAGGATCACGTGTCAGCCGCCACACACCACGTCCGTGGGCTTGACCGGTAGCTCCCATTCCTGCCGCTCGTTCTGCAGCAACAAGACCCGGCTGTCACGGATCACCACGCCCTTGAC
>JBOHFJ010000616.1:0-1543 GCA_050699655.1 Pseudonocardiaceae bacterium
GTGCGGGGCACAGCGTCCCGGTGAACTCGGGGAAATTGTTGGTGGCGTGCAGCCGCTCGGCGGCATCGGCCCAGTCCTGGCGCCAGACCAGGTCGTTCCATTCCGGAATGAGATTGCCCAACGGGCAGCCCAGGTGGCAAAACGGGATCCCGCAGTTCATGCACCGGCCGGCCTGGGCTTCCAGCGCGTCGCGGCCGAAGTCTTCATAGACCTCGCGCCAGTCACGCAACCGCAGCTCCACAGGACGCCGCGGCGGGTCAAGCCGCCCCGTATTAAGAAACCCCTTCGGATCAGCCACAACGCCCTCGCTCGGATGCATTGAGCCTCCCGAACTCAACAGCAGAGCTCTCAGCCACGTCCGGAACAGCACCCCTGTTGAGTTCGGGAACCGGAGGGTCGTTCACCAAACCGGGGAACCCGCGAGACCTAGCCATGGCTGGCCTCCATCACGGCCGCGTCGACGTCCCGGCCGTCGCGGCGCGCCGCCGCCTGGGCGGCCATTACCCGCTTGAAGTCCTTGGGCATGACCTTGCCGAACCGATCCACCGCTGAGTCCCAGTCAGCCAGCAGCGCATGGGCCACCGCTGACCCGGTCTCGGCGTGATGCCGCTCCACCGCGTCCACCAGGAATGACCGGTCGTGGTCGTCCAGTGGGTCCAGGTCGACCATCTCGGGGTTGACCCGCCTCGCTGGCAGGTCGAGCAGGTAGGCGACGCCGCCGGACATCCCGGCCGCGAAGTTGCGCCCGATCGGGCCGAGCACCACCACCCGGCCGCCGGTCATGTACTCGCAGCCGTGATCACCGATGCCCTCGACGACGGCCAGTGCGCCGGAGTTGCGCACGCAGAAGCGCTCCCCGACCATTCCCCGCAGGAACAGCTCCCCGGACGTCGCGCCGTAGAGCAACACGTTTCCGGCGATGATGTTGTGTTCCGCGGTGAACTGCGCGTCGGGATGCGGGCGCACGGTGATCCGCCCGCCGGACAGGCCCTTGCCGACGTAGTCGTTGGCGTCGCCGACCAGCCGCAGGGTGATCCCGCGGGGCAGGAATGCCCCGAAAGACTGGCCAGCGGATCCGGTCAAGGTGATGTCGATGGTGCCCTCGGGCAGTCCGGCCCCGCCCCAGCGGCGGGTCAGGTGCGAGCCCAGCATGGTGCCCACCGTGCGGTTGACGTTGCGCACCGGCAGGTCCAACCGCACCGGCTCACCACCGGCCAGCGCGCCCTCGCACAGCTGGATGAGGGTGTTGTCCAGCGCCTTGTCCAACCCGTGGTCCTGCTCCCTGGTCTGGTGCCGCGCCGCCGCGCGATCCTGATCGGGGGGCCCGCGCAGGATCGGCGACAGGTCCAGCCCGGCCGCTTTCCAGTGGTCGAGGGCCGGGCTGGTGTCCAGTGTCTCCGTGCGCCCGATGGCCTCTTCCAGGCTGCGGAACCCGAGCTCGGCCAGGTACTCGCGCACCTCCTGAGCGATGAACTCGAAGAAGTTGACCACGTACTCGGCCTTGCCGCTGAACCGCTCGCGCAGCACCGGGTTCTGGGTGGCC
>JBOHFJ010000617.1:0-1542 GCA_050699655.1 Pseudonocardiaceae bacterium
GCCGGAGGGAGTTTCGCCCTCCGGCTACCCGACCCTGGGGTAACAGCGCCCCCTTGTGGCGTTGTGCGCACACGATGGCCCTGGCGCTCACCGTGAGAACTCGCCGTTGGCGAAGTAACTACAAGCGGTGAGGTATCAAACCGGACAGTGAGATCATACGACCCGATAAAGCATATGTTGGGCAATCTGAATGGTCCTTCAGCAAGTGTGTTACGTCGTGACTCCTGTCTCGATTGTCATCACAGCGGACCAAGTCACCTGATCTAGTGAACCTATGCCGTCGGAGCGGTGTTCGTGATCGGTGTGAGGCCTGGGCCGCGGATCGATGTGACACGTCAGTCACATCAGGTCACGATCGATGCTTCCGGATCCGCAGTGCACAGCATCCATGAGACCGCCGGTTAGGGGGTGCGATAGGTCAGCAGGGGTACTAGTTGCTCGTCGGGGGTCAGGGAACCGTGGTGGCCGATCAGGTCGCTCAGCGTGGGGGTGACGCGGGACTGCACGATGGCGATGTCGGCGCGGGCGGCGACGATAAGGTCACCGATGCGGTCGTGGATGCGGGGCTCGACCACGGGGCCGAACCATCCGGCCGCGATGGCCTCCTCTCGGGTGCGGATCCACGCCCGGTCCCCGATCAGCTCACGCCAAGCGGCGAGCACGTCGTCGGTGGCGCCTGGCTCGGTGTAGAGGTACCGGGCGCGCGGATCTCCGCCCAGTACGCGCACCCCGGCCTGCAGTGCCGGTTCGGTGTCGAAGTCCAGCCGGCCTTCCTCGGGCACGGTGACCATGCCGTGGTCCGCGATCACCACGAGCTGGGTGCCCGGCGGCAGCCCCTCGGCGATCGTGGCGGCCAGCCGGTCGACGTGGGTGAGTTGCAGCCGCCACGGCAGCGACCCGACGCCGTAGACGTGACCGAGCCGGTCCAGGTCGCCGTGGTAGGCGTAGCACAGGCTCCGCTCGCCGCCGGACACCGCCGCCAGCGCGCAGGCGGCCAGATCCCCCAGCGCGTGCACGCCCTGGAACTCGCCACCGCGCAGCGCCGCGCGGTTCAGTCCCGAGTCCCGATGCACCTGCGGCACCACCAGGGTGACCCGCACCCCGTCCGCCGCGGCGCGTTCCAGCGCGGTGGGCCGCGGCTGAATGTCCTCGGGCACAAACCGCTCACGGAGATCGACCCCGGCACCGTTGCCGTGCGTGCGCCAGCTCAACGAGTTGATCAGATCACCGTCGGGGGTGACGAAGGTGTAGCCGACGATTCCGTGCTGGCCTGCTGGCACACCCATACAGATGGTGGCCACACTGGCCGCCGTCGTCGCCGGAAACCCAGCGGTGATCGGCTCGCGGCCCTCGGTCAAAGACGTGAGGAACGGTGCGTCCGTGGGATGCTCCCGCAACGCCCGCCACCCGAGACCATCCACGAGCAGCAGACAGGTACCCCGTGCCGGGTTCAGGCCCAATCGGTCAGTGAACCCCGAGACTCCCAGACCGCACAGCAGCGCGGGCACCACGTCGGCGAGCGCCTGCGGCGCCCGTGAGTGG
>JBOHFJ010000618.1:0-1537 GCA_050699655.1 Pseudonocardiaceae bacterium
ACATCGCGTTCGTGCAGGGGCTGCTGCAGACCCGGGCCTATGCCGAAGCGGTGATCGGCAACGACCGCGCCTTCGTGTCGCCGATCAATGTCGACCGGATGGCCGAACTGCGGATGCGGCGCCAGCAGCGGCTCGGAGAGGACGGCTTCCAGGGCTTGACCGCAGTGCTGACCGAGGGGGTCATCCGCACCCTAGTGGGCGGTCGAGACGTCATGCGAGACCAACTACGACACTTGATCGAGGTGGCTGAGCGGTACCCGGTGACGATCCACATCCTGCCCTTCAGCGCTGGAGTGTTGCCCGGTTCCGACAATTTCGTGATCTTCGAGTTCCCGGACGAGCTCGACGGTGACGTGGTCTACGTGGACAGCCACACGGCGCAGCGCATCTACGAGGATCGCCACCCCGTGCGACAATGCACCTACATCTTCAACGCGGCTCTGGCCCAGGCTCTGCCGGCCCGCGAGTCACAGGACCTGATCCGCGCCGTCATGGAGGAGCTGTGACGCGGTGGTTCGCACACCCAACCCCTACCCTTCGCTCGACGATGCCCGGTACGACGCCGTGGTCAACGGTCAGTACGTGAAATCCACTTTCAGCCACGGCCACGGTGGCTGCCTGTCGTTCACCGCGGCCGACGGCCTGATCGGCTTCCAGGACGACAAGCTCCCCCCAACCGAGCGCAAAGCTCGCACCCTCGTCTTCACCCAACCCGAGCTGGCCGCCTTCATCGCCGGCGCCAAGAACGGAGACTTCGACCACTTGCTCGACTAACCTCCCCGGCCCGGCACTCAAAGCTGGGTGCGCTACACGTTCCCCAGCTCGTGCTCTGCTTGCAAGAGTAGTTCTCGGGCGCGGGAGATGGCTGCGTGCCGGGGAGGGGGCACTTCGGTGTCGTGAGTCGCGCGCATCGTCGCCCACCTGATCCATTCCGACAGTGACGTTCCCGCAGCGGTGGCGGCCGCACGGATCGCGTCAGCTTCCTGCGCCGGCAACCGAAAGGACATCGTGACGCGAAGTGGCTTGGCGACCTCGAACTCGACTTCCTCGCCGAGCCCGTCATCGCGGTGCTGCCAGTGGTACTCGGCCAGCTCGGCGTCGCTCATCTCGTCGGGCTGCTTCCTCCCTGTCATGACGGTCTCGATCCACACGCTCCACCCGTTCATGTATTCACAACATGTGTTGAGTATTACACCATGGTCGCAGCTCGTGCCACGGGTGGCGGGGAACGCGCCGCCGCCGCGCCCAGCGCCAACGCGATCACCACCCACGCGACCGCTATCAGCTAGGTGGGGCAGCTGGCTGGGGCGAAGCGGTCGGCGACCTGGCCGGGAACACCGCCGCCGCTCCCGTCGTTAGACCGGTCAGGTAGGTTGAGCGGGATACACTCAAGGTGACTTGAGTCAGGTTCAGTCAAGTTCGAAAGGGTTGCTCACATGGCTCGTGCGGTCGGCATCGACCTAGGGACCACCAACTCCGTCGTGTCCGTCCTGGAGGGCGGCGAGCCCACGGTGGTGGCGAACTCGGAGGGCTCGCG
>JBOHFJ010000619.1:0-1520 GCA_050699655.1 Pseudonocardiaceae bacterium
AGCAACGCTGGTCCAACCGCTGGAAAGCCGCGCTCAACGCCTTTGAGATCACCTTCGACGGACGCCTGTCCGCCGGACGAAACTAAGATCCACAAAAATCCAGTTACACCGTTAGCTTGACAGACCCATAACCACCGGCGCGATCACCCGAGGAACCCCCGAGGCGAGACCACCAGCGGAGTTGGTGACCACGAGGGGTTGAAGGGGTTATCTGGGCTCACCGGTCCAGGTGTGCCGGTAGCCGCCGCGACCGAGGTACGAGCTGGTGAGGATGTGGTGGATGTTCGCCCAGGTCATTAACGCGGTCCAGGGCACGCCGCCGCCAGTTTGGCCGACTTTATAGGTACTCCCGCGTGTCAGCGGAGTGCGCCGGTGGGGATAGGTTGCGGGGTCCAGCCGTGGGTGCTGAACGGAACATTGTCGCGGTAGGCGGCGATGCCGGCGGCCGGATAATCGATCAGTTCTTCCGGGAGGGCGTCGAGGGGAAACCAGGTGACGGCGGAGCACTTGGCCGGTTCGCGGTTGGTCGGTTCGCCCACCCACTGTCGGGTCTCGAAGAAAACTCCGAGGCGGGGCTCGGGGCCGGAGCCGTTGACGTGGAGGGTATTTACGTGCCGCAAGTCGGCTGGGTCGATGAGGACGCCGACTTCTTCATCGGCTTCCCTAATGGCTGCGTCTAGCACGGACTCGCCTACGTCAAGTTTGCCCGAGGGTAGGTGCCATCGTCCGTCGAAGATCGGGTTGGTGTCGCGGCGGCGCGACAGCAGGATCTGGCCGTCGCGAACCAGCAGGACGTGAACGTCAATCAGATGGCGGTCGGCCATCGGCAGAGGTCCCTTTCGCAGGCGCCGTCAGCGAACGGGACGGCGCCGCGGCCAGCCCCGTGGTCTGGACGCGGCGGAGCCTACGCGGTGGAGGAATCACCCTGCGGGGGGCCGGCCAGTTGGGCGATTCGCCCAGCGATCTGCGTAGTGACCTGTTCGATCGGGGTACGGGTAGTGTCGATCGCCAGCAGCGGCCAGCCGAGTTCGGTCAGGCGAGTCGTGGTGTCGTGGTAGAGGTCGGCTTCGGCGTGGCTGGTCGCGATGCCCGCCTCGAAGCGGCTGTGCGTGCCCCGCCGCTCGATCCGCTGGGTGCTCACGGCTGGGTGCGCGGTGAGGATGACCGCGAGGTCCGGGACGTCGGCGGCGGCGTTGAGCGCTTCGATGAATTCGATTGGCACCGCGTCCATCCGTTGCAGCACGTAGGAGGAGGCGACGTAGCGGTCACAGAGCACGATCCGGCCAGCGGCGAGGTGCGGGCGGATCTCGGTGGCCAGGTGGTGGTAGCGGTCGGCGGCCACGAGGCAGGCCAGGGTGTGCCCGTTGTAAGTGTCGGTACTGTGGCGAGCGATCTCGCCGAGCTGGTCGTGGGAGGGCTGCGCGGTGACGTGCACGGTGTAACCGGCCTCGGCGAGGTGCTGCTGTAGGTGCTGGGTCGTGGTGGACTTACCCGCCCCGCCCCGCCCATCCCATCGAGGG
>JBOHFJ010000620.1:0-1517 GCA_050699655.1 Pseudonocardiaceae bacterium
TGAGGCCTTCGACTGGCAGCACGGGGTGTTCCTGGGCGCCACGCTGTCCAGCGAGAAGACCGCGGCGGCGGTCGGTCGGCTCGGTGAGGTGCGCCGGGACCCGATGGCGATGCTGCCGTTCATCGGCTACCACGCCGGCGACTACGTCCAGCACTGGCTCAACATCGGCAAACAGGCCGATGCCAGCAAGCTGCCGAAGATCTTCTATGTGAACTGGTTCCGCCGCGGCGGCAACCAACGGTACCTGTGGCCGGGTTTCGGGGACAACAGCCGCGTACTCAAGTGGGTCATCGAGCGGATCGAGGGCCGGGCCGCGGCGGTCGACACCGCGGTCGGCCGGGTGCCCACTCCAGATCAGCTCGACCTGTCCGGACTGAACATCGCGGCCGAAGACATCACCGCCGCGCTCAAGGTGGACATCGAGGAGTGGCGAGCGGAGATCCCCCTCATCGAGCAGTGGTTCGCCAAGATCGGCCCCACCCTCCCCACGCTCCTAACCGACGAACTAACCACCCTCAAACACCGCCTCCTCCCCCCGCTTCCCGCATCCAGTGGGCTCAGCGGGGTTATCCAGCGCGATTAACCCCGCTGAGCCCGCTGGATGCGCATAATGTCGGGATGTGGGTTGAGTTGGGCGTGTTTGTCGGGTTGTTTGGTGTGGTCAGCGGGGTGGGTTTCTACGCCTCGCGGTGGCGGCGGGAGGTGGGGGACAGTCTCGACCACCTGGACGAGTGGGGGCTGGGGGGTCGCAAGTTCGGCTCGTGGGTCACCTGGTTCCTCATCGGTGGCGACATCTACACCGCCTACACCATCGTCGCGGTGCCCGCGTTGGTGTGGGGTGCCGGGGCGATGGGGTTCTTCGCGCTGCCCTACACCATGATCGTCTACCCGCTGGTGTTCCTGCCGCTGGTGCGGTTGTGGTCGGTGTCCCGAGTGCACGGGTATGTGACCCCGGCGGACTTCGTGCACGGCCGCTACGGATCAACCACCCTGGCACTGCTGGTGGCGGTCACCGGCATCGTCGCGACGATGCCCTACCTCGCCCTGCAACTGGCCGGTCTGGAGGCGGTGCTGCGCACGATGGGCCTCAACGGATCCGGACTGGCCGGGCACGCCCCGCTGTTCCTCGCGTTCGTGATCCTCGCGGCCTACACCTACCGGTCCGGCCTGCGGGCCCCGGCGCTGATCGCCTTCGTCAAGGACGGGCTGATCTATCTGGTGATCATCGCCGCGGTGCTCGTCCTGCCCACGAGACTCGGTGGGTGGGGTGCGATCTTCGATGCCGCGAACACGAAGTTCACCACCGCGCCCGCCCACGGCGGAGCCGTCATACTCGGTGCCACCAACCAGTTGCAGTACGTCACACTGGCGCTGGGCTCAGCGCTCGCGCTGTTCCTTTACCCGCATGCGGTGACCGGGGCGCTGGCCGCCCGGAGCCGCGACGTGATCAAACGGAACATGGTGGCGCTGCCAGCCTATTCACTGGTGTTGGGATTGATCGCGCTGCTGGGTTATGT